>NZ_JBSGZN010000044.1:0-43331 GCF_053611025.1 Streptomyces sp. NPDC054842
GGCTCGGGGCGCCAAGCGGTATGCCCCGGCATTCGCCCGCCTGGCGCCCCGCCCCCCCCCCCCGCTGGCTGACGCGCCCCGTTCCCGCCGCCGGGCGTTCCGGCAACCGCCCCGCCGGGCGTCGGGCACTCGCCGGCAAAAGCCCCCGGCCCTCGCTGATGGGAGCCGCCAAGCCGAGGCGCCTGCCGTACGGCGGGGCGCCTCACCCCCTCGCTCCGCGGGGTCCCCGCAATCGCCCCGCTGCGTGCCCGGCACTCGTCCACAGGCGCGGCCCGCTCCCCCCCCGCTGTCCGGAACGCCCCGCCCCCGCCGGCCGGGATGTCTGGTGCCCACCGGCGGACGCCCGCCGTCGCCCGCCGGGCGCCCCGGACCGACCGGCGGGTTTCGGCCACCTCGTCCCGCCGGGGCGCCGTGCCCTTCCGTTTCCGCCCCGCGACAGAGCCCGCCCGGACCTCTCGCGAACCCTCGGGGACCCCGCCCGGCGGCCTCCCCGAACGGCCCCCAGGGCATTCCGTTTGGGTTTTCGGACTGTCAACCGGAAGACTGCACCCGTGACGTCCCGTAACCCGCGCGACTCCAGGCTCCGACTCGTCCGCCCGCGGCCCCTGGCCGCCGCCCCCCGAGCGGTGGCCCAGAGCCGCTCCCGCCGCCCCGCACCCCGACCGCCCGAGGGCACGCCGGCGCCCGCGGAACTGGCCCGTATGGCGCGCGCCGGCCTGGCCGGCGCCGCCCGCGTCGCCCGCTGGGCCGACACCGCGCTGCGTCCCGGAGGCGACGGCGCGACCCCCGACGGCAAGGGCACCCTCTCCGAGGCCACCGCCGAACGGGCCGCGGCCGAACTGGGACTGACCCCCGCTCAGGTCCGCGCCGACTGGGACACCGCACGCCTGGCCGGCCTCGTCGAGGTGCACGGCAACAGCGCCCGGCCCGGCTGGCGCCTGCGCGCCTGGAACCGCGACGACAGCGCCGTACTGCGCGGCTGGGTCGCCCTCTTCGACGCCTGGTCGCTCGCGTATCCCGAGCCGACGGACCGGGAACCCGCCGCCGTCGCCGAAGTCGTCTCCGCGATGCCCCAGGTGCTCTCCTTCCTCCAGCTGTCCGCGGGCCCCGTCGACGTGGCGCAACTGCTGGACCTGCTCGAACAGCGCGTCACGGAACTGCGCACCGAGCGCTGCGAGATCCCGTACGGCCCCGGCCCCGAACCGGCGGCCCAACCCCAGTTCCCGGACGCCCCGGACACCCCGCTGGCCCCGCTCCTCGACTGGGCCCTGCACGCCCTCGCCTCCGTGGGAGCGCTCACCTGCGCCGACGGACAGGCCACGCTCACCCCGCTCGGCAGCTGGGCGGTCTGGGTCAAGCTGGAGCAGATCTGCGTCGCCGCGCAGAGCCCCGCGGGGAACATCGAGCAGTCGGCCGAGGACATGCTCCGCGGCTGTGCCCGGCTGCGGCCCAACGCGGCCCGTGCCGAGTACCGGGCCTGGCTCGCCGCCCGCCCCGTCGGCAGCGCCGTCACCGAGCTGCTCACCGCGGCCCGCGGTGAGGACGCCCTCCTGCGCGGTCTCGCCTTCGAGGCCCTGCGCGTGGTCGGCGCCCCCGCCGAACCGGACGTGCGCGCCGTCGCCGACGAGACCCCGCTGCGCCCCTACGCGCTGCTGTGGCTCGCCGAGCACGAGGGCCACGACCCGGAGGACGCGCACGAGGTGCTGACCCGCGAGGAGGCGACCTGGCTGTGGGTGGACACGGCGGCCGCCGTCGCCGACCACGGTGAAGCCCCGCTGCTGGTGCGGCACTTGGAGTCCGCCGTGCAGCCCACCGTGCCGGCGCTGCTCGACGAGGTCCGGGCGGTCGGGCACCCCCGCACCGTGCAGGTACTGGTCGCGCTCGCCGCCGCCCATCCGGACCCCGCGCTGGCCAAGGCCGTGCGCCGGGCCGCCTTCCAGGTGCACACCGGGGGGAGCTGACGGGGACTCAGGTCCCGGTGTCGGGCGTGTACGTCCCGAAGCTCCATATGTTGCCCTCCAGGTCCCGGGCCATGTAGTCCCGGGAGCCGTAGTCCTGGTCCGTCGGGGGCATCAGTATCTCCGCGCCGTGGTCCACGGCCTGCTGGTGGTGCGCGTCCACGTCGTCCACCACGACGTACACCCCCGCGGGCCCGGCGTCCTTCATGGCCGTGTCGAAGACGCCGCCGCGGCCCTTGGAGCCCAGCATCACCGCGCCCCTGCCCTGCGCCAGCTCGGCGTGCAGCACCGTGCCGTCCTCGCCCTCGTACACCGACAGTTCGGTGAAGCCGAAGGCGTCCGTGAGCTGTCTGATGGCCCCCTTCGCGTCCGCGTACAGCAGTGTCGGGTAGATGCTCGGGCGGCCGCCGTCCGTGCCTGCCATGCCGACCACGCCCTCTCGTCTCGGCGCCGAATGTGACCTGTCCCACAGTCTCGCACCCCCCACTGACAATGCCCCGGCGAGCGCACGGGACCGCGCCCCCGCCTCGGAGGGCCGGCGGGGGCGCTGAAGCAGGGCTCGTGGGTCGGCGGAGGCACCCGCTGCCGGAGGGTCGTCAGCCGGCGGAGGCGTCCGCTGCCGGAGGGTCGTCGGTGAAAGGCGCCCGCTGCGGGAGGGCGTCAGCGCGAGGCGCCCGCTGCGGAAGGAGCTTCCGCGAGGCACCCGCTGGACAAGAGGGGCCTCGGCGGAAGGCGCCCGTCGCGGGAGACGTCGTCACCGGAAGGTGTCGCACCGCGCCATGTCGCCGGTGCGGTAGCCCTGCCGGAACCACTCCTGGCGCTGCTCGGCCGAGCCGTGCGTCCACGACTCCGGGGACACCCGGCCCTGGAACCTCTCCTGGATCCGGTCGTCGCCGACGGCCGCCGCCGCGTCCAGACCGTCGCGGATGTCCGCGGCGGTCAGGCTGGTGATCAGCGGCCTGCCGGTCTTCTCGTCCTTCGCGGTGGTCGCGTGGTGCGCCCACACACCGGCGTAGCAGTCCGCCTGGAGTTCCACCCGCACCGCGTTGCTGTTCGCGCCGGTACGCCCGTCCTGCGACCTGTCCAGCGTCCCCGTCAGGTCCTGCACATGGTGTCCGTACTCGTGGGCGATCACGTACGCCTGCGCGAACGGCCCGCCGCTCGCCCCGAACCGCGTCCGCAGCTCCCCGAAGAAGTCCAGGTCCAGATAGACCTTGCGGTCACCCGGGCAGTAGAAGGGCCCGACGGCCGAGGTCGCGTTCCCGCACGCGGTATTGACCCGCTGGCTGAACAGGATCGTCGGCGACGACGTGTACCCGTCGCCGCGGCGCTCGAACTCCTGGCCCCAGTAGTCCTGCACGCTGTTGACCACGGCGACGACGCGGCAGTCGTCCCTGGTGTTCGCGTCCCGCCCGGTGTGGCAGTCCTGGCTGACCTCGTCCAGGGAGGAGGCGCTCGCCGAGGGTTCGTCGCCGTCCGACGAGAGGCCCAGCTGGTCCGGCCCCACGCCGAAGAACAGGCCGAGCAGCAGCGCGATCACACCGGCGACGCCACCTCCGACGGTCGCTCCGCCGCCGGGGATCCGGCTGCCGCGCCTGTCCTGCACCTCCGAGGTGTCCAGGCCGGCGTCGTCGTCGAACTGCATGAGCGCACCACCCTCTGCGTACGTCGTTACGTGGCCGCGTCCGTCCGCGGCCGCCCCTGGTCGCGGCGCCGCGGACCTCCGTCCGGGCGACACGTCCCGCCCGTACGCCGTGTCCCGGCGCCCCCGCACCCGCTCCCGCCTACGCTCTGCGCCTGATCCGTGGGCCGGGGCGATCGCAGGGGGCAAGGGTGGTCGTACCGCCGATCAAGGCGACCGAGCCGGACCCGGCCAGCCCTCGCGGAGGACCGCTCACCGTGTCCGGCCGGGCGACCGCCACGGCGCATCCCCGGTACCCCCGAACCGATCGGCGAATCTCCCGCCGTCTGCTGCCCGCCGCCGTCGCCCTCCTCGCGGCCGCCCTGCTCCTGGCGGCGGCCCACCGGGCCCGGCCGGCCCCCTACGGGGACCGCCTCACCCTCCACGCGCGCGTGGAGCACCCCACGCAGATCCGGCTGCGGACCGGCCCGGGCGGTGTGCTGGCCCGCGACGCGGAGACGGGCCGCGCGCGCTGGACGCACGCCCGTGACGGGCACCGCCCACTCGCCGTCCTCCACGCGCGTGTGCACGCCTTCGCCCTGTGGGACGACGGACTGGTCACCGACACCGAACCCGACGGCGGCGCGGTCCGCTGGCACCGCGCCCTGCCCGGGGCCGCCGGCTGGCTCGCCGCCCACGGGGGACGGGGCGTCCTGCGGACCCTCGACCCCGGGGCCCGCATGCTCGCCGTGCTCACCCCGCACCGGATCGCCGCCTACCGCACCGCCGACGGCGACCTGCGCTGGACCCTGCCCGCCCCGCCGGGCTGCTCCTTCGCCCCCGGGCGGGCCGTGCACCACCGCGGAACACTGCTGGTCGCGCAGCCCTGCGCCGCCGACGCAGCCTGGACCGCACAGATCGTCGCCGTCGACGGACTCGGCCGGATCACCCCCCACCGGACACCGCTGGGCAACGGGCGACGGGGCGTCGAACACGCGTACACCGGAAAAGTGGTTGCACGGTCCCGTTAGACTTGGCCCATGGCCATTCTCCTCGCGCATTAGACGGCGGGAACGTCATCAGCCGTCCAGTCCGTCAACGACCCTGCCCAGGAGTCTGTCCGTGATCTCCGCCTCCGGTATCGAGCTGCGCGCCGGCGCCCGTGTCCTCATCGAGTCCGCCACCTTCCGCGTCGCCAAGGGCGACCGCATCGGCCTGGTCGGCCGCAACGGCGCGGGCAAGACCACGCTCACCAAGGTCCTCGCGGGCCAGGGCATCCCCGCCGCGGGCACCGTCACCCGCTCCGGCGAGGTCGGCTACCTCCCGCAGGACCCGCGCACCGGCGACCTCGACGTGCTCGCCCGCGACCGCATCCTCTCCGCCCGCGGCCTGGACACCCTGATCCGCAAGATGCGGGAGAACGAGCAGCGCATCGCGAACGGCTCCGGCGCCACCCGCGAGAAGGCCATGCGGCAGTACGAGCGCCAGGAGACGGAGTTCCTCACCAAGGGCGGGTACTCCGCCGAGGCCGAGGCCGCCACCATCGCCGCCGCGCTCAACCTGCCCGACCGCGTGCTGGGCCAGCCCCTGCACACGCTCTCCGGCGGTCAGCGCCGCCGTGTCGAGCTGGCCCGCATCCTGTTCTCGGACGCGGACACGCTGCTGCTCGACGAGCCGACGAACCACCTCGACGCCGACTCCATCGTCTGGCTGCGCGACTACCTGAAGACCTACCGGGGTGGCTTCATCGTCATCTCCCACGACGTCGACCTGGTCGAGACGGTCGTGAACAAGGTCTTCTACCTGGACGCCAACCGCGCCCAGATCGACGTCTACAACATGGGCTGGAAGCTCTACCAGCAGCAGCGCGAGGCCGACGAGAAGCGCCGCAAGCGCGAGCGGCAGAACGCCGAGAAGAAGGCGTCCGCGCTGCACTCGCAGGCCGACAAGATGCGCGCCAAGGCGACCAAGACCGTCGCCGCGCAGAACATGGCCCGCCGCGCCGACAAGCTGCTCGCGGGCCTGGAGGCCGAGCGGAAGTCCGACAAGGTCGCCAAGCTGCGCTTCCCGGAGCCCGCGCCGTGCGGCAAGACCCCGCTGATGGCCGAGGGCCTGTCGAAGTCGTACGGATCGCTGGAGATCTTCACCGACGTCGATCTGGCGATCGACAAGGGCTCCCGCGTCGTGATCCTCGGGCTGAACGGCGCCGGCAAGACCACCCTCCTGCGGCTGCTCGGCGGCGCCGAGAAGCCCGACACCGGCCAGGTCATCGAGGGGCACGGCCTCAAGCTCGGCTACTACGCGCAGGAGCACGAGACCCTGGACCCGGAGCGCACGGTCCTGGAGAACATGCGCTCCGCCGCCCCCGACCTGGACCTGGTCGAGGTCCGCAAGACGCTCGGCTCGTTCCTGTTCTCCGGCGACGACGTCGACAAGCCGGCCGGGGTGCTGTCCGGCGGCGAGAAGACCCGTCTGGCGCTCGCCACCCTCGTCGTCTCCTCCGCGAACGTCCTGCTGCTCGACGAGCCGACGAACAACCTCGACCCGGCCAGCCGCGAGGAGATCCTCGGCGCGCTGCGCACCTACAAGGGCGCGGTCGTCCTCGTCACCCACGACGAGGGCGCGGTGGAGGCGCTGCAGCCGGAGCGGATCATCCTGCTGCCCGACGGCGTCGAGGACCTGTGGGGCTCCGACTACGCGGACCTGGTCGCCCTGGCGTGACCCCCCGGCGGGCCGCCGCGCGCGCCGGCCCGCCCTTGATCGAATGACTGATCCACTGCGTATGGATCATTCGGCCGATCCGTGATCCATCATCTGTGTGAGATCTCCTCATACCGAGGTGTGTCGTACATCGATTTCACGGTCGAGCCCCCGGCCCCCGGGGGCTCGGCCGTCTCGCGTCGCTGACCTGCTGCTTCGTCCACGAACCCGTTCGGCCTGCTGCGGGCCACTGTGCGGAAGCTTGAGTTCCGCTCGTGGGGACGGGCTCCTGTCGTCAAAACCGTGTCTTACGGACCTTGCCGAATGGGTGGCCATGAAGCGCGGAAGGGGTGATCATGAGAAGTCCAGAGCGCACTTCCCATGAGGAGGCACGGGTGGCCGAGACTCTGAAGAAGGGCAGCCGGGTTACCGGCGCCGCGCGCGACAAGCTCGCGGCAGACCTGAAGAAGAAGTACGACTCCGGTGCGAGCATCCGGGCGCTGGCCGAAGAAACCGGTCGCTCGTATGGCTTCGTGCACCGGATGCTCAGCGAGTCGGGCGTCACGCTCCGTGGACGTGGCGGTGCGACCCGGGGCAAGAAGGCCGCTTCGGCCTGAGGCCGGGCGTCCCCATCGGCTTCGGTGGTGGCCACCCGGTCGGTCAGTCGATCGACCGGGTGGTTACTGTGCAGTCACTTGAGGGTGCCGTCGTACGGCATCCTCCGTGACCGCACTCATCGGAGGCTTCCCATGGCTTCGCTCGACCCGGTACTCGACAAGGACGGCGTACGGCTCACCGTCGACGAGGCAGTCGCCACGGTGACGCTGACCAATCCGGCCAAGCGCAACGCCCAGAGTCCTGCTCTGTGGCGGGCGTTGACGCAAGCCGGGCGGTCGCTGCCGGGCACCGTCCGGGTCGTCGTGCTGCGCGCCGAGGGCAAGTCCTTCTCCGCGGGGCTGGACCGGCAGGCGTTCACGCCCGAGGGCTTCGACGGCGAGCCGTCGTTCATCGACCTCGCGCGTGGCTCCGACGCCGATCTCGACGCGACCATCGCCGAGTACCAGGAGGCGTTCACCTGGTGGCGGCGCAGCGACATCGTCTCCGTCGCCGCCGTCCAGGGGCACGCCATCGGGGCGGGTTTCCAGCTCGCGCTCGCCTGTGACCTGCGCGTCGTCGCCGACGACGTGCAGTTCGCCATGCGCGAGACCGGCCTCGGCCTCGTGCCCGACCTCACCGGTACGCACCCGCTGGTGCACCTCGTGGGGTACGCCCGCGCGCTCGAGATCTGCGCGACCGGACGCTTCGTCTTCGCCGAGGAGGCCGAGCGCACCGGCCTCGCCAACCTCTCCGTCCCGGCCGAGCAGCTCGACGCCGCCGTCCGGGACCTGATCGCCCCGCTGCTGGCGGCGCCGCGCGACGCCGTCGTCGAGACGAAGGCGCTGTTGCGGGGGGCGCAGGACCGGTCCTACGAGGACCAGCGCACCGCCGAGCGCGCCGCCCAGGCCCGCCGCCTGCGTGACCTCGCCGGCGTCGGCGACTGACCCACCCGAGCAACCACGGCCCGCCCACTCCGCCCGTGCCGGGACTGAGTGACCTTCCCTCCCGTGCCGGGGACTGAGCCGTGGCTTCCCCGAGGTCGTCGGCATCCGCAGGTCTCTCGCCGGGGAGGGACATGCGGCGCCTCGGGGGCTGTCCGCCTGTCGCGCGCCGGGGGGCGGACCGGCCGTATCCCGGCGGGGCTGTCGCGCCCCCGCGCCGGGGCGGAGTGGTCGGGCCCTCGTCGCCGTAGGACTCAGTCCGTCGCTGTGACCAGGACCGCCACCGACGGGTGGTCCGGCAGGGCGGCCGTCACCGCGGCGCGGACGGCGCGTGCGGTGTCGACCGCCCGCGCGTCCGCCGTGACCGCGATCTCGACGCGGACGTGGCGGCGCGGGAGAGCGGCGCCCCCGTCCGCGGTGTCACCCGTCCGGTCCTCGATGTGCACCGGACGGCCCAGTACGTCCGTCAGACGGGCCACGCCCGGAACGGCCAGCGCGGCCGCGCCCGCGCCGGACTCCTCACCGTCCGCCGGGACGGCCGCGGCCCGCCGCTCATCGGCGGTCACTGCGGGCGCCTCCCCGTCCTCCAGCAGCCCGGTCACCCGCAGGTCCACCTCGGCGACCCGCAGCCCGAGCCGCTCCGTCGCCGCCGCGAGCAGCGCCACCCGCAGCCGGGCCGCGGTGGTCGGCAGGGGCTCCGCCGCCGGTGCCGTCGGGTCCGCCGAGGCCAGGAACTCCGCGTCCACGCGCAGGGGACCCGGCGGCAGGGCACTGGGCGGCGCCGGCACCGCGGCCTCGTACACCTGGTCGGGATCGGCGAGCGCGATCCTGAGTTTCCCGAGGCGGACACCGCCCACGGGGGCAGCCGCCCGCCGCAGCACCGTGTCGGCCGCGGCCTCAGTGATCCACGCCCCGTCGCGCGCGCTGCCCAGCGGCAGCAGCCTGCCGAGTCTCAGCTGATTCCGTACCGCCTGCGTCCATCGGTCCGCCGTCATTCCTCCAGCCTGCCGCATCCCCGGCGCGAGACGGCGCAACCCCGCTTACTGTGGGTGAAGAAGGACGAACGAAAGGGACAAACGGCGATGACCGAGATGACGGAGCGGAACAGGCCGGACAACCCCCAGGGCGAGTCCGTCGGAAGCGCGCAGACGCGCAAGGAGAACGTGACCAGGCGTGGTGGCGGGGACCCGGGCGGCCGGGGCCGGACCACCATCGCCGACGGTGTGGTGGAGAAGATCGCCGGTCTCGCGGCCCGCGACGTGCTCGGCGTGCACGCCATGGGCAGCGGGATGAGCCGGACCCTCGGTGCCATGCGCGACCGGGTTCCCGGCGGCGGCCAGAAGTCCGTCACGCGCGGGGTCAAGGCCGAGGTCGGTGAGGTGCAGACCGCGCTCGACCTGGAGATCGTGGTCGAGTACGGCGTGTCGATCGCGGACGTCGCCCGCGACGTGCGGGAGAACGTGGTCGCGGCCGTCGAGCGCATGACCGGGCTCGAGGTCGTCGAGGTCAACATCGCCGTCAGCGACGTGAAGCTGCCGGACGAGGAGGACGAGGAGCCGGAGTCCCGGCTGCAGTGAACGCCGGACACCCGGACTGTTGAGGAGCACGCATGAGTGTGGCCGTGATCGGCATGTTCGCCGGTATGGCACTGGCCTTCGCCGGGTATTTCGGCGGCTTCGGGGCCTTCCTGCTGGTGGCGGCCCTCGGGGCCGTCGGCTTCGTGGTCGGGAAATTCGTGGAGGGCGACCTGGACCTGAACGATTTCATCCGCAGCCGCGACGACCGGCGGCGGTGACGCGTGCCGTCCCACCTCAGCCGGCCCGGTGAGACCCGAAAGCCCGTGAAGGCCGTCGCGGCGGCCGAGCGGGGTGCCACCAGGATCGCCGACCGGGTCGTCGCGAAGATCGCCTCGCAGGCGGCCCGGGAGGCGCTGGACACGCTGCCCGCCGACGCCGGGCGCCCGCACGCCTCGGTCGCCGTTCACCACGGCACCGCCCGCGTCCGGATCAGCCTCGAACTCGACTACCCCTCCGACATCGGCGGCCAGTGCCGGGAGGTGCGTCGGCACGTCGCCCAGCGGGTACACGCACTGGCGGGATTCGAGGTGCCGGAAGTGGCCGTCCACGTCGAGCGGCTGCATCCGGCACAGGCGTACGCAGCGGCACAGGGGAGGACGCAGTGAGTGAGCCCCGGGACCACGACGACCCGTCCGGAAGCACCCGGCGGCTGCCCGTCCTGGAGAAGGACCCCGTGGAGGGGACGGACGGCGGACCCGGCCGCGATACGGCCGACCGCGACCCCGAGCCCACCCCGGACGACGAGGGCGGGCACGCCGGCCGCTTCTGGTCCGCGCGCCGGGTACCCGCCGGGATCCTCGCGCTGCTCGTCCTCGCGGGCACCGGTCTTCTCCTCTACGACATCGTGGCCGTACGCGCCGACCGCCCCGGCATGCAGTGGCGCCGGTGGCTGGCCCGTCAGCTCGACGAACGCCCGCTGGACGACACCTGGGTGCTGGTGGCCGCCGGGGTCGCCGCGGCCCTCGGCCTGTGGCTGCTGCTCCTCGCCCTGACCCCGGGGCTGCGGGCTGTGCTGCCGATGCGGCGCGCCCACACCGACGTCCGGGCCGGACTGCACCGGGACGCGGCCGCCATGGTGCTGCGGGACCGGGCCATGGACGTCTCCGGGGTGCGCTCGGCCAAGGTGCGGGTCAAGCGCCGCAAGGTCGACGTCCGCGCGGTCTCCCACTTCCGTGAACTCGACGACGTACGCGCCGACTTGGACGACACGCTGACCGACGGCATCCGGGGGCTCGGGCTCGCCCGGCGGCCCTCGCTGTCGGTGCGGGTCGGCCGTCCCGGCCGGAAGGGATAGGTGAGGTCCGGTGCTGAGGTCCGTCAACCGTGTGCTGCTGGGGATCGCCGGGCTGGTGCTCGTCGTCCTCGGGGGCTCCGTGCTCGCCATCGGGCTGGGATTCGACCCGCCTTCCTGGTGGATCCACGACGGGCGGCACGACGTGCTGCTCAGCGACGCCGACCGGACCCGGTGGCGGGACGAGGGCTGGTGGTGGCCGGCCGTCATCGCCGCCCTCGCCGTCCTCCTGCTGCTGGCCCTGTGGTGGCTCGCGGCGGTGCTGCGGCGGCGCAGGCTCTCCGAGGTGCTCGTCGACACCGGCGACGGCGAGGGCGCGCTGCTGCGCGGACGCGCGGTGGAAGGCGTCCTGGCCGGTGAGGCCGGGGAACTCGACGGCGTCGAGCGGGCCCACGTACGGCTGACCGGGCGCCGCACCGGGCCCCGGACGCGGATGCGGCTCGTCCTGCAACCGCACGCCGACCCCGGGGACACGCTGCACCTGCTGGCCACTCGGGCCCTCGCGCACGCCCGTGACTCGGCGGGCCTGGCCGCGCTGCCCTCGGAGGTACGGCTCCGCGCCGCCAAGCACCGGGCCGAACGCGTCAACTGACCGCACGGCCGGTGGCGCACCGCGATCCGCCCGGGAACGGCTCCGGCACCCCCGGGCGGGAACGGCTCCGGCACCCGGGGGAACGGCTCCGGCAGCCGGGCGGGAGGCCCCGACCGAGGGGACGGCCGAGCCGTCACCGTGTGCCCTCCGGCCGGCCCGGCACCGGCGGAACGCCTGGACCGTCGGGGACCCGGCACGGGCGGCATCCCTGAACCGGCGGGACCCCGGCAAGGCCGCCCCGGCACCGAAGGACCCCGGGACCCGTGCCGACTAGAAGCCGTGCCGCATGCCGCCGTCGACCGGGAGCATGATGCCCGTCAGGTAGGACGCCGCGGGGGAGAGCAGGAAGGCCGCCGCACGGCCGAACTCCTCCGGCCTGCCGTAGCGGCGTAGCGGGATACGGGACTCGTTGGCGGCGCGGGTGGCCTCCGGGTCGGCGGACAGGGCGTCGAGCTCGCGGACGCGGTCCGTGTCGATACGGGCCGGCAGCAGGCCGACGACGCGGACGCCGCGCGGGCCCAGCTCGTCCGAGAGGGACTTGGCGAAGCCCGCGAGGCCCGGCCGCAGTCCGTTGGAGATGGTCAGTCCCGGGATCGGCTCGTGCACCGAGCCGGACAGCACGAACCCGATGACACCGCCCTCGCCGAGCTCCGCCGCGGCGGCGCGGGCCAGCCGCACCGCGCCCAGGAAGACGGACTCGAACGCCGCCGTCCACTGCTCGTCCGTGTTGTCGGCGACGAAGCCGGGCGCCGGGCCGCCGACGCTGACGAGCACGCCGTCGAAGCCGCCGAAGTGGGCCCGGGCCGCCTCGATCAGCCTCGCCGGGGTCTCCGGGTCGGCGTTGTCGGCGGCCACCCCGACGGCGTTCGGGCCGAGCGCAGCCGCGGCCTCGGCGGCCTTCCGCTCCTCGCGCCCCGTGATGATCACCTTCGCGCCGTCGGCGACCAGCTCACGCGCGGCTGCCGCGCCCAGACCACGGGTGGCTCCCGTGACGACGTACACACGGTCCTTCAGTCCAAGATCCATGGCTCCTATCCTGCCCTCTCGCCCGCGTACAGGGCGAGGGCGGTGTTCACCAGACCGATGTGGCTGAACGCCTGGGGGAAGTTGCCCAGCTGGCGGCCCGCGACGGGGTCGTACTCCTCGGAGAGCAGGCCGACGTCGTTGGCCAGTCCCACCAGCCGTTCGAACAGCCGCCGCGCCTCGTCCGCGCGGCCGATCAGGTGCAGGGCGTCCGCGAGCCAGAAGGAGCAGACGAGGAACGTGCCCTCGTCGCCCGGCAGTCCGTCGACGAGCGTCGCGTCGGTCGTGTAGCGGCGCACCAGACCGCTGTGCCCGAGCTCCCCGGCGACCGCCTCGACGGTCCCGGCCACCCGGGGGTCATCCGGCGGCAGGAACCCGAACCGGGGGATGAGCAGCGTCGAGGCGTCCAGCTCCCGGGACCCGTAGGACTGCGTGAACGTGTTGCGCACGGGGTCGTAGCCCCGCTCGCAGACCTCGCGGTGCACCTCGTCGCGCATCGCACGCCAGCCCGCCAGGTCGCCGCTGAGCTTCGGGTCCTCCTCCAGGGCGCGGACCGCCCGGTCGGCCGCCACCCACGCCATCACCTTGGAGTGCACGAAGTGCCGGCGCGGTCCGCGCACCTCCCAGAGCCCCTCGTCCGGCTGCCGCCACGCCGTGCGCAGGAAGTCCATCAGGGCGACCTGCACCCGCCACATGTGCGGCTTCATGGGCAGGCCCGCGCGCCGGGCGACGTAGAGCGAGTCGATGACCTCGCCGTACACGTCCAGCTGGAGCTGGCTCACGGCGTCGTTGCCGATCCGGACCGGCGAGGAGTCCGCGAAGCCGGGCAGCCACGGCACCTCGTACTCGGTCAGCCGGCGCTCACCGGAGAGGCCGTACATGATCTGCAGGTCCGCCGGGTCGCCAGCGACCGCCCGCAGCAGCCAGTCGCGCCAGGCCCGGGCCTCGTCGAGGTAGCCGGCGGACAGCAGTGCGCCGAGGGTGAGGGTCGAGTCGCGCAGCCAGCAGTAGCGGTAGTCCCAGTTGCGGACGCCGCCCGGTTCCTCGGGCAGCGAGGTGGTCGGCGCGGCCACGATGCCGCCGGTCGGCGCGTAGGTGAGCGCCTTCAGAGTGATCAGGGAGCGCACGACGATGTCCCGGTGCGGGCCCTGGTAGCGGCAGCGTTTCGCCCACTGCTGCCAGTCGTCCAGGCTGCACCGCAGCGCCTCGTAGGGGTCCACGAGCGGGGGGCGCGGCTGGTGCGAGGGGTGCCACGTCAGCACGAAGGCGACCTTCTCGCCCGCGGCGACGGTGAACTCCGAGTGCGTGCGGAAGTTCTTGCCCCAGGTGCGCACGGGCGGATCGCTGCGCAGCCACACGGCGTCCGGACCCGCGACGGCCACCCGGTGGCCGTCCTCGCGGCGCATCCAGGGCACGACCGCCCCGTAGTCGAAGCGCAGTATGAGGGTGCTGCGCATGGTCACCCGCCCGCTGAGCCCCTCGACGACGCGTACGACGTCGGGGGCGCGCTCGCGCTGCGGCATCAGGTCGGTGACGCGGACCGTGCCCTGCGCCGTCTCCCACTCGGTGTCGAGGACGAGCGAGTCGGGCCGGTAGGCGCGCCGGGTGCAGGGGCCCGTCGCCCCTTCCGGAGCCATGCGCCACCGGCCGTGGTTCTCGTCGCCCAGCAGTGCCGCGAAGCAGGCCGGCGAGTCGAACCGGGGAAGGCAGAGCCAGTCGATGGAACCGTCGCGTCCCACCAGAGCGGCCGTCTGTTCGTCCCCGATGAGGGCGTAGTCCTCGATGCGTCGTTGCACGCAGGACGGGTTCCCGACGGCGACGGCCGCCAATCGGGCCGCCGGAGTGGCACGCGGGCTCCGGAGGGCGCTGGGGACCCGCCGGACCGAGCGGCGGAAGGGGCACCCGGCCGGTGTCCGCGGGCGGGGCGCGCCGTCCGGATCAGGCCGGCCCGGACCGTACGACGTCAGACGGCCGCCGGTGCCGCCTCCGGGGCGGACTCCTTCGCGGCGGCCTCGGCCCGGTCACGGCGTTCGCGGCGGACCAGGACGAACCAGCCGACGGGGACGCCCGCGGCGAACAGCCACCACTGGACGGCGTACGCCATGTGCGGGCCGATGTCGCTGTGCTTCGGGTCGGGGATCAGCTCGGGGGAGCCGCCCCGGGGCGCGGGCGAGGTCTGCTCGACGTAGCCGCCGAGGACCTGCTTGCCGAGCCGCTGGGCCTGCTGCGCGCTGCTGATCAGCATGATCTGGCGGTCCGGGAGGCCCTGGACGTTCTTGATGCCGCTGCCGGCGGTCGTCTGGTCGGCCATCAGACGGCCGGTGACGGTGATCTCGCCCTTCGCGGGCGCGGGCACCTCGGGGAAGTCGGTCTGCACGCCGTTCGCCGGGATCCAGCCCCGGTTCACCAGCAGGACCCGCCCGTCGTCCAGGACGAACGGCGTCAGCACGTGGAAGCCGACCTCGCCGTCCGAGTTGGTGCGGCGGCGGACCACGACCTCGTGCGCGGTGTCGAAGGTGCCCTTCGCGGTCACCCGGCGGTACAGGTCGTCGTGTTCCACGGTCCGGCCGGGAGCGGTGAGCGACTCGGCGGGCACCGGCTCGGCCGCAAGGGACGCGGCGATCACCGAGTTCAGGGCCACCTTGTGCTCGTGCCGGTGCAGCTGCCAGAAGCCCAGCTCGATCATGGTGGGGATGAGCGCGAGCGTCAGGAGGGTGAGGATCACCCACTGCCGGGACAACAGGAAGCGGTACACCCCACGACGGTACCCCGCACGTCTCGGCCTCCGCCGGGAGGGTCCCGGCGGGGGCCGACGGCGGGCCCGGCCGGGCTCAGACCTTGTCGATGATCCCCGCCCTCCCCTCCGCGCGGGCGCAGTGGGCGCCGCAGTACCAGTGCCCCTCGACCTCGACGCCCTGGCCGATGATCTGGACGCGACAGTGCTCGCAGATGGGGGCCATCCGGTGGATCGCGCAGGAGAAGCAGTCGAAGACGTGCACCGCGCCCTGCGCGTGCACCTCGAACGTCATGCCGTAGTCGTTGCCACAGACTTCACATCTCGCCATGCGCCACAGGGTGGAGCGCCGACGCGGCGCGGGCGAGCGGGCGGCGGGCGAGTCGCCCGGCAATCACCCGTCTGACGTCCGGCCGCGGGCGCGCCCTCACGCCCCGGAGGCCGGCTCCACGTCCTGGAGGAGCTGTCCGAAGGCGGCCTCGTCGACCACCGGCGTCCCGTACTGCCGGGCCTTGACGACCTTCGACGTACCCGAGTCCGGGTCGTTCGTGACGAGCAGGCTGGTGAGCCGGGACAGGCTCGTCGCGATGTGCAGCCCGGCCTCGACGGCGCGGTCCTCCAGCAGCTCGCGGTCGGTCGAGGTGTCCCCGGAGAAGGCGACCCGCATGCCCTGCTTGAGCCTTTTGCCCGCTTCGTACCGGCCCGGGTTGGGGTACGGGCACGAGGGGCGCTTGCGGGACGGGCGCCAACTGCCCGCCCCGTATCCCCCGGAGGAGTACCCGCCGGAGGACTGCCGGCCGATCCGCGGCGCGGCCGACCACTCGGTGAGCGGCCGGCACTCCAGCAGGGGCAGCCGGATGCCGCCCCGCGCGGCGGCCCGCAGGCTCGGCCGGAACGCCTCGGCCAGTACGCGCGCGTCGTCCAGGGCGTGGTGCGCCCGCTGCTGCACGACGCCGAAGTGCGCGGCCAGCGACTCCAGCTTGTGGTTGGGCAGTGGCAGCCCCAGCTCCTTGGAGAGGGCGATGGTGCACAGCCGCTGACGCACCGGCGCCTCGCGCTCGGCGCGCGCGTACTCCCGGGCGATCATCGACCAGTCGAAGACGGCGTTGTGCGCGACGAGCACGCGGTCCGCGAGGCGGGACGCGAACTCCTCGGCGATGTCGGGGAAGAGGGGCGCCCCCTCCAGCATCTCGCTCGTCAGGCCGTGGATCCACACCGGGCCCGGATCGCGCTCCGGGTTGACCGTCGTGTACCAGTGGTCCTCGACCTCGCCGCGCGCGTCCAGCCGGTAGACGGCGGCCGAGATGATCCGGTCGTCCCGGGCCAGGCCGGTGGTCTCCACGTCAACGACCGCGTATCCCTGCGGATACGCGGCCGGCCAGGCGGCGGGGGACGCTGCGGTCGCGAGGTCTTCGAGCATGGTTCACGAGGATACGGGGCGGCGCCGACAGTGGCGGTCCGGGTCGGCCGTCCGTCCGGCGCCCGGGCGCGCGGCGGCGCACGCCGGTGGCGGACTCCCTCGATGCCATAAGCGGGCGGCCTCCTGACGAACTATCAGTGCATATGCGATGAAAACGGGCGCCTCTGATCCTCGTGCCCACGCCGTCGCGACGGGCCGCCCCCGGTCAGCCGGTCGTCAGGAGGCCGTCGACCAGGGCGCGCAGGGAGAGGCCGAAGAGCCGGTCGGGGTCGGCCGGGCGGGCCAGGGCCCGGGCCAGCGCCGGATCGTCCCCGGCCGCGCCGGTGTCCCACTGTTCCGGCTCACCGGGGTGTTGCAGGGGCGCGCGTTCACGGGCGCGCTCCACCAGGACGTGCCCCACGACGTGGAAGGTGACGGCGCGGACCACCGCCGCGGCCCGCGCCCCTCGCAGCCCCGCCGCGTGCACCTCGCGCACGAGGGCCTGCTGCGCGGGCAGGAACATCCGCTCGGTCAGGCCGCGTTCGTGCACCATCGCCACCAGGTGCGGATGGTCGAGCAGGTACCGGCGCAGGGCGAGCCCCACCGACACGACGCGCCGGGCGGGGGTGCGGCCGGCCGCCCGGATCTCGCCGAGGCCGGCGGCGGTCCGCTCGACGAGCGCGTCGAGCAGGGACTCACGGTTGCCGACGTGCCAGTAGATCGAGGTGACGGCCGTCCCCAGCTCGGCGGCCAGGCCCCGCATCGTGAGCGCTGCCGGACCGTGCTCCTTGACGAGCCGGGCGGCGGTGTCCAGGACCGCGTCGCGGGTGAGTGCCGGTCTTCCCATGCCGCTCCCAAGTACGTGTCGTGCACGGGTGTTTACCCTTCGCGAGGACTGCTGTAACTGTGTTACAGGCTCACTGACGGACCATCACCAGCCCTCGCTGAGAGGCGGTACGACATGGCACGAGTGCGGTACGGGGCGCGGACCGAGGCGGAGCTCGCGTCCGCGCGCACCGCGGGGTCCGCGCTTCCCGACATCTGGTCCACCGGGGTGGTGGCCGTCTGGGAGAGCGATCCCGACGCGGTCGCGGCGGTGCTGCCGCCTCCCCTGAAACCCTCCGGAAGGCCGCTGGTTCGGGTGAACATCAGCCGCGTCGACCTGACCGGGTACCCGCTGGGCGCGGGCTCGTTCGCCGTCGCGGCCCGGCACGACGACGTCGAGGGCTGGTATCCGCTCGTCATGCCGATGACCCACGAGCGGGCCCTGACCGGCGGCCGCGAGGTCTTCGGCGAACCCAAGAAGCTCGGCGAGGTGACCGTCGAGCGCGACGGTCTCCTGGTCCGCGCCTCCCTGGCCCGGCACGGCATCGCGTTCGTCGAGGTGCGCGGCGCCGTCAGCGGCGACCTTCCGCTGCCCGCCCCGGCACGGCGGACCGACTTCTACTTCAAGTTCCTGCCCGCCGTGGACGGTTCGGGGTTCGAGGACGACCCGGTCCTGGTGCACTGCCTGCGCGAGGAGAAGGTGCGCCGGCTTCAGCGCGTCACCGGCGACGTCGTCCTGCGCGAGTCGATGTACGACCCGGTCGCCGACCTGCCCGTGCGCGAACTGCTGGAGATCACGCTCGGCGAGAAGACCACCGCCCAGCGGGGCCGGGCCGTGGAACGCGTGAGCGCCCGGGCCCTGCTGCCCTACATCCACCAGCGGTACGACGATCTGCGGCAGGTCCTGGACGCCCCGCCCGCCGGAGGCGCCTGATGGACCTGCGCGAGGGACAGGTCGCCGTCGTCACGGGCGCGGCGAGCGGCATCGGACTGGCGATGGCCCGCCGCTTCGCCGCCGAGGGCCTCAAGGTGGTGCTCGCGGACGTCGAGGAGGGCGCCCTGGAGCAGGCGGCCGCGGGCCTGCGGCGCGACGGTGCCGACGTGCACGCCTGCGTGGTGGACGTCGCCGAGCGCGGACAGGTCGGGGCGCTGGCGGATTCGGCGTACGAGCGGTACGGCGCGGTGCACGTCCTGTGCAACAACGCGGGCGTCGGCTCGGGCGCCGAGGGCCGCATGTGGGAGCACGACCCGGCCGACTGGGAGTGGGCCTTCGCCGTCAACGTCTGGGGGGTCTTCCACGGCGTCCAGGCGTTCCTGCCGCGGATGCTCGCCGCGGGGGAGCCGGGCCACGTGGTCAACACCTCGTCCGGCGACGGCGGCATCGCCCCGCTGCCCACCGCCTCCGTGTACGCCGTCACCAAGGCCGCCGTCGTGACCATGACCGAGTCCCTGTACGCCCACCTCAGGGCGGAACGCGCGCGCGTGAGCGCCTCCGTGCTCTTCCCGGGGCCCCACATGCTGCGCACCGGCCTGTGGGAGTCGCACCGCAACCGCCCCGGCCGGTACGCGAAGCGCCGCCCCCGCCGCACCCCGTACCGCAGCCTCGGCCAGTGGGAGGCCGCGATGAGGGAGGCGGGCCGCGAGGTGCGGTTCACACCCGTGGAGGAGGTGGCCGGACTCGTGGTCGCGGGCATCCGCGCGGACCGCTTCTGGATGCTGCCGCCGAGCGAGCACAGCGACCGGCAGATCCGGGCCAGGTCGCGGTCGATGCTCGGCCGGACCAACCCGTCCTACCTGGAGGACTTCGTCCTCGACTGACGCGACCGACCCGACCGAGGGGTGTGCGATGACCGAATCCGACCGAGTGGCGCGGGCCGGCGGCGAGTTGCGGACGGGGGCGGCGCACGACGGCCGGGACCCCTATCTGATCGTCTCCTCCGACTGCCACGCCGGGCTGCCGACCGAGGAGTACCGGCCCTACCTGGACGCCCGCTTCCACCGGGAGTTCGACGAGTTCCTCGCCGGGCGCGAGCGGCGGCGCGCGGAGATGACCCGCCTGGGCATCCGCAACGAGGCGTTCGCGGACCGGTGGTTCCGGGACAACGAGGAGGGCCTGCGCGGCGGTTGGGACCCCGCCCAGCGGCTGAAGGAACTCGACGGCGACGGGGTGGCGGCCGAGGTCGTGTTCCCCGACGCCGACGCGGTGGACAGCGGCACGGCCGCGCCCTTCGGTGTCGGCCTCGGCCTCTCCGGGGACCAGGACCCCGACCTGGGCATGGCCGGCGCGCAGGCGCACAACCGCTGGCTCGCGGAGTTCGTCGGGGAGAACCCCGAACGGCACTGCGGAGTCGCCCTGCTGCCCGTCACCGGCGAGGTCTCACGCGTGGTCGCCGAGGTGCACCGCGCCAGGGAGTCGGGCCTCCGCGCCCTGATGATCCCCGCCATGTGGGTCGACAAGGCGCCCTATTACGACCGCCGTTACGACCCGGTGTGGGCCGCCGCCGCGGAGTGCGGGATGCCCGTGCTCACCCACTCGGGGGCCGCGCCGCGCCACGAGTACGGGGACCACCTGGGGATCTACGTCTCCGAGGTCACCTGGTGGCCCGCCCGCCCCCTGTGGTTCCTGCTGTGGTCCGGTGTCTTCGAGCGCCACCCCGGCCTGCGGTTCGGCGTGGCGGAGTCGGGGTGCTGGTGGCTGCCCAACCTCCTGTGGTTCATGGACCGCCTCTACCTCGGCGCGCACGGCGGCAAGAAGCTCTCGCCGTTCGCGGAACTGAAGCGGCCCCCGCACGAGTACCTGGACCGCCAGATCTTCGTGTGCGCCACCAACACCAAACGCCGCGAGCTGGCCCAGCGTTACGAGATCGGCGTCGACAACATCCTCTGGGGCAGCGACTTCCCGCATCCCGAGGGCACCTGGCCCGACACGCGCGCGTGGCTGACGCGCACCTTCCACGACATCCCGGTCGCGGAGACGCGCCGCATGCTCGGCCTGGCCGCCGCGGAGGTCTTCGGCTTCGACACCGGCCGGCTGGCCCCGCTCGCCCGGCGCATCGGGCCGACCCCGGACGACCTCGGCCAGAGCGAGGACCAGGCGGCCGTGGAGGCGTCCTGGGCGCGCTCGCGCGAGGTGGGCCGCCACTGGCTCACCGGCCACGACTTCCCGGTGCTGGGGGCCACGCCATGACGGACCGCTACACCGTGATCTCCGCGGACTGCCACGCCGGCGCCGACCTCCTCGACTACCGGCCCTACCTGGAGTCCCGATACCACGACGACTTCGACGCCTGGGCGAAGACGTACGTCAACCCGTACGCGGACCTGCTCGCCGACACCGCCGACCGGAACTGGAACTCCGGGCGGCGGCTGGCCGAACTGGCGGCGGACGGGATCGTCGCCGAGGTCGTCTTCCCGAACACCATCCCGCCGTTCTTCCCGTCGGCGTCGCTGATGGCGCCCGCGCCGACCGCCGAGGAGTTCGAGCGGCGCTGGGCGGGGCTGCGCGCCCACAACCGCTGGCTGGCGGACTTCTGCGCGGCGGCGCCCGGACGGCGGGCCGGCGTCTTCCAGATCCTCCTGAACGACGTGGACGCGGCGGTGGCGGAGATCCGCCGGTCCGTCGCGGCGGGCCTGCGGGGCGGGCTGCTGCTCCCCGGCACACCCCCGGGCTCGGGCCTGCCGGAGCTGTACTCGTCGGCGTACGACCCGATCTGGGCCGTCTGCGACGAGCTGGCAGTGCCGGTCAACCACCACGCGGGCTCCGCGTCCCCGCCGCTGGGCGACGAACCGGCGGCGCGGGCGGTGTTCATGGTGGAGACGACCTGGTTCTCCCACCGGGCGCTGTGGCACCTGGTGTTCGGCGGTGCCTTCCGCCGTCACCCGGGCCTCAGGCTGGTGCTCACCGAACAGGGCTCCGGCTGGATCCCGGGCGTGCTCGACATGCTGGACTACTACCACGGGCGACTGGTGGCTGCCGCCGCGAAGTCCTCCACCGCGCAGCCCTCCACCGCGGAGTCCAAGTTCGGCGCCGGCCTCGCGGACGCGATGGGCGAGGGGCCCTCCGAGGTGTGGCGCCGGCACTGCTTCGTCGGCGCCAGCTTCATGCGGCCCCACGAGGTGCCGCTGCGGGACCGCATCGGCCTCGACCGGATCATGTGGGGCAGCGACTACCCGCACGACGAGGGCACCCACCCGTACTCGCGCGAGGGCCTGCGGGCCGCGTACGCCGGACTCCCGCGGGAGGAGGTCGCGGCCATGGTGGGCGGCAACGCGGCCCGCGTGTACGGCTTCGACCTGGACCTGCTCGACCCCCTCGCCGCCGAGGTGGGCCCGACGGTGGAGGAGCTGTCCCGCCCGCTGACCGAGCCGCCGCCGGACGCGACGAGTCCGGTGTTCGCCAAGGGCGGTTCGGTGCGCGTGTGGTGACGGGTCGGTACGCGCCCGGCGTCACCCGGGATGCGATCCTCCCGGTGTGACGGAACCTGTGCACGACGAGGCCCACGGCGGCGCGCTCGGCGCCCGGCTCAACTGGCTGCGCGCCGCGGTCCTCGGCGCCAACGACGGCATCGTCTCCACGGCGGGCCTGGTCGTCGGCGTGGCCGGCGCGACCGGCGAGCGCTCGGCGCTGCTGACGGCGGGCCTCGCGGGACTGCTCGCCGGTTCCCTGTCCATGGCGGCCGGCGAGTACGTGTCCGTGTCCACGCAGCTCGACTCGGAGAAGGCCGCGCTGGCGCAGGAGCGGCGCGAGCTGCGGGAGCAGCCGGAGGCCGAACTGGATGAGCTGACCGAGCTGCTGGAGGCACGCGGGCTGTCGCGCACGGTCGCCCGCGAGGCCGCCGGGCAGCTCACGGAACGGGACGCGCTGCGGGCCCACGCGCGCGTGGAGCTCGGCATCGACCCCGACGCCCTCACCAACCCCTGGCACGCGGCCTGGGCGAGCTTCCTCGCGTTCACCGCGGGCGCCCTGCTGCCCCTGCTCGCGATCGTGCTCCCGCCCGAAGGGCTGCGGCTGCCGGTCACCGTGGCCGGCGTGCTCGCCGCCCTCACCGTCACGGGCTGGGCGAGCGCGCGCCTGGGCGCCGCCGGCCCACGCCGGGCGATCCTCCGCAACGTGGGCGGCGGCGCCCTGGCGATGGCGATCACCTACGGAGCGGGGGCGCTGCTGGGGGCGGCGGGGGTGTGAGGGGGGCGGGGGTGTGAGAGGGCGGGCCTGTCAGGAGTGGGGGAGAGGCCGGGGCGCCCTGCTGGGAGCGGGCCGGCGGAGGACGGGGCGCGCTGCTGGGTGCGGGCCGGCGGAGGACGGGGCGCGCTGCTGGGTGCGGGATGTGAGGGGCGGGGACCGGTGGCCGCCCGGGAGTGCCGGGCCCGGTGGCCGCCGGGGAGTGTCGTCGCCTGACCCGTCCGCTCCGTTGACGGGGTACCCACGGGGCCGTGATCGACGGGGACCAACAAGGAGACCGACCGCCGCCAAGACTCCGCCGCGAAGACGCCGGTCCGGCCCACCGTGGCGGCCCCCGGCTGCTCCTCCCCGCTGGGCACCCTCGGCGAGCGTCCGGCGCGCGCCCCGGCGTACGGTGAGGTGCGCTCGACCACCCCCTGAGCGCACCACAGCCGATCAGCCGAGAAGGACCCTCGCATGCGCGCCACCACGATCCACGCCCCCTACGACATGCGCGTCGAGGACGTTCCCGACCCCGTGGCGCAATTGCCCACCGATGCGGTCGTCCGGGTGCTGCGGTCCTGCATCTGCGGCAGCGACCTGTGGGCGTACCGCGGCGAGGCGGCACGCAAGCCGGGGCAGCGGATCGGGCACGAGTTCCTCGGCGTCGTCGAGGAGACCGGCTCCGAGGTGACCGGCGTACGGAACGGTGACCTCGTCGTCGCCCCCTTCATGTGGTCCGACGGCGTCTGCGACCACTGCCGCGAGGGACTCACCACCTCATGCGAGCACGGCGGCTTCTGGGGCTCGGTCGGCTACGACGGCGGCCAGGGCGAGGCCGTCCGCGTGCCCTTCGCCGACGGCACCCTCGTCCGGCTGCCCAAGGAGGCGGCCTCCGACGAGCGGCTGCTCTCCGCGCTGCTCACCCTCTCCGACGTCATGGGCACCGGCCACCACGCCGCCCTCGGCGCGGGAGTGCGCCCCGGCGCGACCGTGGCCGTCGTCGGGGACGGGGCCGTCGGGCTGTGCGCCGTGCTCGCCGCCCGGCGGCTGGGCGCCGAGAGGATCATCGCGCTCGGACGCCACGAGGGGCGCACGGACATCGCGCGCCGCTTCGGAGCCACCGACGTCGTCGCCGAGCGCGGGGAGGCCGCCGTGGCGGCCGTGCGGGAGCTGACCCGGGGACAGGGCGCGCACTGCGTCGTCGAGGCGGTGGGCACCGAGCAGTCCATGAGCACCGCCGTGAACATCACCCGGGACGGCGGCGCCGTCGGCTTCGTCGGCGTGCCGCACGGCAGCGGCACCGGTCTCGACCTGAGCGTCATGTTCGACCGCAACATCGCCCTGCGCGGCGGCGTCGCCCCCGTGCGCGCGTACATCCCGGAACTGCTGCCGGACGTCCTCGACGGGACCATCGACCCCTCGCCCGTCTTCGACCGGACCATCGGTCTGAAGGACGTGCCGGAGGGTTACCGCGCGATGGACGAGCGGACCGCGCTCAAGGTCATGATCGCCAACTGAGCGCGAGCGGCCCGGCGCCGGCGGGGGTCGCCACCGGCCATCAGCCACCCCGCATCGGCCGCGGTCGCTGAGGCCGTGACCGCAGCCCCCGCACGCGCGCGCGTGCGGAGCCGTACGCGTCCCGCGTGGGCATGCGGGAGCCGGTAGCGTCCCGCACCTGCGTGCGGGAGCCGTACGCGTCACTCACGCACGCACGCGCGTGAGTAACGCGAGCCGTGCACGCACGCCCACGAACGCACGCACGCCCACGAACGCACGCGCGTGCACGTGGCGCGCGTCCCGGGCAGCCCGCGCGAACTCCCGGCGCCGACGGCTCACGTCCAGCGCGCCGGATCGGCGCCCCAGGGCCCGGGTGGACGCGTCCAGTCGCGCGGCCCGCCGTCGAAGACGACCGGGGACCGGGCGTACCGCAGCCGCCCCAAGGGCCCGTCGGTCAGGCCGAGCCACGGCTCCGGCCCCTCGTGGACGGCGTCCGCGGGGCCGCCCTCCGGTCGCGCGGCGCCGGTCAGCCAGTGCGCCGTGCGGGCCAGCGACAGCCGCAGCAACCGGGTTCCGCCCCGGCGCGACTGCTCGGTCAGCGCCCGCAGCACGGCCGCCGCCAGCAGATGGCCCGTGCCGTGGTCGAGGGCCTGCGCGGGCAGGGCGCCGGGCCGCCCCTCCGTCCCCTCGGTCACCGCGATCCCGGTGGCGGCCTGCACCACGCTGTCGAAGCCCCGCCGCCCGGCCCACGGCCCGTCCTCCCCCCACGCGGACAGCCGCGCGACCACCAGACCGGGCCGCCGCTCGGCCAGAGCCCGCGCCCCGAGCCCGAACCGGTCCAGTGCGCCGGGCCGGTAGCCGGTGACGACCACGTCCGCGCGGGCGAGCAGTTCCTCGAAGGCGGCTTGGCCGGACGCGAGGTCGAGGACGGCGGAACGCTTCCCGAAGCCGGTGTCCGCGTGCTGGCCGGACAGTTCGGGCAGGGACGGCGCGTCCAGGCGCAGTACGTCGGCGCCGAGGAGGGCGAGCGTGCGGGTGGCCACCGGACCGGCGATGACCCGGGTCAGGTCCAGAACGCGTATGCCCGCCGCCGGCAGCAGCGGACCGCCGCCCTGCGCCGCGAAGGTCCGCGCCGGTCCCTCGTCCAGCCGCTCCAAGGCGACCAGCGGCATGCCCGCGACGGCGGCACCTTGCGCGTGGGCGGCCCACTCCGCCGTCGTACGCAGCGCGACCGCGAGCCCGCCGGCCGCGGACACGGACTCCTCGACCCCGGCCGCCGGGCGCAGTGCCAGGGCCGCGCCGACCGCCTCCGCGTCCGCCTCGGGCGGCAGTCCCAGCGCGGCCGTCAGACTTGCCCGGTGGTGGGGGTAGTTCGCGTGCGTGCGCACCCATCCGTCGGCGGTCCGCCAGAAGCGCGACAGCGGTGCGAAGCCCACCGGCGCCCGCCCGTCGACCCGCAGGTGCCGTTCGCTGGTGAACGCCGTCGCGACCGCCCCGTCGTCGAGGCGCACCATGGGCACCGCCCGTCCGGTGCGGACGGCGGCCAGCTCTGCGGCCGCCAGGGCGCAGGCGCCGGCACAGCCCCGCGCCATCTCCCGTACGGGCAGCCGGGCGTCCAGGGCGCCGTCCCGTACGACGGCCGAGACACGGGAGAGCAGCGCGGGGTCGCCGTCCAGCGCGTCCCAGGCGAAAGCGACAGAGGAATGCGTCATGACCGGCACTGTGCCGGGTGTACTGGATCAACATGTCGGCCGGGGTCCGGACAGGATGTGCGCGGATCAACATGTCGGCCTGGGTCCGGGCAGGATGTGCGCGGATCAACATGTCGGCCTGGGTCCGGGCAGGATGTGCGCGGATCAACATGTCGGCCTGGGTCCCGAGAGGATGTGCCCGGATCAACATGCGGGCCCGGGTCCGGATTCGGCGTGTGTGCCCGGCGCGCGCGTACGGAACGGGGGCGTGGCGCCGGGGAGGTGTGCGCCGGGGAACGGCACGGGGGCCGGACGGCGTGCTGCCGTCCGGCCCCCGCGTGGCTGTGCGCCGGTGACTACCTCACCGTCACTTCGTCACCGCGTCCAGCGCGTCCGCGGTGCCCCAGCCGTAGAACCCGTTGCGGTTCTTGGTGCCCTCGCAGACGGCGTCGATCTTGCCGTCGGCGTTGATGTCGTACGGGTCGGTGCACGGCGTGGCGTCCGCCTCGGCGTACAGCAGCGCCTTCACCAGGGCGGCGGAGGCGTGCGGGTGCGTCGACTTGATCAGGGCGGCGACACCCGCGACGTGCGGCGACGCCATCGACGTACCGGCCATGTAGCCCCAGCCGCCGCCCGGCAGCGGGCCGAGGATCAGACCGCTCGTGGCGGGCGGGGCCGGGGTCTGGTAGCGGGTCGAGTCGCCACCGGGCGCGGCGATGTCGATGACACCCAGACCGTAGTTCGAGAAGGACGACTTGATGCCCTTCGCGCCCGTCGCGGCCACCGTGACCACACCCGGCAGCTGGGTGGGGATGTCGTAGCACTCGGACGGGTCGATCACCCGGTCGCCGGGCGTCGTGTCGTTCGGGGACGAGGGGTCGGTGATCTCGTCCGCGGCCAGGTCGTAGTTCTCGTTGCCCGCCGCCGCGACGTTGACCGCGCCCTTCTTCTCCGCGTACCGCGAGGCACGGGTGATGGCGTCGACCAGGGCCCGCTGGTCCGGGTCGTCCTTGCAGTTGAAGTACCAGGGGTCCGTGTAATAGCTGTTGTTGGTCACGTCGACGCCGTGCTCGGCGGCCCACACGAAGCCGCAGACCACGGCCTCCGTGTAGAAGAAGCCGGCCGTGGTGGACACCTTGATGCCGGAGACCTTCACGCCGGGCGCGACACCGGTGATGCCGACGCCGTTCTTGGCGCCCGCGATCTCGCCCGCGACGTGCGTGCCGTGCGGGCTCTCGGCGGCGCTCGGCCGCCACGCCCCGTCGGTCGTGTCCGGCTTGCCCGTCACGCAGTTGACGGACGCGTCGCGGTCGAAGTTCGGCGCGATGTCGGGGTGCGTGTCGTCGACACCGGTGTCGATCACGGCGACCGTGACCTTACGGCTGCCGAGCGTCTTCTCGTGCGCCTTGTCCGCCTTGATGGCGGGCAGGTCCCACTGCAGGGGCTCCAACGGGTCCTGTCCGGCCACCGCGTCGACGCCGGCGACGTCCTCGGCGCTGAGCACCTTCGGCGTGCCGACGTCGGTGGTCGACTGGGCCGGCAGCGGGGCGGTGCGCGTGGCACCGGCCGACTGCACACCGGGCACGGTGCGCACGGTGGCGGCGAAGTCGGCGTTCGACGAGTGGACGACGATCACGCCGATCTGGTCGTACGACGTCACGATCGTGCCGCCGGCCTCGGCGATGGCCTTCTTCACGTGCGACGAAGGGCCGTGCCCCGGGCGGACGTTGACGACGTAGCTGAGCGGGGTCGCGTCCGCCGCCGTCACCTGCGGCGCGGCGGTGTCCGCCGCAGCGGCGCCGACGTTCGGCAGGAAGGCGAGTGCCGTCGCCATGGCCATCCCGAGCGGGACGGCTATCGCGCGGCGAGAGCGCGAGTGAGGCGCTGTCATGGTGTCTCCAGTTCGTTCGCTGTACGAGCTGTACGAGCCGTGCGGGAAGCTCACAGGGCGGAAGTCCGGGACTACTTGACCGCCCGCAGCGCGTTGACGATGCCGAAGCCGTAGAAGCCGTTCACGCGCTTGCCGCCCTCGCAGGTGGCGTCCACGACGCCGTCGCCGTCACCGTCGTACGGCGCGGACGGGCAGCCCGGGTTGTCGGCCTGAGCCTTCAGCAGCGCCTGGAGCTGGGCCGGAGTGGCGTGCGGGTGCGCGGACTTCAGCAGTGCGGCGACACCGGCGGCGTGCGGCGAGGCCATCGAGGTGCCCTGAAGGAAGCCGTACTGGTTGCCCGGCATCGTGGAGAGGATGCGGCCGTTCTTCGACGGGGTGTCCGGGATCTGGTACTTGTCGCCGCCGGGGGCCGCGATGTCGATGACACCGTTCCCGTACGTCGAGTAGTACGACTTGGCGCCCGTGACGCCCGTCGCGCTGACCGTGACGACACCCGGGAGCTGGGTCGGCACGTCGAAGCACTCGTGCGGGTCGATCGTGCGGGGGACCGCGGTCGAGTCGTCGGGGCTGGAGTCGTCGAGCAGGGCGTCCGAGTCGAGGTCGTCGTTCGAGTTGCCCGCCGAGGCCAGGTTGAGCGTGCCCTTCTTCTGGGCGTACTGCTGGGCCCGGTTCACCGCGTCGACGATCGCCCGCTGGTCGGGGTCGTCCATGCAGTTGTAGAGCCAGGGGTCCACGTAGTAGCTGTTGTTGGTGACCTCGACGCCGTGGTCGGCGGCGAAGACGAAGGCGCAGACGACGCTCTCCGGGTAGAACAGCTCGCTGACCGGGTCGGCCACCTTGATGCCCGCGACCTTCACGCCCGGGGCGACGCCGGCGACGCCGATGCCGTTGCGGGCCGCGGCTATCTCGCCCGCCACGTGGGTGCCGTGGTAGTGGTCGGGGTTCGCGGGACGCCAGGCGCCCGGCGAGGTGTCCGCCTTGCCGCCGACACAGTTCGCGGACTGCGAGGCGGAGAAGTTGGGAGCCAGGTCCGGGTGGGTGTCGTCGACGCCGGTGTCGATCACGGCGACGGTCACGTTGCGGCTGCCGGGGTTGATCTTCGCGGCCTTGTCGGCGCCGATCGCCCGCAGGTCCCACTGGTCGGCCTCGAGGGGCTCCTCGCCCGCGACCGCGGTGCTCGCCTCGGCCTTGGCCACCTGGGCCGCCGACAGGTACTGCGCGGCGCCCTCGTCCGTCGTCCCCGCCGCGGTCAGCGGCGCGGTCCGGGTGGCGCCCGCGGACTGCACCCCGCGGACGGCGCGGATCTGCTTGCCGAAATCGGGGTTGGCCGAGTGGACGACGATCACGCCGATCTTCTCGTACGCGACGACGACGGTCCCCCCGGCCTTGGCTATCGCGCGCTGCACGGACGCGATCGTGCGGTGGTCCGTCCTGGTGTTGACGACGTACGCCAGCTCGGGGCTGTCCGCGGCGGTCGTGGCGGAGACGGACGCCGTGCCGGGAGCGGCCGCGGCGACACCCGGCAGCAGGCCGAGGGAGGCGGTCAGGGCCAGGGCGGCGGGTACGGCGAGCGCGAGACGGCGTCTGGAACGCAGATGAGCCATGGGATCTCCACATCATCCGGAAACGGGCACTGCCCGAACACAGGTGGTGCTCGGGCAGGTACATGACGGGGTGTGCAGGGCGAAGTTATCCCCCGCCCCACCTGGCCAGCAATGAAATACGACGACGACTTCTGAAAGAAGTGCGGGGAGTTGAACCGGTCCACGCGTGGCGCCGTGACCTTGAGCAGGGAGCACGAGCACGATCGAGCCCCCTGTCGGATCACGCTCGGGAGCCCTAACATCGCCTCCCGGTCACGTGATCCACGTCACTGTGAGGTCAGAGCCGCCCATGTCCGTGCCCAGTCCGTCCCCGTCCCCGTCCTCGTCGGCGAACCCCCACTCGCCCCCGTCCACCGTCGCAACCGCATCCGCAACGCGAGGAGACTCCGTGGCTACCGACGCACCGCCCCCCTCGAAATCCCAACCCGCGCTCCCCTCCACCGAGGAGTTCGTCGAGGTCCAGCAGAGTGCGGAGTTCGGTGAACTGCGCCACTCGCACCGCTCCTTCGCCTTCCCGCTGACCATCGGCTTCATCGCCTGGTACCTGCTGTACGTCCTGCTCTCGAACTACGCGGGCGACTTCATGGGCACCCGGCTGTTCGGCAACATCAACGTCGCCCTGGTGCTCGGCCTCGCCCAGTTCCTCACCACGTTCCTCATCGCCTGGTGGTACGCGCGGCACGCCGCCGCGAAGCTCGACCCCAAGGCCGAGGCGATCAAGTCCCGGATGGAGGGCGGCGCATGAGCCCCGCGATCACCCAGGTCCAGCTCGCGGCGGGAGAGGCCAGCGAGCACCGGCCGCTGATCATCTCCCTGTTCGCCGTCTTCGTCGTCGCCACCCTCGTCATCACCGTCTGGGCGGGCCGCCAGACCAAGAGCGCGGCCGACTTCTACGCGGGCGGACGCCAGTTCAGCGCCTTCCAGAACGGACTGGCCGTCTCCGGCGACTACATGTCCGCCGCGTCCTTCCTCGGCATCGCGGGCGCCATCGCCCTCTTCGGCTACGACGGCTTCCTGTACTCCATCGGCTTCCTGGTCGCCTGGCTCGTCGCGCTGCTCCTGGTCGCCGAACCCCTGCGCAACTCCGGCCGCTACACGATGGGCGACGTCCTCGCCTACCGCATGCGCCAGCGCCCCGTCCGCACGGCGGCCGGCACCTCCACCATCGTCGTGTCGATCTTCTACCTGCTGGCCCAGATGGCGGGAGCGGGCGTCCTGGTGTCGCTGCTCCTCGGCATCACCAGCGACGGCGGCAAGGTCGCCATCGTCGCCCTGGTCGGCGTCCTGATGATCGTGTACGTGACCATCGGCGGCATGAAGGGCACCACCTGGGTGCAGATGATCAAGGCCGTCCTGCTCATCGGCGGGACCATCCTGATCACCTTCCTGGTGCTGCTGAAGTTCAACTTCAACGTCTCCGACCTGCTCGGCTCAGCGGCCGACAACAGCGGCAAGGGCAAGTCGTTCCTGGAGCCGGGCCTCAAGTACGGCGCGACCTCGACGTCCAAGCTGGACTTCATCTCCCTGGGCATCGCGCTCGTGCTCGGCACCGCCGGCCTGCCCCACATCCTGATCCGCTTCTACACGGTGCCGAACTCCAAGGCCGCGCGGAAGTCCGTGAACTGGGCGATCGGCATCATCGGCGGCTTCTACCTGATGACCATCGCGCTCGGCTTCGGCGCCGCCGCGCTCATCAAGCCCGACGAGATCATCGCCTCCAACAAGGCGGGCAACACGGCGGCCCCGCTGCTCGCGCTCCACCTGGGCGGGGTCGACTCGACCTGGGGCGCCATCCTGCTCGCCACCATCTCGGCGGTCGCCTTCGCCACGATCCTCGCGGTCGTCGCCGGCCTGACGCTGGCCTCGTCCTCCTCGTTCGCCCACGACATCTACGCGAACGTGATCAGGAAGGGCTCCGCCACCGAGAAGGAGGAGGTCAGGGCCGCCCGCTACGCCACGATCGCCATCGGTGTCGTCTCGATCGGCCTCGGTGCCCTCGCCCGCGACCTGAACGTGGCCGGCCTGGTCGCGCTGGCCTTCGCGGTCGCCGCCTCCGCCAACCTGCCGACGATCCTCTACAGCCTCTTCTGGAAGCGGTTCACCACGCAGGGCGCCCTCTGGTCGATCTACGGCGGCCTCGTGACGGCGGTCGGCCTGGTGCTGTTCTCGCCGGTGGTTTCCGGCAAGCCCACCTCGATGTTCCCCGACGTCGACTTCCACTGGTTCCCGCTGGAGAACCCCGGCCTCATCTCCATCCCGGTCGGCTTCCTGCTGGGCTGGATCGGCACCCTGCTGTCGAAGGAGGAACCGGACACCGGCAAGTACGCCGAGCTGGAGGTCCGCTCCCTCACCGGTACCGGGGCGCACTGACCCACGCGTGCGGCCGGCCCCGTCCCGGGACCCCCGGTGGATCATCACTGGTAGGTCCCTACGACGGGGCCGTGCCGTACCTCGTGGGATCGGGCCGCCCCCGTTGTCGGTCCCGTCACGTAGGCTCGCAGTTGTCCGACAGAAGTGAACGGCATCGAGGGAGGGGGCCCACGTGCTCATCGACACCTACGGCCGGGTGGCCACCGACCTGCGCGTCTCGCTGACCGACCGCTGCAATCTCCGCTGCACGTACTGCATGCCCGAAGAGGGCCTGCAATGGCTGGCCAAGCCCGACCTGCTCACGGACGACGAGATCGTCCGCCTCATCGGCATCGCCGTCACCTCCCTCGGCATCACCGAGGTCCGCTTCACCGGCGGGGAACCCCTGCTCAGGCCCGGCCTCGTCGGTATCGTCGAGCGGGTCGCCGCCCTGGAGCCGCGCCCCCAGATGTCCCTGACGACGAACGGCATCGGCCTCAAGCGCACCGCGTCCGCCCTGAAGGCGGCGGGCCTTGACCGGGTCAACGTCTCCCTCGACACCCTGCGCCCCGACGTCTTCAAGACGCTCACCCGCCGCGACCGCCACAAGGACGTCCTCGAAGGACTCGAAGCGGCCCGCGACGCCGGCCTCACCCCCGTCAAGGTCAACTCCGTGCTGATGCCGGGGCTCAACCAGGACGAGGCGCCGGACCTGCTCGCCTGGGCCGTCGAGCACGACTACGAACTGCGGTTCATCGAGCAGATGCCCCTGGACGCCCAGCACGGCTGGAAGCGGGAGGGCATGGTCACCGCCGGCGACATCCTCGCCTCGCTGCGGACCCGCTTCGAGCTGACCGAGGAAGGCGCCGCCGAGCGCGGCTCCGCCCCCGCCGAGCGCTGGCTCGTCGACGGCGGCCCGCACCGCGTCGGTGTGATCGCCTCGGTCACCCGCCCGTTCTGCTCGGCCTGCGACCGCACCCGGCTGACCGCCGACGGCCAGGTCCGCACCTGCCTGTTCGCCACCGAGGAGACGGACCTGCGGGCCGCGCTGCGCTCGGACGCCCCCGACGAGGAGATCGCCGGCGTGTGGAAGACCGCGATGTGGGGCAAGAAGGCGGGCTCCGGCCTGGACGACCCGACGTTCCTGCAGCCCGACCGCCCGATGTCCGCGATCGGCGGCTAACGCCCGGCGGACTCCCACTGCGCCAGGGGCACCACGTCCTTCAGGAAGCCGCGCACGCTCAGGAACTGCGACAGGTGCTCCCGGTGCTCCTCGCACGCCAGCCACGTCTTGCGGCGCTCGGGCGTGTGCAGTTTCGGGTTGTTCCAGGCGAGCACCCACACGGCGTCGGCGCGGCAGGCCTTGGCCGAGCACTGCGGTGTGGAGGGGGAGGTCTGACCGGGGAGCGGGAGGTTCACGCGTCCACCCTAGACGGCCCCACAAAGGCGACGCCGAGCAGCCACGGGGGGAGCTGCCCGGCGTCGGTCCGTCGCTCCGACGGGGGATGCGGAGCGCGTACGAAGTATGTCACGGGGGACCCGGTGCCCGGCACCGGAACTACATGATTGATCTGAGCTTTTCTTGAGCTTGGTGCACGCTCCGGCACCCGGTCCCGATCCGGATTCCGCTCATCCGCGGAGGTCAGCCGCGCTCGTGCGGCTCGCCCCGAAGACCCGCTCCCGGGTCCGCCGACGCGTCCTCGCGCACGGAGCCCGGCGCGGGTTCCGAGGCGTCCTCCACCCGCGGTGGAGCGATCATCGGGCGCACCGGGACGGTGACGAAGGTCGACGGGAGCGAGGGCGCGTTCTCCCGGCCGGCGTTGGCGATGACGACGGCCACGTAGGGGAGGAGCACCCCGAGCACCAGAGCGACGAGTGCGACGTGCCGTTCCACGTTCCAGAGGGTCGCGGCGAGGATCACGGCCACGGTGCGGACGCTCATCGAGATGACGTAGCGCCGCTGCCGGCCGCGTACGTCCTCGTCGAGTCCCTGCCTGGCTCCTGTGATCCGGAAGACCTGGCCGCTGTTCTGCTTCCGCATCACGTTCCACCACCTGCCTGTGTCGGACGCTCCGGTCCGTACCACCCGGACCCGGTCAGGGATCCAGGCCCGAACGACGTCCACGTTACGCCGCGGCTGCGCCGTCTTCGAGACCGGGGGCACGTCCCGGCCGGGGGGAGGGACTGCGCCGTACCGCGTATGGCTCCGCCCGACATGCGGCGTACGGGTGGCGGACCGAGACTGGCCGAAACGCGCACGCGGAGCCGTACTAGGAGGCAGCCATGGGCTGGTTGTGGGCCATCATCGTGGGATTCGTGCTGGGTCTGCTGGCCAAGGCCATCATTCCGGGCAAGCAGCACAGTCCCCTCTGGCTGACCACGATCTTCGGCATCATCGGAGCCATCGTCGGCAACGCGATCGCCCGGGCGATCGGCATCGACGAGACCAGCGGCATCGACTGGGGCCGGCACGCACTCCAGCTCGTCGCCGCGATCGTCATCGTGTTCTTCGGCGACATGCTCTACATGTCGCTGCGGGGCAACCGGCAGCGGCAGCGCACCTGACGACGCGCGAGCGGCCGTCCCCCGAGGCGGACGGCGCAGGGGCGGTCCCATGACGGGACCGCCCGCGCGTATGTGTGACGGACGGGGCCGGGAGCCCGCTCAGGCGCCCGTGACCTCCACCGCCGCCAGGTTCTTCTTGCCCCGGCGCAGCACCAGCCAGCGCCCGTGCAGCAGGTCCTCCGCGGCGGGCACCGCGTCCTCGGCGGCGACCTTCACGTTGTTCACGTACGCGCCGCCCTCCTTGACCGTGCGCCGCGCGGCCGACTTGCTGGCCACCAGGCCGACCTCCGCGAGGAGGTCCACCACCGGACCGAGCGAGGCCACCCGGACGTGGGGCACCTCGGAGAGCGCGGCCCGGAGCGTGGGCTCGTCGAGATCGTTGAGGTCGCCCTGCCCGAAGAGGGCCCTGGACGCGGCGACCACACCGGCCGTCTGGTCGGCGCCGTGCACCAGCGTCGTCAGCTCCTCGGCCAGCGCCCGCTGCGCGGCACGCGCCTGCGGCCGCTCCTCGGTCTGCCGCTCCAGCTCCTCGATCTCCGCACGGGAGCGGAAGCTGAAGATCCGCAGGAACTTGGAGACGTCCCGGTCGTCCGCGTTCAGCCAGAACTGGTAGAACGCGTACGGCGTGGTCATCTCGGGGTCCAGCCAGACCGTGCCGGACTCCGTCTTGCCGAACTTGGTGCCGTCCGCCTTGGTGATGAGCGGAGTGCCCAGCGCGTGCACCACGGCGTCCGGCTCGGTCCGGTGGATCAGGTCCGTGCCCGAGGTGAGGTTGCCCCACTGGTCGCTGCCGCCGGTCTGGAGCGTGCAGCCGTACCTGCGGTAGAGCTCCAGGAAGTCCATGCCCTGGAGGATCTGGTAGCTGAACTCGGTGTAGCTGATGCCCGCGTCGGAGTTGAGCCGCCGCGAGACGGCCTCCTTCGCGATCATCTTGTTCACCCGGAAGTGCTTGCCCATGTCCCGCAGGAACTCGATGGCGGACATGCCCTGGGTCCAGTCCAGGTTGTTCACCATCACCGCGGCGTTCGGCCCCTCGAAGTCCAGCAGCGGGGCGATCTGCGCGCGCAGCCGCTCCACCCACTGGGCGACGGTCTCGGGGGCGTTCAGCGTGCGCTCCGCGTTCGGCTTCGGGTCGCCGATCAGGCCCGTCGCGCCGCCGACCAGACCCAGCGGGCGGTTGCCCGCCTGCTGGATCCGGCGCATCGTCAGGATCTGCACCAGGTTGCCGAGGTGCAGGCTGGGCGCGGTCGGGTCGAAGCCGCAATAGAACGTGACAGGACCGTCCGCGAACGCCTTGCGCAGTGCGTCCTCGTCGGTGGAGAGGGCGATCAGCCCGCGCCACTTCAGTTCGTCGACGATGTCCGTCACGGTTCTCGTATCTCCTTGGGATGGTGTCCGGGCCGTCGGGCGACTGCCGGCGGCTACGAGGTTATACGCCCTGGCTGACAGAGCTCATATTGAAGTCCGGCACCCGCAGGGGCGGCGCCGCGGCCCTGGTGAACCAGTCGCTCCACTCGCGGGGCAGCGTCTTCTCCGTGCGCCCGGCCTCCGTGGCCCGGCCCAGCAGCCCGACCGGCGACTCGTTGAAGCGGAAGTTGTTCACCTCGCCGACCACCTCGCCGTTCTCCACCAGGTACACCCCGTCCCGGGTGAGCCCGGTCAGCAGGAGCGTGGCCGGGTCGACCTCGCGGATGTACCACAGGGAGGTCAGCAGCAGGCCGCGGCCGGTGCTCGCGACCATCTCCTCCAGGGTGCGGTCGTCGCCGCCGTCCAGGATCAGGTTGCCGATCGACGGCCTCACCGGCAGCCCGGTGAGGGCCGCGGTGTGCCGGGTCGTCGACAGGTGCTCCAGGCGGCCCCCGGCGATCCACTCGGTCGCCGTCAGCGGCAGTCCGTTGTCGAACACCGACGCGTCGTCCCCGGAGGAGTGCGCCAGGACGAAGGGGGAGCTCTCCAGGCCCGGCTCGTGCGGGTCGCTGCGCAGGGTCAGCGGAAGCTCGGTGAGCCGCTCGCCGACGCGGGTGCCGCCCCCCGGCTTGCTGAACACGGTCCGCCCTTCGGCCGCGTCCCGGGCCGCTCCCGACCACATCTGGTAGATCAGCAGGTCCGCCACCGCGGTCGGCGGCAGCAGCGTCTCGTAGCGCCCGGCGGGGAGGTCGAGGTGCCGCTCGGCCCAGCCGAGCCGGGTCGCCAGCTCCGCGTCCAGCGCCGCCGGGTCGACGTCCTTGAAGTCCCGCGTGGAGCGCCCCGCCCACGCCGAACGGGTGCGGTCCGGCGATTTGGCGTTGAGCTCCAGCGTCCCGTTCGGCTGGTCGTGGCGCAGCCGCAGTCCCGTCGACGTGCCCAGGTAGCTGGAGACGACCTCGTGGTTGGCGAACCCGTACAGCTCGCGGCCGCCCGCGCGGGCCCGGGCGAACGACTCGCCGAGCGCCGGCGCGAAGTCCGTGAAGACGGCCGAGGAGGTCTCGGCGGGCGCGTCCGTGAAGTCCGGGGACTCGGGCACGCCGGCGACCAGCGGCTGGGCGTCCTCGGCGGGACCGGCGCCGCGGGCCGCGGCCTCGGCGGCCCGCACCAGCGGCTCCAGCTCGTCCGGTGTCACGGCCGAGCGCGAGACGACACCGGACGCCGTGCCCTCGCGCCCGTCGACGGTGGCGACGACGGTCAGCGTGCGCCCGCGGGTCACGCCGTTCGTGGTCAGCGCGTTGCCCGCCCAGCGCAGATTGGCCGTCGAGTGCTCGTCGGCGATCACCACGCAGCCGTCGGCCCGGGACAGGGAGAGGGCGCGCTCGACGATCTCGTGCGGCTTGTCCGTACGGTGCGTACGCGAGGTCATCGGCCCGCCTCCTGAGTGGTGTTGAGGATGTTCACGCCCTTGAAGAGGGCGGACGGGCAGCCGTGCGAGACCGCCGCGACCTGACCCGGCTGGGCCTTGCCGCAGTTGAAGGCACCGCCCAGGACGTACGTCTGCGGACCGCCGACCGCGGCCATCGAGCCCCAGAAGTCCGTGGTCGTCGCCTGGTACGCGACGTCCCGCAGCTGTCCGGTCAGCCGCCCGTTCTCGATCCGGAAGAAGCGCTGGCCGGTGAACTGGAAGTTGTAGCGCTGCATGTCGATGGACCAGGAGCGGTCCCCGACGACGTAGATGCCGCGGTCGACGCTGCCGATCAGGTCCTCGGTGGAGAGCCCGGCGGGGTCCGGCCGGAGCGACACGTTCGCCATGCGCTGCACGGGCACGTGGCCGGGGGAGTCGGCGTAGGCGCAGCCGTTCGAGCGGTCGAAGCCGGTCAGTTTCGCGATGCGGCGGTCCAGCTGGTAGCCGACGAGGGTGCCGTCCTTGACGAGGTCCCAGGACTGCGCGGCGACTCCCTCGTCGTCGTACCCGATGGTCGCGAGGCCGTGCTCGGCGGTGCGGTCACCGGTGACGTTCATCAGCTCGGAGCCGTACTTCAGCTTGCCCAGCTGGTCGAAGGTCGCGAAGGAGGTCCCCGCGTAGGCCGCCTCGTAGCCCAGCGCGCGGTCCAGCTCGGTGGCGTGCCCGATGGACTCGTGGATGGTCAGCCACAGGTTGGACGGGTCCACGACCAGGTCGTACACGCCCGCCTCGACGCTCGGCGCCCGCATCTTCTCGGCGAGCAGTTCCGGGATCCGCGCGAGCTCGGAGTCCCAGTCCCAGCCGGTGCCCGTCAGGTACTCCCAGCCCCGTCCGACCGGCGGCGCGATGGTGCGCATCGAGTCGAACTCGCCGCTGGAGTCGTCGACGGCCACCGCGGTCAGCTGCGGGTGCAGCCGCACGCGCTGCTGCGTCGTCACGGTGCCCGAGGTGTCGGCGTAGAACTTGTTCTCGTGCACGGTGAGCAGCGAGGCGTCGACATGGCTGACCCCGTCGGCCGCCAGCAGCCGCGCGCTCCAGTCGGCCAGCAGCGCGGACTTCTCCTCGTCCGGCACGGAGAAGGGGTCGATCTCGTACGCGGAGATCCAGGTCCGGTCGGCGTGCACCGGCTCGTCCGCGAGTTCGACGCGTTCGTCGGAGCCCGCCGCCTTGATCACCTGCGCCGACAGCTTCGCCATCGCCACGGCCTGCGAGGCCACCTTCGCGGCTGCGTCCATCGTCAGGTCCACGCCGGACGCGAAGCCCCAGGTGCCGCCGTGCACCACCCGCACCGCGTACCCGAGGTCGGTGGTGTCCGAGGACCCGGCCGGCTTGGCGTCGCGCAGCCGCCAGGACGCACTGCGCACCCGTTCGAACCGGAAGTCCGCGTGCACGGCACCCAGTGCACGCGCGCGTGCGAGAGCGGCGTCGGCGAGGGCGCGCAGAGGTAGTGCCGTGAAGGCTTCGTCGAGGGAATGAGGCACCTGGGTCTCTTTCTGTGGACGTGACGGTGGTCGCCGTGCTCTGCGATCGCTCCGATCATGTCGCCCATCGCGCCCGCGGACCACAGGTTTCCGGTCTGCGTCCGTGACTTTATGTAGGGACCCGACAGTGAGTCCCCTACGCCACTGTCGGTGCCCGATTGTCCGTCGGCGGGGCCGGACCGATAGGTTTTCGAGGAAGCCGCCTGTTGATCCAGCTGTCCGGGCGGCGCGTCAGACCGCTAACGAAAGGGTGATCCGTTGAGCCGCTCGGTTCTCGTCACCGGAGGCAACCGGGGCATCGGCCTCGCCATCGCCCGCGCGTTCGCCGAGGCCGGCGACAAGGTCGCCATCACATACCGCTCCGGTGAGCCGCCGAAGGCCCTCACGGACCTGGGCTGCCTCGCCGTGAAGTGCGACATCACCGACACCGAGCAGGTGGAGCAGGCCTACAAGGAGATCGAGGCCGAGCACGGTCCGGTCGAGGTCCTGATCGCCAACGCCGGCGTCACCAAGGACCAGCTCCTGATGCGCATGTCCGAGGAGGACTTCACGTCCGTCCTCGACACCAACCTCACCGGCACCTTCCGGGTCGTCAAGCGCGCCAACCGCGGCATGCTGCGCGCCAAGAAGGGCCGGGTCGTCCTGATCTCCTCGGTGGTCGGGCTGCTCGGCTCCGCGGGCCAGGCGAACTACGCCGCCTCCAAGGCCGCGCTGGTCGGCTTCGCGCGCTCCCTCGCCCGTGAGCTGGGGTCGCGCAACATCACCTTCAACGTCGTCGCGCCCGGCTTCGTCGACACCGACATGACCAAGGTGCTCACCGACGAGCAGCGCGCGGGCATCGTGTCGCAGGTACCGCTCGGCCGGTACGCGCAGCCGGAGGAGATCGCCGCGACGGTGCGGTTCCTCGCCTCCGACGACGCCTCGTACATCACTGGAGCCGTCATCCCGGTTGACGGCGGACTGGGAATGGGTCACTGATCACCATGAGCGGAATTCTCGAGGGCAAGCGCGTCCTCATCAGCGGTGTGCTGATGGAGTCCTCCATCGCCTTCCACGCCGCGAAGCTGGCCCAGGAGCAGGGTGCCGAGATCATCCTCACCGCGTTCCCGCGGCCCACGCTGACCGAGCGCATCGCCAGGAAGCTCCCCAAGCCCACCAAGGTCATCGAGCTCGACGTGACCAACGACGAGCACCTCGGCCGGCTGGCCGACGTCGTCGGCGAGGAGCTCGGCGGCCTCGACGGCGTCGTGCACTCCATCGGCTTCGCCCCGCAGGACGCCCTCGGCGGCAACTTCCTGAACACGCCGTTCGAGTCCGTGGCCACCGCCATGCACGTCTCGGCGTACTCCCTGAAGTCGCTGACGATGGCCTGCCTGCCGCTGATGCAGAGCGGCGGCTCCGTCGTCGGCCTGACCTTCGACGCGCAGTACGCCTGGCCCCAGTACGACTGGATGGGCCCGGCCAAGGCCGCCCTGGAGGCCACCAGCCGCTACATCGCCCGCGACCTGGGCAAGCAGAACATCCGCTGCAACCTCATCTCCGCGGGCCCGCTCGGCTCCATGGCCGCCAAGTCCATCCCGGGCTTCAGCGACCTCGCCGCGGTGTGGGACACCCGCTCCCCGCTGGAGTGGGACCTGAAGGACCCGGAGCCGGCCGGCCGCGGCATCGTCGCCCTGCTGAGCGACTGGTTCCCGAAGACCACCGGCGAGATCATCCACGTCGACGGCGGCCTGCACGCGATCGGCGCCTGACCGCACCGGCTCAGCGGCACCGGGCCCAGCCCGGGGCCGTACGAGGACGACGCCCCGTCTCCCGCTCCTCGCGGGGGGCGGGGCGTCACCCGTCCGGCCCTGCCGCCCGAGGGGAGCGGGTGTCACCCGTTCGGCCCCACCGGCCGGGCGCCCGAGGCGGGTCACCGGGCACTCTGGAGTACGCGTTCACCAGGCACTTCGGACGCGTTTCCTCCAGAGCACGGCCGAGGAGGTCACCCTTGTGCGCCTGTCACACCGAATCGCCCCGGTCATGGCCGCGCTGGTTCTCCCCGTCGCTCTCCCGGACGACGCGGCCTCGCACACCTCCCACTCACCGGAAACGGGCCTCCACGCGCGTGTGGCCGACGAGAGACCCTTCGGGGCCTCGTGCCGCACTCAGGTGCTCGGCTCCGAGGTGACCGCCTACTGCCACAACCCCTATCCGGAGACCGACCGGGTCAGCCTGCACGTCGAGTGCGACCGCTGGTGGGACATCGACAGCGACGGCACCCCCGTGGGCGCCGGGCCCGCCGAGACCGTACGGCTGACCGGGCGCTGCTGGAAGGAGATCCGGTCGGCGTGGGTCAGCCACGAGCGGTGACGGCGCCGCTCAGCCGCCGGTGACGCCCGGGTCCCCGCCCGCGCGTCCCGGACGGCACTGGAAGGGATAGCCCGCGGCCTCCGTCCCGGCCGCCGCCGCGTCGCCCGCGCGGATCGCGTCGAGCAGCCGCGTGTGGTCCATGTACGTCTCCGGCGTCAGCCGCTCGCCGACGTCCTCGCGCAGCCAGTCGCGCATGACCTCGCCCAGGTCCGCGTACATCTCGGTCATGACCTCGTTGTGGGACGCGGACACCACCGCCAGATGGAAGGTCGCGTCGGCGCTCACGAAGGCCTCCGCGTCACCCGACTCCCACGCCTCCTCACGGCGTACGAGCAGGGCGTCCAGCTGCTTGAGGTCGCGCTCGGTGCGCCGCTCGGCGGCCAGCCTGGCGGCACTGGACTCCAGCGTGGAGCGCAGCTCGGCGACGTGCCGCGGGTCGGCGTCCGCGAAGCGGCGGTGCATCACGCCCGCCAGCTCGCTGGTCGCCACGACGTAGGTGCCCGAGCCCTGGCGGATGTCCAGCAGACCGTTGTGCGCGAGCGCGCGGACCGCCTCCCGCACCGTGTTGCGGGCGACGCCCAGCTGCTCGACCAGCTCCGGTTCGGTGGGGATGCGCGAGCCGACCGGCCACTCGCCCGAGGTGATCTGGTTCCGCAGCTCGGCGATGACCTGCTCGGACAGCGCCGAACGGCGGGGGTGGCTCAGCGGCATGACGGTCCTTCGAACGGGCCTTCCTGCGGGGCCGGATGACCCGGAGATTAACGCAAGGGGGCGGACGCGAGGGGGAAGCGGGCGAGTGGACAACCAATCATCCCATGATTCTATGATGGCGTCATGGCCAGTGAGCAGACGAGGACGACGGCGCCCCCAGCGATACGCGGCTCCGTGGACACGGACCCGGCGGGCCCGGCGCCCGCGACGCGTCCCGCATCCGCGGCACCGGCCTCTGCCGCCCGTCCCGGGCCCGGGGAGCGGACGGCCGCCCCGCGCGCGTGGACGACCCGGCTGGTCGTCGCCGGCATCGTCCTCACGGCCCTCAACCTGCGGCCCGCCATCACCAGCCTGGGCGCCCTCCTCGAAGAGGTCCGCGACGGGCTCGGGATGAGCGGCAGCGTCGCCGGCCTGCTCACCTCCGTGCCGCCCCTCTGCTTCGCCGTCTTCGGCGTCATGGCACCGCGCCTCGCCCGCCGGTTCGGCGCGGCCGCCGTCGTCGGCGCGGGCATGGTCGCCATCACGGCCGGGCTGGCCGTGCGGCCGTACGCGGGCGGCACCCCGGGCTTCCTGGCGGCCAGCGCCCTGGCGCTCATGGGCATCGCCGTCAGCAACGTCCTGATGCCGGTGATCGTCAAGCGCTGGTTCCCCGACCGCGTCGGATCCATGACCGGCCTCTACTCGATGGCGCTGGCCCTCGGCACCTCGGCCGCCGCCGCGGTCACCGTGCCCCTGACCGACGTCCTGGGCGGCGGCTGGCAGTCCGGGCTGACCGTCTGGGCGTTCCTCGCCGCCGCGGCCGTCCTGCCGTGGATCCCGCTCGTCCGCGCGCGGGGGGCCGCTTCCGTGACCGCCGCCGGGGGCCCGTCAACGGCCCTGACGGCCCGGCCGACCCGCGAGCCCGCGACCGGTGACGGCGCGGCGGCGGACGCGGACCCGGACTCCACGGACGCCGGCGCGGGGGCCTCCGCGACCGACGGCGGGACCGGCTCCGCACCCGGGGGCGTGAGCGCTTTCGAGCCTGGCGACACGAACGCTTCCCGGACCGGCGGCGACACCCTCGCCGGGCCCGTCGGCAAGGCCGGCTCCGCGACCGGCGGCGGGACCGGCTCCGGGGCCGCTACCGCACCCCGTGAGCAGGCCGAGGCCGACGGGCTGCGGATCACCCGGAGCGGGACCGCCTGGGCGCTCGCCGTCTTCTTCGGCCTCCAGGCCACCGCCGCGTACATCACCATGGGCTGGATGGCGCAGATCTTCCGGGACGCCGGGGTCCCCGCCGGCACCGCGGGCCTGCTGCTCGCGGTCACCATGGTCATGGGCGTGCCCCTGGCCTTCGTCATCCCGCGTCTGGCCACCCGGCTGCCGCACCAGGGACCGATCGTGATCGCCCTCGGCGTCAGCGGCCTCGTCGGTTACGCCGGCCTCTGGCTGGCCCCGGCGGGCGGTGCCTGGGCCTGGGCGGTGCTCCTCGGCGTCGCCAACTGCTCCTTCCCGCTGGCTCTCACGATGGTCGGCATGCGGGCCAGGACCGGCGCGGGCGTCGCCAAGCTGTCGGCCTTCGCGCAGAGCACCGGATACCTCATCTCGATTCCCGGGCCGCTCCTGGTGGGTGTGCTCTACCAGCACAGCGGCGGCTGGGGGCTGCCGATCGCGTTGATGGCGGGGCTGATGGTCCCGCAGATCGGCGTGGGCATCCTGGCGGGCCGCAACCGCACGGTGGAGGACGAGGCCGCACGGCGCTGACCGGAGCCGGGGGCGCAGTCGGCGCACGCCCACGAGACGAAGGCGGCAACGCTCCCCGGGCCCAGGCCCAGGCCCAGGCCCAGGCCCAGGCCCAGGCCCAGGCCCAGGCCCAGGCCCAGGCCCAGGCCCAGGCCCAGGCCCAGGCCCAGGCCCACG
>NZ_JBSGZN010000044.1:43427-65165 GCF_053611025.1 Streptomyces sp. NPDC054842
TGGCCCAGGCCCAGGCCCAGGCCCAGGCCCAGGCCCAGGCCCAGGCCCAGGCCCAGGCCCAGGCCCAGGCCCAGGCCCAGGCCCAGGCCCAGGCCCGGGCCCGACCCCCGGCCGTGGCCCGACCCCCGGGGCGGGGGAGGCCCCGGCGGGTGGGACACTGGCCGCATGCCTGTGCTCGACCCGAACCCCCAGAACGGCCAGAAGAAGATGCTGCTCGTGCTCGGCGCGATGCTGGCCATCACCGTGATCATCGGCGTCATCGCGTCCATCGCCTCGCCCTGACCGCGCTCGTCCGCCGGCGGTGGTGGGGTTAGCCCCACCACCCCCTAGGGGGCGAGTGTCAGGGTCAAGTGGGTGGATCTCCGGATGGGACGGAGGCCGCGGATTCCGTAGCTTCGAGATGTGGTCGCGAGGACGCGGCCGACGGACCGCTCGAAGACCCACGGAGGCGTCATGCCGGCCCCCACGCACCCCCGGACCCACCCGGTGACCACGGGCCGCGTCGACATCCGGCTGCCCTGGTGGGCCCTCGCCCTGCCGGTCCTGGCCTTCGTCGCGCTGCTCGCGCTGATCGTCGACCCGTCCCACGCCCACGCCACGGCCGGCGACCCCGCCCTGACCCACGTCGTCGAGCGCATCCAGGAAGCGGTGCGCCGCTGAGCCCGCGCCGGGCCCGGTGACCGTCCCGGCCCCGCGTGCGCCTCACCTCCCGCGGCTTCGGCGAGCGCACACCAGTTCCCCAGAGCGTCTTCGGTTTCCGGCAGGCGAGGCGCGCGGATCTCGGGAAGGATGGACGGCGAGCGTGAGCCGTCCGCGGGCACGCCCCGCGGGCCGTCCGCGTGCGTCCCGGCCCGTCGGCGCAAGCCGTCGTCCGTGCCGGGGGACCGGCCCAACTCCCTGCGCCTCATGGCGTGTTTCATGCGAAGCTGGGACGCATGAGCGTCGCAGAATCCCGCAGGATCGTCCTCTTCCGGCATGCGAAAGCCGATTGGCCGCAGGTTCCCGACCACGAGCGGCCGCTCGCCGACCGGGGCCGCGCGGACGCCGCCGTCGCCGGACGCAAGCTGTCCGACTCCGGTGTCCCCCTCGACCTGGCCGTCTGCTCCACCGCGACCCGGACCCGGGAGACCTGGAAGCTCGCCGTCCACGAGCTGCCGCACCGGCCGAGGACGGTCTACGAGGAGCGGGTCTACGAAGCCTCGCCGGGCGAGCTGATCGCGGTGCTGAACGAGACCCCGGACGACGTGCAGAGCCTGGTCCTGGTCGGCCACAACCCCGGAGTGCAGGGCCTCGCCGACGTCCTCGCGGGCCAGGCCGAGAAGGACACCCGCGCCCGTATGAGCAGCCGGGGGTTCCCGACCGCGGCGTTCGCCGTCCTCACGTTCACCGGTCCCTGGAAGACCCTGGAGCCCGGAGTGGCCACCCTCGTCGACTACTGGGCGCCGACCGAATGAGCCGCCGCCGCGCGGACGAGGGCCGGTACCGGTCCCCGTCCGCGCGGCAGAGACCGGCGTGAGCGCAACGGCTTAGAGCGTGACGGCTCAGGGCGCGTCGTCGTTCGTGTCCGCGGCCTCGACCTCTTCGCGGGTGACCCCGAGCAGGTAGAGCACCGTGTCGAGGAACGGGAAGTTGACCGCCGTGTGCGCGGCCTCCCGGACGACCGGCTTGGCGTTGAACGCGACCCCGAGCCCCGCGGCGTTCAGCATGTCGAGGTCGTTGGCCCCGTCACCGATCGCCACCGTCTGGCCCAGCGGCACCCCCGCCTCGGCCGCGAACCGGCGCAGCAGCCGCGCCTTGCCCGCGCGGTCCACGATCTCGCCGGTGACCCGGCCGGTCAGCTTCCCGTCGACGATCTCCAGCGTGTTGGCCTGCGCGAAGTCGAGCCCGAGCCGCTCCTTCAGATCGTCCGTGACCTGGGTGAACCCGCCCGAGACGACGCCGACCTGGAATCCGAGTCGCTTCAGTGTGCGGATCAGCGTGCGCGCGCCCGGCGTGAGCCGCACCTCGCTGCGCACCTTGTCCACCACCGAGGCGTCCAGCCCCGCCAGCAGTGCCACGCGCGCGTGCAGCGACTGCTCGAAGTCCAGTTCGCCGCGCATCGCGGCCTCGGTCACCTCGGCGACCTCCTTCTCGCAGCCGGCGTGTGCCGCGAAGAGCTCGATCACCTCGTCCTGGATGAGGGTGGAGTCCACGTCCATCACCACGAGCCGCTGGGCGCGGCGGTGCAGTCCGGCCGCGACCACCGCGACGTCGACGCCGAGCGCCGCCGCCTTGGTCGCCAGGGCCGTGCGCAGCGCCTCGGTCTCCGTGCCCGACACCGCGAACTCGACGGCGGTCACCGGGTACTTGGCGAGCCGGAAGATGCGGTCGATGTTGCCGCCCGTGTCGGTGATCCGGGCGGCGATCGCCGCCGTCGACTCCGCGGTGAGCGGATGCCCGAGGACCGTGACGAGCGAGCGGCCGAGACCGCGGGGCCGGTTGTCGCCCAGTCCGGAGATGATCTCCGCCTGCATCTTCATCGACTCCGCCCAGCTGTGGACGGTGGCCCGCAGGTCCCCCTCGAGCCCGGCGGGCGGCTCGGTCACGAGCGCGCACAGCACGATCCGGCCACGGGTGACGACCTGCTCGATGTCGACGACGTCGACGGAGTAGGCGGCGAGGGTGTCGAAGAGACCGGCGGTGATGCCGGGCCGGTCCTTGCCGAAGATCTTGACGAGGAGGGTGGGGACATCAGAGGTCTGCGAAGCGCTCATGGTGCTCCCACCGTATCCGGCACGCAGTGCCTTTCGCCGCTGAGGTCCGCCTGGCGGACAGCGAACAGTACGTGGCGTGCGGGTGACGCCGGCCTTGATCGCCGGTGACGGACCCGGGCCCCGGACGGCAGGGACCCGGGCGGCGGCACGCGCGTCCTACCGGCAGTGGACGTCCGCCGCAGGGCGCTTCCCGGTGGCCAGGTACCGGGAGACGATCCGGTCTCCACAGGCGTTGCCGTTCCCGAGGTAGGCGTCGTGGCCGGTGGAGTCGACGGTCACCATGACGGCGCGTGCGCCGAGTGCCGCGCGCAGCCTGCGGGCGCCGGCCAGCGGGGTGGCGGGGTCGCGCTCGTTCTGGACGAGCAGGACGGTGGAGGGCACGCGGTCGGTGACGCGTACCGGATCGTCCTTCGGCGGCCAGGGCCAGGCCGCGCAGGCGATCGCGTTCCTCGGCATCCCGGCGGTCAGGGGGTACGCGGCGCGGCTCGCGTCGACCTCCTCCTGGTAGCGGGCGGCCGACGACGGCCACCGGGCGTCGTTGCACATGGTGGCGAGGGCGACGGAGAGGGCATTGCGCACCAGCGCTTCCGGCGCCGGTTCGGGCGCCGGCGGGACGGTGCCCGCGCGCGCGTGCAGGATCAGGCGGGCCAGCCCGGGGAAGCCCTCGCCGGGATCGTAGAAGGCGTCCACCACGGCCTGGCGCAGCACGTTGCCGTTCAGCTCGGCCGGACGGGCGCCGGGCCAGGGAATCGGTTCCCGGTCGAGCCGGGCGGCGAGCCGCAGCAGGAGCGGACGGACCTGCCCGGCGTTGTCGGCCAGGCGGTCCGGGTTCCCGGGCGCCGACGCCCACTCGGCGAACGCGGGGAACACGTCCTCGACGCCGGTCTCGAACCCCGTCCAGGTGGCCCGGGGAACTCCGCCTTCGTCGGGGCGGGCGGTGGCGGCGGTGGCGTCGGGGTTGCTGTCCAGCACCACGCGGTCGGTGCGGCGCGGGAAGAGTTGGCCGTAGACGACGCCGGTGTACGCCCCGTACGAGACACCCCACGCGGACAGGGTGCGCTCGCCCAGGGCGGCGCGGACGCGGTCGATGTCGCGGGCGTTGTCGGCGGTGCTGATGTGCCGCGTCAGCTCGCCGCCGTTGTGCGCGCAGGCGTCGGCGGCCCGCCGGGCGGTGGCCATGTTCGCGGCGACGGTCCCGTCCGGGGCGGGCCAGGGGAAGAACGCGGACCTGTCCAGGTCGCGGCTCTCCAGACCGCAGTCGACCGGGTCGGACCGGCCGACTCCCCGGGGGTCGAACCCGATCAGGTCGTACCTCTCGCGCACCGCGCGGGGCAGCGCCCGGCCCTTCGTGGACACCTCGTCGAGGCTGCCGCCGCCGGGTCCGCCGGCGATCAGGAGCAGGGCGCCGCGGCGCGCGGACGGCTTCTCGCTGCGGATACGGGAGACGGCGAGGGCGACCTTCTCTCCGCCGGGGTCGGAGTAGTCCATCGGCACCTCGACCGTGGAGCACTCCTGCCGCGGGTCGAGCCCGCTCCCCTCGCACTTCCCCCATACGAGGGGCCGGGAGGTCACCGGTGTCGCGGCCGTCGCGGTGCGGGGCACGGTGGACCCGAGAACCGCGGCGGCCACGGCGATCATCGTGAGGTTTCGCCTGGTTCGCTTGATTCGCTCGGCTTTCATCACACGGACGAGCCTCGGCGACCGGCTCCCGCCGTTCCATCCGGCTGCCCCGCCTCTTCGGCGGGGGGTATCCCCAACGTCGGTCGGCGGGAAGGACGTTGAACCGCCGCTCGGCCGGGCCGGACCTCACTTCCGGCCGGGCCGGGCCCCACTTCCGGCGGTGCCGGGCCCCGCCTCCTCAATCCCTCGGCGGAGGCGGGCCCTTCTTGTGCGGCGGTGGCGGGGGAGGGGGCGGCGGCACGACGCCGTCCCGCGCCGGCGGGCGCTGCCTCGGGGCGCGGGGCGGCGGCGAGAGCGGGCTGATCACGGTGGGTGCCCCGTACACGTCGTCGGCCGCCCCGTCCGCCCGCTCCGGGCGCGAGCCGGGCGGCCGGCCACCGCGCGGCGGCCCTGCCTCCGAGGGCGCCCGTTCACCCGGCCCCGGCCCGCGACCTCCCCTGCCCCCGGTCTCGCCCCACGTCCGCTCCGCTCCCGAGGACGCCGACGACTCCCCGCGCGCAGAAGCCCCCTCCGCCGGGCGCGCGTCCTGCGGCTCGCGCAGCCCGTCGGGCACCCGGAGATAGGGGTTGGTGTCGGGGTTCGACGGCCGGAACGGCACGGCCGGGTGGTACGGGCCCGGCTCCGGCACCTGTTCCGGCACCCCCGGACGGCCGGGGTGCTCCTCCGGAGCCCGAGCCCCGGTGTCACCCGGTGCCACCCCGACGGCCAGGGGCGCCGCCCGCCGCCCCGCGGCCCCCGTCGCATACGCCAGCAGGGCACCGGCCGCCCCCGCGCCCGCGCCCCACGCGGCCCCGAGCAGCAGCGCCGTCAGTGCCCGCCCGTGCAGCTCGATCCCGGCGCCGAACGCGTCGAAGCCGAGCACCGACAGCGAGGCGTCCACGGAGACGTCCGTCAGCCGCGCGAGCAGCGCGAGCGCCGGCCCGGTCACGAGCGCGAGGCGCAGCGCACAGCGCCCCGCGAAGCCGAGGGCGCCCGTGCCCCGTCCACCGGACCCGCCCGGAGCTGCCGCACGTGCGGTGCCCGCACCCCGTACCGCCGGGGTGCGCGCCGCTGCCAGCACCCCGGCGAGCAGCATCATCACCGCGGCCGCGACGCCCAACAGCCATACCCTGCCGTCCAGTTCGGCCATCCCGCCGAGTGTGACCGGCTGGTCGCGGCTCACGCTCAGCAACTCGTCGAGGGGATCGGGCAGCAGCTTGGCGAGTTCACCCGTTGCCTGTCCGTCCCAGGGCACGAACAGCCCCAGCGGCACGCCCAGCCACACCCCGTTCGGGGCGCCCAGTAGCGCGGCGCCCGCGATCCGCCGGGGATGGTCGTCGCCGATCATCGCGTACGCCGCCGCCGCGAGCCCCGCCGCCACCGCCACCAGCCCCACCGTCACCAACGCGGACGCAGCGGGCCGCACCACCCGGTGCACGGCGTCCCAGCCACGCGGCAGGGGAGTGCGGCGCGAGGCCAGCAGGGCGATCAGCAGGACGCCGGCGGTCCAAACCGCGCCGCCCAGCAGCGTGGGCACCGTGTCGACCGTGAAGCCGACGGCGGCCTTCGCGTCCACCAGGTCCCCGATCCGGTCCGGCAGCAGCCCGCCGATGTCGCCGATGTCGCCGAGGCCGCCCGGCAGTTCGTCCGTGATGTCGTCGAGGCCGCCGCCCGTCACCTTGTCCAGGCCGAGCTGCCCGCCGTCGATGGTGACGACGTCGTGGCCGGCCCAGGCGAGCCCGCCCAGCGTCGCCACGAACAGCGCGACCACCGACCCCGCACGCGCGAGGAGTTCGGCCGGGGCGATCACAACTCCCGCCCCGCGCAGGGAACGCAGGAAGAACCAGGACAGCAGCAGCGCGCCCACCAGCCCCACACCCAGTGGCGTGATCTGCAGGGCGGTCGTCGCCTCCGCACCCTCCAGACCGAAGGCCGACACGTCTCCCGACGGCGTCACCGAACCGCCCGCCCCGAGCGCCACCACCGCGGCGGTCATCGGACCGAGCGAGCCCGCCGCGTCCGCCCCGAGCAGATGCAGGCCCAGCGCGGCCGTGCCCGCCATCGCGATCAACGCCCAGCTCACGGCGGCGATCGCGGACAGCAGGACGTCCCCCCAGGGCACTTTCCTGTACTGCTCGGCCGTCTCCATGCCCATCTCAGCCCCCCGGTCAGCGCCGCGGCGATGCACCGCGCATGTCCCCCTCGCGGGGAATTACCACCCTCCCGTCCGGTTTCCACCCCGTCAACGGAAACGGACAACACGCGCGTACGCAGTCTTCGCGGGGCCCGGCTTTCGGTCAGGGGGCTCCTACTGAAATAGTTCCCCACGATGTTCGACATCCCTAGACTCCCTGTGATGGGGGAACTTCGGGGGACAACTCAGTGGGGCATGGAGTGCCGGAACTCGTACTGGAATTGAATGGACGGACCTGGACGCTCGATGCGTCCAGGCCATACACCCTCGGACGCGATCCGCAGGGGGACATCGTGCTCGACGACGCCAGGGTGTCCTGGCGTCACGCCACGATCAGCTGGGGCGGCCGCAGTTGGGTCATCGAGGACCACGGCAGCACCAACGGCACGTTCGTGCAGGGCCAGCGGATCCACCAGTTGGAGATCGGCCCCGGCTCGGCCGTGCACCTGGGCAACGCGACCGACGGCCCGCGCCTGAACCTCTCGGGTGCCGCCGCCGTCGCCTCGCCGCAGCAGGCCCGGCCGCAGCAGCCGTACGCGGCTCAGGGCGCGGGTCCCGGCTGGGCCCAGCAGGCGCCGCAGCAGCAGGCGCCCCAGCAGCAGAACTGGCCGCAGTCGCAGGGTGCCGCCATCCCGCAGCAGCCGGGACCCGGTGGAGGCGCGGGGGCGCCGCCGGTCTACGGTGACCGCAGCCCGACCACGTTCCACCAGTTCTCGCTGGGCCGCGTGATGCGCATCGGCCGCGCCCTGGAGAACGAGCTGGTCGTCTCCGACCTCCAGGTCTCGCGCCACCACGCCGAGTTCCACGCGACGCCGGACGGCCGCTACGAGATCCGCGACCTCGGTTCGCACAACGGCACCTACGTCAACGGCCAGCCGATCGCCAAGGGCGGCTCGGCGCTGCTCGGCCCGAACGACATCGTCGGCGTCGGCCACTCGACGTTCCGGCTGGTCGGCGACCGGCTCGAGGAGTTCGTCGACACCGGTGAGGTCTCCTTCTCGGCCCGCCACCTGACCGTCACGGTCGACGGCGGCAAGCAGATCCTCAAGGACGTCTCCTTCGGCGTGCCGGAGAAGTCGCTGATCGCGGTCATCGGCCCGTCCGGTTCCGGCAAGTCGACCCTGCTGAAGGCGCTCACGGGCTACCGCCCCGCCAACCAGGGCGACGTCCTCTACGACAACCGGAACCTGTACAAGCAGTTCGCCGAGCTGCGGCAGCGCATCGGTCTGGTCCCGCAGGACGACATCCTGCACAAGGAGCTGACCGTCAAGAAGGCCCTCAAGTACGCGGCGAAGCTGCGCTTCCCCGCGGACACCACGGGCGCCGAGCGCGACGCCCGGATCGACGAGGTGCTGCGCGAGCTCAAGCTGGACATCCACAAGGAGAAGAAGGTCACCTCCCTCTCCGGTGGCCAGCGCAAGCGCGTCTCGGTGGCCCTGGAGCTGCTGACCAAGCCGTCGCTGATCTTCCTGGACGAGCCGACCTCCGGTCTCGACCCGGGTATGGACCGCGACGTCATGCAGCTCCTGCGCGGCCTCGCCGACGACGGCCGCACGGTCCTCGTCGTCACGCACTCCGTGGCCGAGCTGGCCATCTGCGACAAGCTGCTGGTGATGGCGCCGGGCGGTTCCGTCGCCTACTTCGGTCCTCCCGAGGAGGCGCTGAACTTCTTCGGCTACGACACCTGGGCCGACGTCTTCTCCGCCTTCGAGAACTACCGCGACTACGACTGGGCGGGCCGCTGGAAGGGCTCGCAGCACTACCAGATGTACGCCGCGGACATCGACGCCGTCGCCCCGCAGTCGGTGCACATGCCGCCGCCGCAGCAGATGAAGCCGCCCAAGCCGCAGGGCTGGGGCTCGCAGCTGATGACCCTGATCCGCCGCTACGTGTCGGTGATCGTGTCCGACAAGGGCTTCCTGGCGCTGACGGTGATCCTGCCGGCGGTGCTCGGCGCGGTCAGCCTGCTGATCGACCCGGACAAGACGCTGCTGGTGAACCCGGCGGTCAACCCGAAGACGGGCGCGCACATCCCGAACGGCACGGCCACGACCGTGCTGCTGATCCTCGCGGTCGGCGCCTGTTTCGCGGGCGCCGCCAACTCGGTCCGCGAGCTGATCAAGGAACGGGTGATCTACGAGCGGGAGCGGGCGACCGGCCTCTCGCGCTCGGCGTACCTGATGTCCAAGGTCATCGTGCTGGGCACGGTCACCGTGCTCCAGGGCGCGCTGGTCGGCGCGATCGGCTTCTCCAGCCGCACGATCCCCGACGAGGGCCTGATCCTGGGCAGCGGCAAGACCGCGGTCATGCTCGAACTGTCGATCCCGATCATGGCGCTCGGCTTCACGTCGATGATGTTCGGCCTGATCATCTCGTCGCTGGTGAAGACCGCCGAGAAGACGATGCCGCTGCTGGTGATGTTCGCGATCATCCAGGTCGTGTTCACCGGCTGCCTCTTCATCCTGCACGGCACCGTCGGCGTCAACCAGTTCTCGTACCTGATGCCGTCGCGCTGGGCGGTCGCCGCGGCCGGCGCCACGCTGGACTTCAACAACATCAGCCCGAACACGGACGACCCGTCCAGCACGGACCCGCTGTGGGACCACACGGCGGCGGCCTGGGGCATGGACATGGTGGCCCTGCTCGTCCTCGGCGCCCTCTGCGGCTTCTTCGTGGCGCGCTTCCTGCGCCGCCACGAGCCCGAGGTCATGCGCAAGTAGCGCTCCCGCACGACTGAAGGGCGGCACCCCCCAGCGGGGTGCCGCCCTTCCGCGTCTTGACCGAGACCCTCAGAGGTCCGCGCGATACTCGCGAGACTCAGTAGGCGCTGTTCACGTTGTCGATGGAGCCGTACTTGTCGGCCGCGTAGTTGGCGGCGGCCGTGATGTTGGCGACCGGGTCGTAGATGTTCGTCGACGTGCCCGAGACGTGGTACGCGGCGAAGGTCGGCGGGATGACCTGCAGCAGGCCCTTCGACGGGATGCCGTTGATGGCGTTGATGTCCCAGTCGTTGATGGCCCGGGGGTTGCCCGAGGACTCGCGCATGATGTTCTTGTGCAGCCCGTGGTAGCTGCCCGGGATGCCCTTCTGCTTCATGATGTCGAGCGACTGACGGATCCATCCGTCGAGGTTGTTCGCGTACGTCTTCGCGGCGACCGGCTTGACCTGGGGGCGCTGCGCGGAGCGGCTCGCGGCCTGCTTCTTGCGCGCCTCCTCCGCCTTCTTCTTGGCGGCGGCCTGCTCGGCGGCCTTCTTCTTGGCGGCGGCCTGCTCGGCCGCCTTCTTCTTCGCGGCCTCGGCCTTGACCGTGGCGCCCGCCAGCTGGTCGGTGACGCTGGCCTTGACGTCCTTGATCTGCTGCTGGCTGTAGGCCACGGACGTCGTCGAGGCGGCGGCCTCGGTCGTCGTGGTCTGCGACTGCGAGTTCGCCGGGACGACGGTGAACGCGAGGGCGGCGGCACCGAGAGCCGCGACGCCGGCGAAGGAAAGCTTGTGGGTCTTGGTCAGCGCGGGACTATGCACAGGAGCGATGAACTTCTTGGACATGACTGATTTGACCTCTTCGAATAGCGCGGACGTCGCTCCCGGTCCGGTGGGGACAGGGTGTTTTTTTCCGGACGAACGCCGCGGGGCGAAACCCGCGGCGTTGAGCGACGTGAGCCATTGTTAGCGGCCGCAAAATCCTGAGGCAAAGGTGTGACGTACGAAGCCGGGTAGTGGAGCACAGAGGGGCAAATCGGGGCAGACGGGTATGTCTGCCCCGCTCAAAGGGTCCCCTTTATCTCCTATGCCCCTTCGTACGTGATGTGCGCCCTATGCGGGGGCTCACACCGGCGAGGCCCCGGTCTCACGCGGGGTTGCTGGAGCAATGCTCAGCGTGAGCGTTCTCCGCCGGCAGCAGGAGGTGCGTGTCCCCGAACTCGTGCCAGAGGTAGCGCCCTTGCAGCGCCTCGGCGTACCCGCGCTCCACCGCCGCCCGTCCCGCCACGGCCTCCAGCATCAGCAGATGCGAGGCCTCCGGCTCGTGCAGCCCGGTCAGCAGCCCGTCCACCACGCCTACCCCGCGCTCCGGAGTTATCACCAGGTCCGTCCAGCCGCGCCGCTCCCGGACCACCCCGTCGGGCCCGGCCGCGGACTCCACGGCACGCACGGCCGTCGTCCCGACCGCGACGACCCGCCCGCCGCCCGCCCGCACCGCGTTGATCGACCGCGCCGAGGCCCGGGGCACCTCGTACCTCTCCGGATACGGCGGCTCGTGCGCCTCCGCCGACGCCACCCCGGTGTGCAGCGTGACCGGCGCGAACTGCACCCCCCGGCTCACCAGCTCCGCCACCAGCCCCGCGGTGAAGGGCCGTGCCGCGCTCGGCATCTCCGCGCTCCCCGTGCCGTCGGCGGACGGCAGCGCGAACACCGTCTGGTACGCGGACAGCGGCTGGTCCCTCTCCGTGTAGGCGTACCGCACGGGGCGTCCGTACCGCCGCAGCAGCCCCGGCACGTCCGGTTCCGACACCCGCGACCACCACAGCCGCGCGCTCCCCGGCGTCAGCGGCTCCTCCAGGACGAGGCGTACGCCCCCGGCGAGACGCACCTCCGTCCCCGCGGGCCCGCCCGCACGCGCGCGCGTGGTGCCCCGGCCGTCGGGTTCCCGCAGCTCGACGGCCCACCGCCCGTCGTCACCCCGGGTGGAGAAGTGCACCACCACACGCGCCTGCCCGACGCGCCCGTCGGCGGCGGCCGCCAGCGTGGCGGAGGTGTTGACGACGAGCAGGTCACCGGCCCGCAGCTGCCCGGGCAGCTCCGCGAAGACGTGGTGCGAGACCGAGGTCCCCCGTGACACGAGGAGCCGGACGGCGTCCCGGTCCAGACCGGGACCGCGCTGCTCGGCCGGCACCCGCGCCGACAGCTCCGGCGGCACCTGCCGGCCACGGCCGCGCTCGGCGGAGGGGACCCCCGTCGCCGTCGTCATCACCGCGCCGCCAGGGCCGGAGCGCTGTAGCGGCCGCTCGCCGGACGCTCGTCGAGCAGCCGCAGGAACGCCGGCACCACCGTGCCGGGGTCCGGCCGTGGCTCCCCGTCGTCGGGCACGGCCGCCGCGTACAGGTCCGTCCCCATGTCCCCCGGGTCGACAGCCCACACCCGCAGCCCGGGCTCCTCCACGGCGAGCACCGCGAGCAGCTGGTCCAGGGCCGCCTTGGAGGCCCCGTAACCGCCCCACGTCCCGTACGCCTCGACGGCCGCGTCCGAGCTGACGCCGATCACCGCCCCCGCCCCGGACGCCCGCAGCGGGGGCAGTGCCTCCTGGACCAGGCCCAGCGCGGCGACCACGTTCACCTCCAGCGCCCGCCGCAGTCCGGCCGGCGGCAGGCCCTCCAGGCGCACCAGCGGCTCGGCCCCCAGCGCGCTCGCGTTGTTCACCACCAGGTCCACGCCCCCGAGCCGCACGGCCGCGGCCACCAGCTCCCGGCGGTGACCGGCGTCCGTCACGTCGCCCGGCAGCGCCGTCACCCGGGCCCCGTACCCCGAGAGCTCCGCCGCCGTCCGCTCCAGCACCCCCGTCGTCCTGGCGTCGAGCACCAGGTCCCAGCCCCGCTCCGCCAGGGCGGCGGCCAGCGCCCGCCCCAGCCCCTTCGAAGCCCCCGTGATGACCGCTACCGGCATGACATCGTCCCCTCGTCCCTCCGCCGCTCCCGGCGGATGCCCTCAACGTAGGGACGGGGCCGCCCCCGCCGCCTCGTGCGCGGGCCGCAATGATCAGGGGTCCTTCGCCCTAGGACGAGCGGACGGGACCCGCGGCCTAGGCCCACCGCCCTAGGCGGCCACCCCACAGGTCCGATACGCGCTGTCACAGCCCGCCGGTACCGTGGGGTCATGAGCCAAGGCCCCAGGTCCGGCCTGTACGCGGTCAGCTCCGCGCTGCTGGCCATGAGCAAGCATCTCGAGGTGCGCGACGTCCTCAAGACGATCGTCGCCTCGGCCCGCGAACTGCTCGACGCGGAGTACGCGGCGCTCGGCGTCCCGGACGACCACGGAGGCTTCGCCCAGTTCGTCGTCGACGGCATCAGCGACGACCAGTGGAAGGCCATCGGCCCGCTGCCCCGCCAGCACGGCATCCTCGCCGCGATGCTTCAGGAGGCCCGCGCCGAGCGCCTCGCCGACGTGCGCCAGGACCCCCGCTTCGAGGGCTGGCCCGCGGCCCACCCGGACATGTCGGACTTCCTGGGCCTGCCGATCCGCGACGGCGACGACGTCATCGGCGCCCTGTTCCTCGCCAACAAGGTGCGGCGCCCCGGCGACTGCGCGGCACCGGACGGCCGCTGCGGCTTCACCGAGGAGGACGAGGAACTCCTGACGATCCTCGCCCAGCACGCCGCGATCGCCCTGACCAACGCCCGCCTCTACGAGCGCAGCCGCGAGCTCACCATCGCCGAGGAGCGCTCCCGCCTCGCGCACGAGCTGCACGACGCCGTCAGCCAGAAGCTGTTCTCGCTGCGCCTCACCGCGCAGGCCGCCGCGACCCTGGTGGACCGCGACCCCTCGCGCGCCAAGGGCGAGCTCCAGCAGGTCGCCGCGCTCGCCGCGGAGGCCGTCGAGGAACTGCGCGCGGCCGTGGTCGAGCTGCGTCCCGCCGCCCTCGACGAGGACGGTCTCGTCGCCACCCTGCGCACCCAGATCCAGGTCCTGGACCGCGCCCACTCCGCGCGCGTCACCTTCGAGGGCCGGGGCGTACGCGCCCTGCCCGCGGCCCAGGAGGAGGCGCTGCTGCGCGTCGCGCAGGAAGCCCTGCACAACGCGCTGCGCCACTCCGGAGCGGCCAGCGTCGACGTGACACTGGAGAAGCGCGGCCCGGGCGCGGTCCTGAGGATCGCGGACGACGGCGCGGGCTTCGAACCCACGGCCGTCCGCAGCGCGGGACGCCACCTCGGCCTGGTCTCCATGCGGGACAGGGCGAGCGGCGTCGGCGGCACGCTCACCGTGGAATCGGCGCCCGGAAAGGGCACCCGGATAGAGATGGAGGTCCCTGGTGGCTGACGCGATCAAGGTGCTGCTGGTCGACGACCACCAAGTGGTCCGCCGGGGCCTGCGCACCTTCCTCGAGGTGCAGGACGACATCGAGGTCGTGGGCGAGGCCTCCGACGGCGCCGAGGGCGTCGCCCGCGCGGAGGAGCTGCGCCCGGACGTCGTCCTCATGGACGTCAAGATGCCGGGGATGGACGGCGTCGAGGCGCTGCGCCGGCTGCGCGAGCTGGCCAACCCCGCGCGCGTGCTGATCGTCACGAGCTTCACCGAGCAGCGCACGGTGGTGCCCGCCCTGCGCGCCGGAGCCGCCGGGTACGTCTACAAGGACGTGGACCCGGACGCCCTCGCCGGCGCCATCCGTTCCGTGCACGCCGGACACATCCTGCTCCAGCCGGAGGTCGCGGGCGCCCTGCTCTCCCAGGAGGAGGCCAACTCGGGCCAGGGCAGAGGCGGCTCGCTCACCGAACGGGAGCGCGAGGTGCTCGGCCTGATCGCCGACGGCCGCTCGAACCGCGAGATCGCGCGGGCGCTGGTCCTCTCCGAGAAGACGGTCAAGACCCACGTGTCGAACATCCTGATGAAGCTCGACCTCTCCGACCGCACCCAGGCCGCGCTGTGGGCCGTACGGCACGGGGCGGCGGGCTGACCACCTGCCGGTCCGTGTTTCCGGCGGCCTCCGGGGTGCGGCCGGGCACAGCGATACGGAGGGTTCCGCTCCGGACTGAGATTCATACCGTCGGGTGCATGTCCCCCGAATGGCGCATCCTCCGGAAGCCCCCGCCGTTCTCCAGTGCGTGCCGCGGCGATCGCCGCGGTGATCGCCAGGGAGGGCTTGAGGAATGAAGAACCTGAAGAAGGTCACGGCTGTCGCGATGGTGGCGGGCGGCCTCGTCGCCGCCGGAGCGGGCATGGCCTCCGCCACCGACGCCGGCTCGTGGGCGGGCGGCAAGGCCGTGAACTCGCCGGGTGTCGGTTCGGGCAACCTCGTCCAGGCCCCGGTCCACGTCCCGGTCAACGCGGTCGGCAACAGCGTGAACGTGATCGGCGTGCTGAACCCGGCCTTCGGCAACCTGGGTCTCAACCGCTGAGGTCCGTCCCGACCGGACGGTGACCACCGGCCTCCCGGCATCCGGGGGGCCGGTCGGCTTTTCCGCCTGTCCGACCAAGAGGCCGATCGGGGGCTTCGCGCCGGATCTCCCGTGCCGTTCCGGATCTTCCGGGCGTTTCTCAGCGTACGACCCGCGGCCGGGTCGACACGCAAATCGCTGGAGGAACGTTTTTCATGAAGATCGCCAAGAAGGCCGCCGTGGCCCTCACCGTCGCCGGTATCGCCGCCGGCGCGTCCGCCGGTGCGGCTGTCGCCGACTCGGACGCCCACGGTGCGGCCGTGAACTCGCCCGGTGTCGCCTCGGGCAACACCGCGCAGGTTCCGATCCACGTCCCGGTCAACGTCGTGGGCGACAGCGTGAACGTCATCGGCCTCCTGAACCCGACGTTCGGCAACAAGGGCGTCAACGACTGACCTGCCCCACCCGAGAACGGCTCCCGGACCGGCCCGGTCCGGGAGCCCTTCCGTGTGCAGTGCGGCCACCGCTCGCCGAGGTCAGCGCACCCCCCGCTCCCGCTCCTCCACGAACGCGTTGTACGCCGCCACCTGGGCCCGCCGGGCCGTCCGCTCCACCGGGCGCAGCGCCTGCGACCTCGCCGCCATCTCCGAGGCGCTGACGGCTCCGCCGTGCCCGTTCTCGTACGCCACGGAGATCAGCAGCCCCATCCGCTGGGCGAGCTCCAGCACCCGCACCGCCCGCGGCGGATATCCGGGCGCCAGCAGCTCGCGCCCCCGCTCGGCGCGGGCCCGGTACGCGTCCACCGCGGCCTCGGCCACCGGACCGGACCCCGCGACGTCGAGCCGCGACAGCATGTCGGTCGCCTCGCGCAGCGCCTCGGCCAGCTCCCGCTCGGCCTCACCCAGGGACGGCACGTCCGCGGGCGGCGCCTCCCGTACGGGCAGGCAGTGCCACATGACCTCCACATGCAGGTCGCCCTCGGGCCCCGCCTCCGACACCTCGGGCACCAGCCCGAGCGCCGCGCCCCGGCAGACGGCCGCCTCCTCCGCGTCCAGGGCGCGCGCGTTGAACTCCGGCGGTCCGCTCAGCCCCAGCGGATGCCCCGGCGCGGGCAGTGCCACCCGCAGCCCGGTGACCCCGAGAGCGCGCAGCCGGCCGAGCGCGAGCGTGAGCCCGACGGGCCCCGACTCGCCCGGAAGTCCTTCGACGCGATGCACGGCGTCCTCGCCCACGATGGCGAGCACGGCGTCGTCCGGCGAAACAAGTCCGGCCAAAAGGGCATTTCCCCATGCGGCCAGGCGTCCTGAGCGTGGTTCCGAGAGCATGCCCCCACCCTAAGGACCGGCCGATGGAATCGACCGCCCGATCGGTGGCGTAGGTTTTCCCTGGGGGCTGCGTCCACAGACGTAAGCGACGGCCGAGACTGCAATGGGAGACAGCGCGCTCATGAGCGATGTTCTGGAGCTTGAGGACGTATCCGTGGTCCGAGAGGGCCGGGCTCTGGTGGACCAGGTCTCCTGGTCGGTCAAGGAGGGCGAACGCTGGGTCATCCTCGGCCCCAACGGCGCCGGGAAGACGACCCTCCTGAACGTCGCCTCCAGCTACCTCTTCCCCAGCTCGGGCACCGCCACCGTGCTCGGGGACACCCTCGGCAAGGTCGACGTCTTCGACCTGCGCCCGCGCATCGGCATGGCCGGCATCGCCATGGCCGAGAAGCTCCCCAAGCGCCAGACCGTCCTGCAGACCGTGCTCACCGCCGCGTACGGCATGACCGCGGGCTGGCAGGAGGAGTACGAGGACATCGACGAGCAGCGCGCCCGCGCCTTCCTCGACCGCCTCGGCATGAGCGACTACCTGGACCGGAAGTTCGGCACGCTCTCCGAGGGCGAGCGCAAGCGCACCCTCATCGCCCGCGCCCTGATGACCGACCCCGAGCTGCTGCTCCTCGACGAGCCCGCCGCCGGCCTCGACCTCGGCGGCCGCGAGGACCTCGTACGCCGTCTCGGCCGCCTGGCCCGCGACCCGATCGCGCCTTCCATGATCATGGTCACGCACCATGTCGAGGAGATCGCCCCGGGGTTCACCCACGTCCTGATGATCCGCCAGGGCAAGGTGCTGGCCGCGGGACCGCTGGAGCTCGAACTCACCTCGCGCAACCTCTCCCTCTGCTTCGGCCTGCCCCTCGTCGTCGAGCAGGTCGGCGAGCGCTGGACCGCCCAGGGCCTCCCGCTCTCCTGACGACCCGGCCGGTCCGCCCGCGCCCTCGCCGGGCGGGCGGCGCCGGACGTGCGCCCTGTCCGTCCGCGGAGCGCGGTCCTACCATGACCGTGTGGACGACATCGACGCATGGGTGTGGTGGCTGGTCGCCGCGGCGGGGCTCGGGATCCCGCTGGTGGTGACGGCGATGCCGGAGTTCGGGATGCTCGCCGTGGGCGCCGTCGCCGGGGCAGGCGCCGCGGGACTCGGCGGTGACGTCGTGCTCCAGGTCCTCGTCTTCGTCGCCGTCTCGGTCGCCCTCATCGCCGTCGTACGCCCCATCGCGGCCCGCCACCGTGCCCAGCGGCCGCAACTCGCCACCGGAGTCGACGCGTTGAAGGGCAAGGGCGCCGTCGTCCTGGAACGTGTCGACGGCTCGGGGGGACGGATCAAGCTCGCCGGAGAGATCTGGTCCGCGCGCTCCCTCGACGCCGGACAGACCTACGAGGTCGGCGAACAGGTCGACGTCGTCGACATCGAAGGCGCCACGGCCATCGTCATGTGACCTCGCACGACGCAACTGAACCGAACGCCCCACGTCGCAGACGACGGTCTGTCAGACTCGTCGAGCAAGATCTTCAACACCCGTAAGATCTCAGGGAATTACCGAGGCGAAGGGCACGGGGAGCATCGATGGAACCGATCATCATCGTCCTGATCATTCTGGTGGTGCTGGTCTTCATCGCCCTGATCAAGACCATCCAGGTGATCCCACAGGCGAGCGCCGCCATCGTCGAGCGGTTCGGCCGCTACACGCGGACGCTGAACGCGGGACTGAACATCGTCGTCCCGTTCATCGACACCATCCGCAACCGCATCGACCTGCGGGAACAGGTCGTCCCGTTCCCGCCCCAGCCAGTGATCACCCAGGACAACCTGGTGGTCAACATCGACACGGTCATCTACTACCAGGTGACCGACGCACGGGCGGCGACGTACGAGGTCGCCAGCTACATCCAGGCGATCGAGCAGCTCACCGTCACCACCCTGCGCAACATCATCGGCGGCATGGACCTGGAGCGGACGCTGACCTCCCGCGAGGAGATCAACGCGGCCCTGCGCGGCGTCCTGGACGAGGCCACCGGCAAGTGGGGCATCCGCGTCAACCGCGTCGAGCTCAAGGCCATCGAGCCGCCCACCTCCATCCAGGACTCGATGGAGAAGCAGATGCGCGCCGACCGTGACAAGCGCGCCGCGATCCTCACCGCCGAGGGCATCAGGCAGTCGCAGATCCTCACCGCGGAGGGCGAGAAGCAGTCCGCGATCCTGCGCGCCGAGGGTGAGGCGAAGGCCGCCGCCCTGCGGGCCGAGGGCGAGGCACAGGCCATCCGTACGGTCTTCGAGTCCATCCACGCCGGGGACGCGGACCAGAAGCTCCTGGCCTACCAGTACCTCCAGATGCTCCCGAAGATCGCCGAGGGCGACGCCAACAAGCTCTGGATCGTGCCCAGCGAGATCGGTGACGCGCTCAAGGGCCTGAGCGGCGCGATGGGCAACTTCGGCCCGATGGGCGGCAATTCGGGCGGTGGCGGCGGCTCGGAGCGCCGCGAGAAGCCGTCCGTGACGGACTGACCCGGCACGCGAGTGGGGTCCGCCTTCCAGGGAAGGCGGGCCCCACTCGTGCCGGTGCTAGGCGGCGGTCTGCGCCAGCCACTCCGGCAGGGCCCGGAAGTCGTCCTGCCCGAGCGTCAGCAGCATCGCGTCGGCGGGCGTCGGCTCGAACGGCTGCCGCAGCAACGGCATCCCCGCCTGCTCCGGCGTACGGTCCGCCTTGCGGTGGTTGTCCTCGGCGCAGGAGGCGACCGTGTTCAGCCAGGAGTCCTGGCCGCCCTGGGCCCGCGGCACCACGTGGTCCACCGTCGTCGCGCGCCTGCCGCAGTACGCGCACCGGTGCCGGTCCCGCACCAGCACACCCCTGCGCGACCAGGGCGCTTGTCTTCGGAACGGCACCCGTACGTAACGGCAGAGTCTGATCACCCGGGGCACGGGTATGTCGACCGCGGCTCCGCGCATACGCAGATCGGGGTGGGCCTGCTCGACGACGGCCTTGTCCTGCAGTACCAGAACGACGGCGCGGTTCAGCGTCACCGTCGACAGCGGCTCAAAGCTCGCATTCAGTACCAGCGTGTCCCGCATCAAGCCCACCTCCCATTGCACCGGCCCGCTCCCCGGCGGACCTGGATCAACTCTGGCCGGGCACGCCGAGATGGACAACGCAATAAAAAAGTGCCCGCCCCTGATCAATTCCAAGACCAGGGACGGGCAAACGTTCAGCGAACGTCCGTCTTACGCGGGCGCCGCGTACTCACCGACGAGCTGAGCGCGCGCCACCGTGTGGAAGCGCAGGTTGAAGCCCACCACCGCGGGCGAGGCGTCCGAGTCGGGACCGAGCTTCTCCTGGTCCACGGCGTACACCGTGAACACATAGCGGTGCGCCGGGTCCCCGGGCGGCGGCGCGGCGCCACCGAAGTCCTTGGACCCGTAGTCGTTCCGCGCCTGGACCGCACCCTCGGGCAGCCCCTCGAACTTCCCGGTGCCGGCGCCCGACGGCAGCTCCGTGACCGTCGCCGGGATGTCGAAGACGACCCAGTGCCAGAATCCGCTGCCCGTCGGGGCGTCCGGATCGAAGCACGTCACGGCGAAGCTCCTGGTCTCCGGCGGGAAGCCTGCCCAGCGCAGCTGGGGTGACGTGTTCCCGGCGGCCTGAACCTGAGCGTCCTTCAGCGTCGCGCCCGGCTCGACGTCCTCACTCGTGACCGTGAACGACGGTACGGGCGGGTGGAAGTCGTGGGGGAGCGGCGGCCTGTCGAGCTCGGGCACCTCGGTACCTCCTGATCGGTGGTGACGGTTCCGCTTCGAGCCTAGAACCAGCTGCGCTTGCTGCCGACCTCCGACAGCCACTGGTTCAGGTACGCGGCCCAGTCCGTGCCCCGGTAGTCGTCGAGCCCCACCTTGAAGGCGCGGAAGGAGTCGCTGCTCTCGCTGAACAGGCCCGGCTTCTTGTCCATCTCCAGGACGACGTCCATCTCGCGCTCGTCGGCGACGAAGCTCAGCTCGACCTGGTTCAGCCCGCGGTACTGGGCCGGCGGGAAGAACTCGATCTCCTGGTAGAACGGCAGCTTCTGCCGCGTGCCGCGGATGTGCCCGCGCTCCATGTCGGCGCTCTTGAACCGGAAGCCGAGCTGGATGAACGCGTCCAGGATCGCCTGCTGGGCCGGCAGCGGGTGCACGTTGATGGGGTCCAGGTCGCCCGAGTCGACGGCGCGCGCGATCTCCAGCTCCGTGGTCACCCCGATGTGCATCCCGCGCAGCGGCTGGCCGTCGATCGTCGTGACCGGCGTCTCCCAGGGGATCTCCAGGCCGAACGGGACGGCGTGCACCGCGCCCGCCTTGAGCTCGAAGGCGCCGCCGAGCCGCACCTTGGTGAACTCGATGTCCTGCTTGTGCTCCTGGTCGTCGTGGCCCTCGACCTCGACCTTGGCCTGCAGGCCGACCGACAGACCCTCGATCGCCTGGTCGACGGACCCGCCCTGGATCCGCACCTCACCCTGCACGACGCCGCCCGGAACGGTGTTGACCTCGGTCAGTACCGTCTCGACCGAAGCCCCACCGGCTCCCAGGCTCGCAAGCAGCCGCTTGAACCCCATGTCACTTCCTCCCCAGGCAACGCCTGTACGTCCTGTGTGCGTCTGGACCCTTGATCCATACAAACGCGATCCGACCGCGGCCGGTTCCGCGTCCTCACCCTTACAAGGGGGACGCTCCCTGACCACCCCGACGACGAACAGTCACTCTCGACTACGCTCGGACGCCATGATCGCGGCCCCTGACCGTACGCCCCTCAGCCGGAAGTTCTTCGACCGCCCCGTCCTCGAAGTCGCCCCCGACCTCCTCGGTCGCACCCTCGTGCGCACGACCGACGACGGTCCGGTCGCCCTGCGCATCACCGAGGTCGAGGCCTACGACGGCGCCCACGACCCGGGCTCGCACGCCTTCCGCGGCCGCACGCCGCGAAACGAGGTCATGTTCGGTCCGCCCGGTCACGTGTACGTCTACTTCACCTACGGCATGTGGCACTGCATGAACCTGGTCTGCGGTCCCGAGGGCACCGCCAGCGCGGTCCTGCTGCGGGCGGGCGAGATCACCGAGGGCGTCGAGTCGGCCCGCAAACGTCGACTCTCGGCCCGCAACGACAAGGAACTGGCCAAAGGACCGGCCCGGCTGGCCACGGCTCTGGGGGTGGACCGCGCCCTCGACGGCGCGGACGCCTGCGGCCCCGAGGGCGGCCCCTTCAGGATGCTGACGGGCAGCCCCGTGAGTCCCGACCAGGTACTGAACGGTCCCCGCACCGGAGTCTCCGGCGAGGGAGGGGTCCACCCCTGGCGCTTCTGGATCTCCAACGACCCGACGGTGAGCCCTTATCGGGCCCATGTGCCCCGTCGGCGCCGAACTTGACTCGCCTGGGGCAGGACCGTAATGTGGTCCGAGCCGCTTGAACCGGGTACGGCGTTCAGCCTGCAGCCGGAAGCGGCCAACCCACTACCTACGACTTCCCCTCAGCGGGGGCGCATTCGCCATGTCCGCATGTCGAATTCCGTCCCGCCGGCTCGATTATGAGCCGCACCGGGAATCGGTTAACGTAGTGAATGTCGAAAGGCCACGGGACGGAAAGTCTCAGGCCAAAGGCAAATCCCACCGACTGGGAATCAGGCCCGAAAGGATCTGGTAGAGTCGGAACCGCCGGAAAGGGAAACGCGAAAGCGGAAACCTGGAAAGCACCGAGGAAATCGGA
>NZ_JBSGZN010000045.1:0-64235 GCF_053611025.1 Streptomyces sp. NPDC054842
GGTGCCGGGAGCGGCACTGCCGGCAACGCGTGCGCCCATGTGCGTGAGGGCGATGGCTGCTTCTGACGGGTGAAGGGGCCCGGCGGCCCCGGGTCAGCGCTTCTGTTCCACGCGCACCCAGTCGACCTCCGCGCGCACTCCCCCGGCGGCGACGCGGTCGACGCTGGACTGGGGCAGCCCCCAGTAGGGGGTGGTGACCTTGTTCCAGCCGGCCGGATAGGCGCCTCCCAGGGCGAGGTTGAGGATGACGTACTGGTTGTGGCCGAAGACCCACTGGCCCCGCGTGGACTCCAGCTTGTTGCGCGTCGTCTCCTGCACCAGCCGTTCGTCGACGTAGAAGCGCATGCCCGTGGGCGTCCACTCGACCGCGTACGTGTGCCACTGGTCGGCCCGCCCGCCGTCGGGATACGTCTGGCGCGCGCCGATATTGCCGTCGGCCGAGTAGCCCGGACCGTGCAGTGCCGTGCTGGTCCAGTCGGCGTACCCGATGTTCTCCATGATGTCGGTCTCGCCGGACGCGGGCCAGGACACCGACGGGTCGTCGACGTTGCTGCCCAGCATCCAGAAGGCCGGCCAGAATCCGTCACCGACGGGCAGCTTCATACGCGCGCTGACCCGCCCGTAGGTGAAGTCGAACTTGGTGTTGGTGTCGATGCGTCCGGAGCTGAAGTCGTAGGTGCCGCCCCCCGCTTGCGTGCAGCCCTTGCAGTACTTCGCCTTCAGCAGCAGGCTGCCGTTCTGCGTGCTGATGTTGTCGGCGGAGTCGACGTACGCCTGCGACTCGCCGTTGACCGGGCCCATCTCCTGGCCGGTCCTGACCACGCGCCACTTGGAGCGGTCGAGGCCCGCCGCCGTGAAGTCGTCGAAGAACGTGGTCTGGTACGTGCCGGACTGCTCGCCGGGCAGGGCCGGATAGGCGGCGGCCGCGCTGCCGCCCGTACCCCAGACCTGGAACTCGTAGAGGGAGTAGCCGAACTGGGCGGTGGCGGGCGCCGGGTTGTAGAAGGAGCGCCGCTCCTTGCCGAGCATCCGCACATAGCGTCCGGTGGCCGGCTGGGACAGCCGGACGCTGTCGTGCCGGCCCACGGCGTCGCCGGGCGCCTTCACGTCGGCGCGGCGGGCGGCGACCTCGGCGGCGGAGGGCCGGTGGACGGTACGCCAGGTCCTGTTGTCGTCGGACACCTGGAGCTCGTAGTCCACCGCGTAGGCCGCCTCCCAGTACAGGTCGACGGTGTCGATGGTGGACGTCGCGCCCAGGTCGACGGAGATCCACCGGTCGGCGTTCCAGTCGCTGGACCAGCGTGTGGCGTCGCTCTTGAGGTCCGCGGGCCAGCCGCCGTCGGTCGCGAGGGCCGGCGAGTTGCCCGCGTGCTGGTAGAGGTTCGTGTAGGCGGGGTGGTGCAGGGCGAGGTTGGAGCGGGCCGTCGAGGCGGGGGCCGGTTCGCCGCCGTAGACCTTGAAGGAGTACAGCGAGTAGCCGTAGGGCGTGGCCCGTTCGACACCGCGCAGGCGCACGTAGCGGCCCGTCACCTCCTGCGGGTAGGTGTGCGCGGTGACGGATCCCCCGGTGCCGGCGGTCTCGGTGTAGAAGGGGGTCCAGTCGGTGCCGTTCCTGGACACCTCCAGGACGTAGCGCTTGCCGTAGGCGGCCTCCCAGTCCAGGGCGACACGGTCGATGCGCAGCGTGGCGCCGAGGTCGACGCGTATCCACGCGTCGTCGGCGAACTGGCTCGACCAGCGCGTGGAGGAGTTGCCGTCGAAGGCGAGGCCGGCTGCGGTGCCGGCGTTCTCGCTGCCGGAGGCGGTGACGGCGGCCGGGTTGGCGGCGTAGGACTCCGCGGCCCGGTCGGTGTCCCAGGCCGCCGCGGCGACCGCGCCGCTCTGCGGGTCCTGGGCGGCGAGGGCGGTGCCGGCCGTCAGCAGGGACAGGGCGGACAGGGTGGCGAGGGCGGTCATGAACGTACGGGGGGTACGGGATGGCATGCGGCTCTCCTGGAGGAGGTTGGGGGTGCCGGTCGCGTGCGGTGCGGGTGTGCCGGGGTGCGGGACGGTGCGGGGGTGCCGGTTCACGCCGTGGGGGCCGGACCGGGTACGGGGGCGCCGGGCGTCCTGGTCTGCCGGGGCGCTCGGCGGAGGGGGGAGCGTGGACGTCGTTCTAGCGGGCCGGGGCCGAGCCCCGGACGACCACGCGGGTGGGCAGCACGACGGGAGAGGCCGGCGACTCGTGACCCGCCAGCCGGGCGAGGAGCATGCCCGCCGCCGTCTCCCCCATCTCACGCATCGGCTGCCGGACCGTGGTGAGGGAGGGCTCGGTGTGGCGGGCCACCGGGATGTCGTCGAAGCCGATCACCGCGACGTCGTGCGGCACCCGGAGCCCGGCGTCGCGCAGGGCGCCCAGCACGCCGATCGCCGCCAGGTCGTTGTGTGCGAAGACCGCGTCGAAGCGGCGCCCCTCGGCGAGCAGCGCGGCCACCCGGGCGCGGCCGTCGGCCTCGGTGAAGTCGCCCTCGGCCACCGGGCCGATGTCGATGCCGTGCTCGGCGTACGCGGCGCGGAACGCCGCCAGCCGGTCGCGGACGCAGCCGAAGCGCAGCGGGCCGGTGAGCACCAGCGGCCGGCGCCGCCCGTCGGCCAGCAGGTGCCGTGCCGCCGCCGCCCCGCCCTCGGCGTTGGCGGCCGTCACGGACGGGAACTCCGGATGGTGGCCGCGGTCGTCGACGAGGACGACGGGCAGGCCGTCGCGGTGCAGGGCCGTGAGCATGCCGAGGGTGTTCTCCGGCTCCACGACGAGCAGCCCGTCGAAGGCGCGGGCCGACACCTGGTGGGTGAAGCGGGCGACGGACTCGGCGCCCCGGTTGCAGGTGAACAGCAGCAGGCCGAAGCCGGCCGCCTCGACCGTGTCGACCACGCCCTGGAGGACCTCGCCCATCCAGGGCCAGGTCAGCGAGGGGACCAGCATGCCGACGGTCCTGCTGCTGCCGCGCGCCAGGCCGACGGCGCCCGAACTCGGCACGTAGCCCATGCGGTCGATGACGTGACGGACCTTGGCCGCCGTCGACGCGTCGACCTCGCCGCGGGTGTTGAGCACCCGCGACACGGTCGTCTTGCTCACCCCGGCCGCCTGGGCCACATCGGCGATGGTGACGCGCACGGCTGCCTCCTGACGGACCCGCGGACGACTGCGCCTCCGGAAGCGGTACCGGTACCGGTTCCGACGCTGGGCCGCGAGTCAACCGGAGTGTCATGTCGCCGTCAATACTTCACACCGGAATCGTTCCCGCCGGACCGTCGGGACCCGCCCGGCTTCAGACCTTGAACGCTCAGGGGCACCGTTCGCCCGGAGGAGGCGGACACGAAGTCCCGTCGTGGGACGGTGGTACGCAGGGATTGCGGCGCCACGGAGGCTCGGCCGGCTGGACGACGCACCCGGCTGGGACGGACACGGCCCCAGAGGAAGCGGGCACGAAGTCCCCGTCGCGGGGCGGCGGTACGCGGGGGATGCGGGCGCCACGAAGGCTCGGCCCTTCGGACGACGCGGGCGGCCGGGACCGGCACCGCCCGCCCGGTGGACACGGGCATCAAGTCCCCGCCACCGAAAGGCAGTACGCGGGTGATTCACGCGCCGCGAAGTCTCGGCCGTCCGGACGACGCGCCCGGAGGACCCGGCACCGTCCGCCGGTGGACGCGCGCACCAAGTCCCCGTCGCCGAACGGCTGTACGCGGGGGATGCGGGCGCCCCGAAGGCGCGGCCCTCCCGACGACGCGCTCGGCCGGGGCCCGGCGCCGGCCCGCGCTGCCCGGTCCCGTCCGGCGGGCCGCGCCGCCGGTGCCCGCGGGCCGGCCGGTGGGACGGGCCCGGGGTGCGCTCCCGGCGGACGTCGTCAGTCCCGGGACGGCTCCGGACCGGACGCGGCGCGCCGGCGCCGGGCGAGGGCGTGGCCGATGTCGCGGGTCGCCGGATACAGGTCCAGGTAGAGCTCGTACAGCTCGTCGTAGTCCGCCCGCGGCCCCGGGTCCGGTTCCACACGCGCGTGGACGGGGTTCCAGGCGTCGATGTCCGGGTCCCCCACCGCTCCCGCCGCCAGGAACGCGGCGCCGTAGCTCGCCCCCACGGTGACCGCGCGGACCTCCTGTGCCAGACCGGTGACGTCGGAGACGATCCGGGTCCACAGTCCTCCCCGGGTGCCACCGCCGACGGCGACGACCCGGCGGATGTCCGCGCCGGCCGCGCGCATCGCCCCGACGTTGTGCCGCACCCCCAGCGCGGTCGCCTCCAGCGCGGCCCGGTACAGATCACCGCGGGTGTGTTCCACCGTCAGCCCGGCGATCACCCCGCGCGCGTCCGGATCGGCGACCGGCGTCCGCTCCCCCGCGAAGTACGGCAGCATGAGCAGGCCCCGCGCGCCGGGACCGGATCTCTCGGCCCCGGCGAGCAGTTCGGCGTGCGCGGGGTCGCCGAACAGCTGCCGCAGCCAGTCGGTGATCATGCCGGAGGTGGCCATGCCGCCCGCGAGGTTCCGCGTCCCCGGCAGCGCGCCGACCGTGCTCCACAGCTCGGGCACCAGGAGCCGTTCGGCGACCGTGTTGATCAGGAACATGGTGCTGCCGTACATGAGCATCAGGTCCCCGGTGCGCTGGGCCCCCACGCTCAGCGCCTCGGACCAGGCGTCGACGGTGCCGGTGACGACGGGGATGCCGGCGGCCAGCCCGGTGGCGGCGGCCGCCTCCCCGGTGAGGTGTCCGGCGGTCTCGCCGGGCCAGCGCAGCGGCGGCAGTTCGATGTCCGGCGCGATCCGCCCGGCCCAGGGCCGGTACCAGTCCTGGGCCACCGAGTCGTAGAGCGGCACGGCCTGGCTCGCGGAGTGGTGGTCCAGCACGTACGCGCCGGTCAGCCGGCGGACGAGGTAGGAGCTCGGCATGTAGAGCCGCCGGGCCCGCTCCGCCACCCGCGGCTCGTGCTCGGCGACCCAGGCGATCTTGGGTCCGACGGCCTGCGTGGACAGCAGCGAGCCGCAGCGCCGCAGGACCGCGTCGCGGCCCAACTCGGCTTCGAGGCGGGCGATCTGGTCGGTGGCGCGGGTGTCGATCCCGTAGAGGATCGCCGGGCGCAGCGGCTCGTCCGCCTCGTCGGCCAGGGCGACGCACGGACCCACGCCGCTGACGCCCACGGCGGTGACCGGCGCGCCCTGCCCGGCCAGCTCGGCGGCGAGCGAGACGAACTCCGCCCACCAGACACGGGCGTCCATCTCGACGTGCCCGGGCCGGGGGCGGTCGACGGTGTGGGGGCGTACGGCGGTGGCGCGCACGGTCCCGTCCTCGTCGACCAGCACGCCCTTGCTGCTGGAGGTCCCGATGTCGACTCCGAGCACGGTCATGCGTCCGGAGCGTAGGCGATCGCGCCGGTGTCCGCGCGTGCGAGCACCGGCGCGACCGGGGTCAGGCGGCGGTGCGGTCGCACTCCAGGCTCGCGAGGTCCACGGCGTCGGCCATGGCCTGCATCCCCTTGTCGTTGGGATGCAGATGGTCGCCGCCGTCGAAGAACGGCAGGAGCAGCTCGGGGTCGTAGGGGCTGCGGGTGATCCGGTCGAAGTCCGTCACGGCGTCGAGCGCGCCGGCGTTCCTGATCCAGTCGTTGACGCCCTGGCGGACGGCCTCGGCGGCGGCGTCGTACTCGTACCAGCCCTTGAACGGCATGATCGTCGCGCCCACGACGCACTTGCCCGCCTCGTGCGCCCGGTCGACGATCTCCCGGTAGCCGGCGATCATGTCCTCCACCGTGACGCCGGAGTGGGCCTTGATGTCGTTGACGCCCTCGAACAGGAACACCGTCCTGACACCGGCCTGGGAGAGCACGTCGCGCCGCAGTCGCCTCAGCGCCGACTCCCCGGCGCCGTCCGCGAGGACCTTGTTGCCGGAGATGCCCTCGTTGGCCACCCCCTTCACGGTCGAGGAGGACGCGGCCTGGAGCCGCCGGGCGAGGTGGTCCGGCCAGCGCCGGTTCTCGTCGGTGCTGGAGGCCCAGCCGTCGGTGATGGAGTCGCCGAGGGCCACCACCGAGCCGATGGCCGTGGAGGTCTCCACGTCGACGGCGTCCAGCCAGTACCAGGAGCCCATGGGGTCGGTCCAGTTGGCGGCGCCCTCCTCCGCGGCATGGTCGCCCGCGGTGGCGTAGTTGGTCTGCATCGCCATGCTGTGTCCGGTCGTCGGGCCTTCCGCGCCCGTCACGTACAGACTGACGACCAAATTGCTGCGGGCCGCCAGCCGTCCCGGCAGGGGGTCGCTGAGCACGGTCTGCCCGGCCGGGACGGTGACCGACGCGGCCCCGCCGAAGCTCAGTGCGCGGTTGGAGCCGCGGACCAGCTCCGCACCCTGCTCCTGGAGCCCGGCGTACGCGCTCGCGAAGGTCACCGGGTGCTCGCCGAAGGCGTTGGACAGCCGGACGCGCAGGTTCGTGCCGCCGACGCTGGTGCGCACGATCAGCCGGTAGCTGCGCTCGGCGGGACCGGCGCCCTGCCGGTCCGCGGAGGCACCCCAGGTCACCACGGAGTGCGTGCGCTTCGCGGGGGCCGACGGGGTGCGTGCCTGCGCGGCCGACGGGACGGCGAGGGCCGCGAGGACGGCGACCAGCAGCGCGCAGACCAGGCCCGGCGTGCGGCGGGGGCCGCGGGAGGCGCTCATCCGAGGTTCCGCAGGGTGACGGACTCCCCGGGCGCGAGGCTGACCCGCCGCGAGGCGCCGCCCGCGACGACGGTCGTCTCCCGGCCGCCGACGCTCCTCAGCGTGGCCCGGGTGACCCTGCCGTTCCGCCAGGCGAGGTCGGCGACGAAGCCGCCGCGGACGCCGACGCCGGACACCGAACCGGACGCCGCCCAGGCGGCGGGCAGCGCGGGCAGCAGCTCGACGTGTCCCGGCCGCGAGTACACCAGCATCTCGACTACGGCGGCGGGCGTGCCGAAGTTCGCGTCGATCTGGAAGATGCCGCGCCCCTTCTCGACCTCGTAGATGTCGAAGAGGTTGAACGCGGTGCCGTTGCCGCCGTCCGTCGACGGCTTCAGGTTGGTGACGACGAGCCGGTACGCCTTCTCCGCGTTCTTCAGCCGCGCCCAGCACAGGCCGCGCCAGGCGTTGGCCCAGCCGAAGCTGTTCATGCCGCGTGCGGTGAGGAGGGCGGTCGCGCCGTCGACGACGTCCTGCGGTGTGGAGCCGCCGGGGCGGATCCGGTCGCCGGGGAAGAGTCCGACGAGCGGGGAGAGGTGCCGGTGCGTGGTCTCGCCCAGGTTGTCCGGCGACATCCACTCCTCCAGCCAGCCGGTCCTCGGGCTGACCACGGGCAGGTACAGGCGCTCGCGGAGCCGGCCGACGGTCGTGCGGTACGCGGTGTCCCTGCCGAGGGTCGCGGCGGCGGTGCGGTAGTTGCCGAAGAGGTTCCAGACGAGTTCCTGGGCGTAGGTGATGCCCTTGGCGTCGAGCGGGCCGTGCTCGGGGGACCAGTCGCTGTCGGCGATCAGCACCTCGCACCCGGCGCCGGACGCGTCGGTGACGGTCGTGGTGACCAGGCGGGCCTCCCAGAACTCGACCGCGCCCTTGAGCAGGGGGTAGATCTTCTCCAGGTGGGCCCGGTCCTGGGTGAACTCGTAGTGCTCGAACAGGCTCTGGCAGAGCCAGGCGTTGCCGGCCGGGTGCCACCACCAGCCGCCGCCGCCATAGGGGTTGGTGGAGATGGCGACGGTCCAGCCGGCGATCCTCCCGGTGGAGTTGCGGTAGCGGTTGTCGGGGTCGTTGAACAGCCGCCGGGTGACGTCCGTCCAGTCGGGCAGCTGCGCGAGGCAGTAGTCCGTGTACGCGTCGAAGCAGTCCGGCAGGCCCGCGCGGTCGGCCATCCAGTAGTTCATCTGGAGGTTGATGTCGGTGTGGTAGTCGGCCATCCAGTCCGGGTCGTTGCCGTCCAGCCACGGGCCCTGGAGTCCCATGGGCAGGCTGCCCCGCGATCCCGAGATCATCAGGTAGCGCCCGAACTGCACGTAGGCGGCCTCCAGTTCGGGGTCCGGCACGTCGTCCCGGTGGCGTGCCCGCACCCGCTCCCAGGTGTCGAGCTCGCGCTGTGCGGCGGAGGACGGGCCGAGGTCGATGTCCAGTCGTGCGAACACCGGGCGGAAGTCCGCGACATGCGTGTCGAGCAGGGTGCTCGCCGTGTGCCGTGCCGCGGCCAGGACCTTGGTCTGCGCCAGGCGCCGCGGGTCCAGGGAGGGGTCGCGGTACTTCGCTGCGGCGTCCGGCGCGTAGTTCGTGCCGCCGCTGACGACGACGGTCAGGTCCTCGCAGCCGCTGAAGGCGATCGAGTTGCCGTCGACGCGGACCCGGCCGGTGCCGCTGCGCGCGGTGACGGCGGCACCGTAGGCGAGTCCGTTGGCGAAGGCGGCGCCGAACGAGGCGTACTGCCTCGCGCCGTCGGCGGTGGTGGACTCGCCGTGGGTGCCGGCCAGGGAGACGGTGCCGGTGTGGCTGCCGCCGCCCTGCTGGGAGAGGTGCAGGACGATGACGTCGTCGGGGCGGCTGGCGAAGACCCGCCGCCGGTAGGTCACGCCGTCGAGGTCGTAGGTGGTGGTGACCAGGCCCTGGGCCATGTCGAGGGTGCGGCGGTAGTTGTCGACGCGCCCGAGGTCGTGGCCGGGGAGGGTGACCGTGAGCTCGGCGAGCAGTGTCAGGGAGCCGAAGTCGTCGCGGCCGTAGGGGAACTGACCGTCGCTCTGCAGCTCGTCGTTGAGGCCGCCGGTCCACAGGGTGGCGTCGGTGATCATCATGAGTTCGCGGGCCGGGTCGTTGCTCGCGAGCGCCCCGAGGCGTCCGTTGCCGACCGGCAGGCCCTGCTCGATCATCGACGTGGCGGAGCCGGGGGCCTGCCACCACAGCGTGTTCCGGGCGGCGTCGGCCGCGGACAGCAGGGGTGACCGGGTGGGGCGGGCGGGTGCCGCCGACGCGGTGAAGGCGGGCAGGCCGCCGAGGGCGGCGGCGGTGCCGGCGGCGGCCGCGAGTGCGAGGAGCCCTCGTCTGCTGGGTCCCTCGTCGCGTGGCGGGGTGGGCTGGTTGTCCACGGTGTGCACTCCAAATCCGGGGAGCGGCTCGTGCGGGGACGACGGCGGGGGCCGCCGGGTGGGGCGTACGGGGTCCCGCGGGGCCCGGCGGGCCAGGTCACCGGGCCCCGCGGGAAGCGGGTCGGGTCAGACGGACTGCGGAACGACGATCCGGTCGATGTCCGGCGCGTATCCGTCGCCGCTGTCGAAGGTGATCGTGTTGGACCCGGCCTTCAGCGCGAGCTGGACGCTGACGGTCTCGGCGGTGCTCCAGTCGCCCGTGGAGGGAAACTTCTGGCTGCTGCCGTTGCCGCTGTTGGACAGGACGGTCGCCGAGCGGGCGTCGCCGCTGACGTAGGAGACGCGGACGGTGTAGATGCCGTCCTTCTTCACCGTGACGTCGTTGAAGCGCAGTGTGCCGCCGCCGTAGAGGTTGCCGACCTTCTTGCCGCCGGAGCAGGCGTCGCAGCCGGCGAGGGAGGCGTTGCCCGAGAGGGTGTTGGCGGCGGACTCCGCCTCGTAGCTCGTCGTCGCCAGGACGCTCCCGGCGGGCCTGACGGTGAAGAGCCGCGAGCCGTGCGCGGGCAGGGCCGCGGTGATCCCGTTCTTGTGGGTGCCCAGGTTCGCCTTGTTCCACAGGTCGCGCACGGCGGCGTTCCCGGTGAATCCGAACGAGGCCCAGTGGGCGGTGACGGAGGCGGGCGAGTCCCCGAGGTTGAACAGGGCGACGGTGTAGCTGCCGTCGGGGTTCTCGGTGCCCCAGACCTGCTCGTCACCGACCGTGGTGACCGGGCGCGCGACGGGCGAGTCGTTCTGGTCGACCGCGATGACCTCCTGGTTGGTGAGCAGGGAGACGCCGTAGCTGTCGAGCCTGGTGAGGTCGTCGCCGGTGTAGAGGGGCGACTTGTTGATGGCCCACAGCGTCAGGTAGCTCTGCCGCTCGGCCTTGGTGAGGCCGTCCATCTCGCCGTTGCCGACGTCGACGGCGTCGAGGTCGTTCCAGCCGCCGGGGCCCGCCTTGCGGCTCCACGCGGGCGCGTCGTCCCAGCGGTCGTCGACGGAGTTCTCCCAGGTGACCAGGGTGTTGCAGTAGCACTCGACGTCGGTGTCGATGCGCCAGCCGTTGGAGTACTTCTTCCAGTCGGCGGCGTGGCCGATGTCGAGGGACCAGGAGAGTTCGAGGTGGATCGGGCGGCCGGCGGTCGCGATGGCCTTCTGCCAGGCGGCGACGTCGGCAACGTTGTCGTAGTTCTCGCCCGATTTGAAGGAGCCCGGGCCCACGCCGTCCAGCTTGAGGAAGTCGTAGCCCCAGTCGGCGAACTGCTGCGCCTGCGAGTCGATGTACTTCTGCGCGCAGGCGTCGCCGAAGTCGATCTTGTAGGCGTTGTCCCAGCCGTTGGTGGTGCGCAGGTCGGGGTGGACGATGTCGCCGGTGGTGCAGCCGGGGGCGTTCCAGATCGGCACCTCGCCACCGCCGTAGGCCCCCTTCTCCAGGCCGACGGGGAGGTAGATGCCGGCCTTGAGGCCCTTGGCGTGGATGTGGTCGGCGACCGCCTTCATGCCGCGCGGGAAGCGGACCGGGTCGGGTGTCTGACGGCCGTACCGGTCGAAGCCGGTCTTCCAGTTCCTGTCCATCCACCAGCCGGCGTCGATGTTGACGTGGTCGTAGCCGTACTTCTTCAGCTTGGCGGCGAGGGCGTCCGTCTGCTTGAGGACGTTCGCCTCATTCAGGTAGCTGTAGTCGCCGTCCGGGTTGAGGCCCGGGTACTTGGACGACTGCATGCTCCAGCTCGACCAGCCCATGAAGGGCTTGGCGGCGACGGCCGTGGTGGTGGTGCCGGCCGGGTCGCTCGGGGTGTCCGCGCGGGCGGCCGGGAGGGCGGTGGCGAAGCCCGCGGTGAGGGCCAGGACGACCAGCCCGCGCAGGGTGCGGCGGGCGGTTCCGGGCAGGACGGGGTACGGGGATGACCGCATGGGTCGGACCTCCTGGGACGGGGGCGGCGGGGGCGGCGGGGCGGCTCAGGCCCCTGCGGTCGGGCGGCTCATCCCTTGCCCGAGCCGAGGGTGAGTCCGCTGATGAACTGGCGCTGAAGCGCGAAGTAGACCAGCAGCGTGGGGATCGCGGTCATCAGTGCGCCGGCCGCGATGAGGTTGGGATTGGTGAAGTACGCGCCCTGGAGGTTGGCGAGGGCGGAGGTGACGGGACGCTTGTCGCCCGTCTCGATCAGTGCGAGGGGCCAGAAGAAGTCGTTGTAGATCCAGATGGACTCCAGCGTCGCGAGGGCCGCGAACGCCGGCCGGCACAGCGGCAGGACGATCTGGAGGAACTGCCGCCAGACGGGGGCGCCGTCGACGAGGGCTGCCTCGGAGATCTCCTTCGGGATCGTCTTCATGTAGTTGCTGAGCACGAAGGTGCAGAAGCCGCACTGGTAGGCGATGTGGATCGCGATGATGCCCCAGGCGGAGTTGTAGAGCAGGAGCGAGTCGCTCATCCACTGCGGCAGCGGGACGAGCAGGTACATGCGGTACAGCGGGGTGATGAGGACCTGGGCCGGCAGCAGGTTGCCCGCCGTGAACAGCATCAGCAGCGCGATGTTCCAGCGGAAGTCGAAGCGGGAGACGAAGAAGGCGACGGCCGCCGAGAACAACAGCGTGCCGAGGACCGAAGGGACGGTGATGAGAACGGAGTTGAGGAAGAAGTGCGGCATCCCGGACTGGTTCCAGGCGTCCGAGAAGTTGCCGGGTCCCAGGCTGTGCGGCCAGGACAGGTAGCCGTGCCGGGTGGTGTCCGAGTACGGCCGCAGCGAGGTGAGCACGGCCCACAGCAGCGGGACGAGCCACAGCACGGCGACGGCGGTCAGCAACAGGTGGCGGCCGGTCTGCCGGCGCGGCTTCGACGGGGCGCCCGCCGGCCGCGGCGGGGTGCGCGGCGGGGAGGCAGGGCGCGGCACGGTGGTGGTCACCGGTCCTCCTTGCGGATGGTCTGGACGAGGAACGTCCCGATGGCGGCAAGGGAGACCAGGAGCAGCACGACGGCGAGAGCGGAGCCGTACCCGATGTGACTGGACTCGCCGATGATGTTGTCGGTGATGAGCAGGGACAGCAGTTCCAGGCCGGGCTTGCTGCCGACGCCGCCGCCGAGGACGTACACGATGTCGAAGGCCCGCAGGGACTCCATGACCGTGACGACGAGAACGATGATGTTGACCGGTTTCAGGGCCGGGAACACCACGCGCAGGAAGGTCTGGCGTCCGTTGGCGCCGTCGAGCGAGGCGGCCTCCTTCAGCGCCGGGTCGAAGCCCTTCAGGCCCGCCAGGTAGAGGATCATGATGTAGCCGGTGTGCCGCCAGCCGGAGGCGACGAGGACGGCCCACAGGTTCAGGTCGGGGTCGCCGAGCCAGTCGACGTGGTGGCCTGCGCCCACGGCGTTCAGGAGACCGTCGAGCAGTCCGGTGTCGGGGTTGTAGATGATCTCCCAGATGAAGCCGACGACGGCCGGCGAGAGCACCATGGGCAGGAAGATCGCGCTCTGGTAGATCCGGGTGAAGCGGATCTTCCGGTCGAGCTGGTAGGCGAGGAGGATGCCGAACGGGGTCGGCAGCAGGGCTGTGAAGAGGAGCCAGACCACGTTGTGGCGTACGGCCGGCCAGAACGGCGGGTAGTTGGTGAGGATCTCGCGGTAGTTGCCGAGGCCGGTCCAGTGGATGTCGGCCAGGTCGATGCCGTCCCAGGTGGTGAAGGACAGCGCCAGGGAGGCCAGGGCGGGCAGCCACACGAAGAAGAGGAGGGCCGCGAGGGGGATGCCGATGACGACGGCCAGGAAGACGCGGTCGCCGGGACCGAGGCGGCGTGCGCGGGCCTTGCGGGGAGCGGGCCTTGTGCTGGGGGTGGAGGACACGGTGGGTGCGGCCTTTCCGGGCCCGGTCAGGCGGTGAAGAAGCGCGAGCGCTGGGACTCGATCTTCTTGAGCATGTCCGAGCCGTCGTCGGGGTGGCCGAGCCACTGGGTGAGTCCGGGCAGGACGACGGTGGAGATGAAACCGGGGTCGCTGTCGCGGTCCGCGAACTGGGTGATGTGCTTCGCGGAGGCGATGAGTTCGGCGGACTTCTTCTGCAGCGCGTTGTACGAGCCGGTGCCGGCCTGCTCGTTGACGGCGAGGTTGCTCGGGTCGGCGTCCATGTACAGCTCCTCGGCGCGGGCCTGGCCGAGGAACTTCAGGAACTTCTTGGCGCCGTCCTCGTTCTTGGGCTGGCGGCTGAGCATGAAGCCGTCGGTGGGGGCCTCGACGGCGTCCTGGCCGTGGGCGGCGTCGATCTCCGGGAAGGGGAAGAAGTCGATGTCGCCGCGGATCTTCTCGTCCGTGACCTGCTGGCCGAGGAAGAGGCCGATGACGGCCATGCCGGACTTCTTGTCGAGCAGCGACTGGGCGGCGTCCTGCCAGGAGCGGCCGCCGGCGCCCTGCTGGTGGTAGGGGGCGAGTTCGCGCCAGTGGTCGAGTGCGGCGAGGGTGCGCTTGTCGGTCCAGGCGACCTCGCCCCGCATGAGGGACATGTGGAAGTCGTAGCCGTTGGTGCGCAGATTGAGGTAGTCGAAGGCGCCGAGGATGCTCCAGCTGTCTCCGCCGCCGTACCCGGAGGCGATCGGGGAGAGGCCGTCCTTCTTCATGCGCTTGGCCAGGGCCACGAACTCGCCCCATGTGCGCGGGACTTCGTAGCCGCGCTCCGCGAAGAGGCTCCTGCGGTAGAAGACGGCCCACGGGTAGTTGTACAGCGGGACGAAGTAGTACTTGCCGTCCTCGCCGCGGCAGAGCTGCTTGGTGGCGTCGCTGAAGCCGGCGCCGATGGTGTCCCACACGTCGTCGAGCGGGCTGCAGAGTCCCTTCTTGGCGAAGTACTGCATGCGGTAGCCGGCGAACCAGGTGAAGACGTCGTCCGGGGTGCCCTGCAGATAGGTGGAGATGCCCTTCTGGAACGTGTCGTGGTCGACGGTGTTCGTCTTCACCTCCAGGCCGCTGTCCTTGGTGAATGCCTTGGTCAGTGCGGCGTAGGCCGACTTGGGGGTGGCGTCGGCGCCGTTGGATCCGAAGGTGACCGACTTCGGGTCGGCCGCCGCTCCCCCGCCGCACGCGGTCAGGACCGGCGCCGCCAGGGCGGCTGCACCGATCCCGAACAGCCCGCCGACGACGTTGCGCCGGCCGGGTCCACGCGCAGCCAGGGGTATGCGGCTCTGCTGCGTCATCGCTACTCCTCGTACATGTCAGGACGTGTCTGTCCGCGGCACGTGTCCGTACCGCCGTGGGCGGCCGGACGACGGCCGGCCGTCGGTCTGTTCAGTTCGCGTGCGAGGTGGTGAAGGACTGGATCGCGGTGGCGGCGGCGCCGCGCGCCCACTCCTCGAAGGGCAGGGGCCGCGTCCGCAGGTCGCACCGTGCGGCCGAGCCGAAGGCGGCATCCGCGAAGGCGTCGCGGATCTGCTCGGCGAAGAGGTCGTAGGCGGCCAGGCCCTCGCCGGAGATGATCACGCGTTCGGGGCCGAGCAGGTTGGCGACCGTGGCGATGCCCCGGCCGATGGCCGCGCCGGCCCGGGCGTACACCTGCCGGGCTCCCGGGTCGCCGTCGTGGGCGAGGTCCAGGGCCTCGGCGGCGTCGGCCACGTGCACGCCGGTCGCCTCCCTGACCCCGGCGACGATCGCGGAGTCCGAGGCGATGGCCTCGACGCAGCCGCGGTTGCCGCAGTGGCAGAGCGGGCCGGCCGGGTCGATGGAGACGTGCCCGATCTCCCCGGCGACGCCGTGGGCCCCCGAGACGACCCGCCCGTGCACCACGAGGCCGCAGCCGATGCCCGCGCCGACGGTCACCAGGGCGAAGTCCGGCAGACCGACGCCTGCGCCGAACCACTGCTCGGCGACGGTCAGGGCCCGGACGTCGTTGTCGACGGTGACCGGCAACCCGGTCGCCGCGCCCGCCAGTTCGGCGAGCGGGACGTCGCGCCACTCCAGGAACGGTGAGTACCGCACCACCCCGTCGGCGCGGTCCACGTCTCCGGAGACCGCGATGCCGAGGCCCTGCACCCGGACCCCGAAGCCGTCCGCCTCGGTCAGCAGCTCCTGGACGAGCGCCGCGGTCGAGTCGAGCACGGCCTGCGGGTGGTGCGAGGTGAGCGGCACGTGCCGGGCGACCCTGATCCGGCAGCACAGGTCCGTGAGCACGGCGATGAGTTCGTCGCCGGTCATCTTGACGCCGATGAACAGCGCCCTGCCCCCGTCGACCCGTACCGGGTTGGCGGGGCGGCCGAGCGACACCTGCCGCGCGTCCTCGCCGGTGTCCTCGCGGAGGTACCCGGCCTCGATGAGCGGCCGGACCGCCTTGGTGACCGCGGCGGCCGACAGGCGGGTCCGGGCGGCGATGTCGGAGCGGGTGAGCGGACCGTGGGACAGCACGGTGGTGAAGATCTGTGAGGCGGCCGGCGTGTGGGCCGGGAACGCCTCGGTCCGAGTGGTCGAGCGCATGGCCGGAACCTAGGGCCCTTATTTTCTGCTGTCAATGAAAGAAACAGGATTCGCCTGAGTGTCGCTCCTGAGCTGCCTGTGCCCTGCAAATATGAAGTCGTCGTGCGGTGTTGACACATGATCGAAGGTCGGGGTTGGCTTTCACGTGTCTCGTCGCGCCATGGAACGTGAGGAACCCTGTCGATGATCTCCTTCGCCCCGGACACCGGGGTCTGGCTGCTGTCCACGCCGCGGACGTCGTACGCGCTGCGGGTCGACGAGGCCGGGGTGCCCTGCCACCTGGCCTGGGGCCCGCGCCTGACCCTCGCGGAGGCCGGGGACCTCGTGATGCCCCCCGCCCCGGCGGGCGACAGCTTCGGCGGGACACCCGGCGTCGGCGAGGAACTCCCCGTCGACGGCGGCACGCGGTACGGGCCGCCCTCGCTCCAGGTCCGGTTCGCCGACGGATCCCGCGCCTTCGAGTGGCTGCCGGCCGGCCGGCACCACGACGACGGCGAGCTGGTGCTGTCGTTCCGCGACCGGCTCCATCCGCTGCACGTGGACCTGCACTACCGCGTGCACGAGGACACGGACGTCATCGAACGCTGGACCGTCGTCCGCAACGACGGCACGGAACCCGTCACGCTGTTGCGCGCCGACTCCGCCGCCTGGACCCTGCCCGCGCTCCCGGACTACCGCCTCAGTCACGTCACCGGCCAGTGGTCCGCCGAGAGCCAACTGCGCCGCGAACCGCTCCCCCACGGCGAGACGGTGCTGACCAGCCGCCGCGGCATCACCAGCCACCACGCGAACCCCTGGGTGATGCTCGACGCGGGTGAGGCGACCGAGGAGCACGGCCGGGTGTGGAGCGCGGCCCTCGCCTGGAGCGGGAGCTGGCGGATCACCGCGCAGCGCACCCCGGACGGGCGGGCCGCGTTCACCGGCGGCGTCGCCCACGACGGCGTCGGCGTGCCGCTGGAGCCCGGCGAGGAGTTCACCGCCCCCGTGTTCGCGGCCGTCTGCACCGACGGCGGGTTCGGTGCGGCCAGCCGGGCCTGGCACGCGTACACGCTCGCCCACGTCGTGCCGCATCCCGACGAGGTCGCTCCGGTCCTCTACAACTCGTGGGAGGCGACGGGCTTCGACGTCGACGAGGCGGGCCAACTCGCCCTCGCCGAACGGGCGGCGGCGCTCGGCGTCGAGCTGTACGTCGTCGACGACGGCTGGTTCGGGGGCCGCCGCAGCGACCGCGCCGGCCTCGGCGACTGGGCACCCTCACCCGACCGCTTCCCCGACGGGCTCGCCCCGCTGGTCCGCGCGGTGCACGGGCTCGGCATGAGGTTCGGCCTCTGGGTGGAGCCCGAGATGGTCAACCCGGACAGCGACCTGTACCGCCGTCACCCGGACTGGGTCCTGCACGTCCCCGGGCGCACGCGCTCCGAGCTGCGCAACCAGCTCGTGCTGAACTTCGCGCGCCGCGACGTCGCGGACTGGGCCCACGGCTGGCTGACCCGCCTGGTCGGCGACCACGGCATCGACTTCCTGAAGTGGGACATGAACCGGGCCTTCAGCGAGGCCGGCTGGCCCGGGCGGCAGGACGGCTCCGACCGCCTCTGGCACACGTACGTACGCAATCTCTACGACGTCCTGGACCGCCTGCGGGCCGACCACCCGGGGCTGCGGATCGAGTCGTGCAGCGGCGGCGGCGGCCGTGTCGACCTGGGCATCCTCGCGCGTACGGACCAGGCGTGGGCGTCGGACAACACCGACGCCGCCGACCGGATGTGGATCCAGCACGGCTACGGGCAGGTCTACCCGGCGCGCACCATGGGCGCCTGGGTGACCGACGTGCCGAACCAGCTCACGGGCCGCACGGTGCCCCTGCGGTTCCGCTTCCACGTCGCGATGGCCGGGGCGCTGGGGATCGGCGGCGACCTGACCCGCTGGTCGGAGGAGGAGCTGCGCGAGGCGGCCGGGCTGGTGGCCGAGTACAAGCGGGTGCGCCCTCTCGTGCAGCACGGCAGGCTGGACCGCCTGTCCACGCCCTCTCCGGACCTGCCGTCGGTGGTGCAGTACACCGCCGGGGACGGCTCGGAGGTGCTGCTGCTCGGCTGGCGGCGCACGGCCCGGCACGGCAGCCCGGAACTGCCGGTCCGGCTGCGCGGCCTCACACCCTCGGCCCGCTACCGCGACACCCGCACGGGCACCGTCCACCACGCCGCCGTGCTCGGCGAGTACGGCCTGCGTCCGGACCTGCCGCCGGGTGACTGGTCCAGCACGGCGGTGCACCTGGTGCGGGAACCGGAGGAGGCGCCAGGGGTGTGAGCGGCGGGCGCCGGGGTCAGTAGCGCTGGGCCTTGGCCAGGTACGGGGTGAGTTTCTCCTCGGCAGGCTGGCGGCTGATGGCGACGGGCTCGGCCCGCTTCCCCGGCGCGAGGTCCTCAGCTCCGACGAACCTGGTCTCCACGACCTTGTCGTCGGCGTTCCTGAAATCGACCCGCACGGCGTACGAGGCCTTCTGGTCGGTCTTGTTGGTGATGCTGACCAGCACGGCGAGCAGCCCGCCGGTCTGCGCCTTCGGCAGTCCCGTCATCGCGACCTCGGACAGGGCGTTGCCGCGGCCCTCGACCTTCTTGAGCTCGGCCTCCGCGGCGGCGGAGCCACGGGCCGTGTCGGCGGCGACCGACGCCCCGAACGAGGAGGCTGCCGCGGAGGCGGAGGAGGCCGCCGCCGACGCGGAGGCCCGGGCGGAGTTGATGGCGGAGGCCGCCGAGGAGGCCAGCGCGGACGGCGGGGTCCCCGTGAACGAGGACCTGTCCGGCGGGGTGGGCCGCGAGCTGACCGAGGCCCCGCCGCCCTCGTCGCCGCTGTCCGAGCTGCACGAGACGAGCGCGGCGCCGCTGACGAGGACGGACAGCAGCGCGAGGGCCGGGCGCCCGCGACCCGGCCCTCTCCCGCGCGCGGCGGGGGCGGACAGCGGGCCGCGCGTCCACCGTCCGGTGCGGTCGGGTGCGGCCGTCCCGCGGGTCCGGCCCGGTCGGTCTCCGCCATCGGGAATGCGTGTGCTCATGGCCGTTCGTCCTCTTCCCGCCGGTCCGGCGCCCGTCCTTCGCGTACGCCTCATGCTCGGCGCGGATCGCGCGGGCCGCGAACGGCGCCGGGCCATTGGGGTGGGCACCGGCTCACCCGCCCGGGGGCCCGGGTTCCGCTCCCCCCTCCCGTGCGACATGGGCCCCGGCGACGGCCAGCGCCGCCGCCATGATGCTCAGCTGCGGGTTGACCTCCGGGCATCCCGGCAGCACGGACGCGTCCGCCACCAGGACTCCTCGCACTCCGCGCAGCCGGCCCTCGGGGTCGGCCGGGGCGCGCCGCGGGTCGGCGCCCGCCGCGACGGTGCCGGTCGGGTGGAACGCCGACAGGTGCAGGTTCCGCGGTCCCGCACCGGCGAGCAGCTCGTCGAGTTCGCCGAGGGAGCGGGCGCGGGGCGCGAGCGGCAGACCGGTGAGCACCTCCTCGGCACCGGCGGCGAAGAGCAGTCGTCCCATGGCGTGGACGGCCGTCATCAGCCGTTCGCCGTCCCGGCGGTCCAGGTCGTAGCGGACGAGGGCGCGGTCGCGGCCCTGGACGCGCCCGGAGGGACGGTCGGCGATCATGGCGCCGAGGGTGGCGAGCCGGTCCGTGTCCTCCAGTTCGCGGCGCAGTTCGCGGCCGAGGCCCGGCAGGACGAAGCTGCCCATGCCCGGTGGGCTCGCGGTCGCCTCGATGAGGATGCCCCGGTCGTGCAGTTCCTCGACGCCGGCGCTCTGGAGCACGCCCCGCCAGGCGGTGACCGGTTCGGCGAAGCGTCCGGCCACGCTGGTGGCCGGATGGACGCTCAGGTTGCGGCCGAGCCGCGGATGTCCGCCGAGTCCGGAGCGGCGCAGCAGGCCCGGCGTGTGCAGCGCGCCGGCCGCCGTCACGACGAGGGGGGCGAGGATCTCCAGCTCGCCGCCGTCCCGGCGCCCGGCCCGCACCCCGGCCGCCCGTGGCATGCCGGGACCGTCGCGGTCCACCAGGACGCGGTGGGCCCGGGCGCCGGTGACGATGCGGGCTCCGGCGGCGCAGGCGTCGGGCAGCACGGACAGCTGCACGCTCTGCTTGGCGCCGGTGGGGCAGCCGACGACGCACTGGCAGGAGCCCTTGCACCCGGGGGCGTTGCGGCGCAGGGGCCCGGCCCGCCAGCCGAGCTTCGCGGCACCGGCGAGCGCGAGCAGACCGTTGTTGCCGAGCACGTCGACGGGCTGCGCGGCGACGCGCAGGGTGCGCTCCACCTCGTCGAGCAGGGGCCCGAAGCGTCCGGCCGCCTCGAATCCGTAGCGGCTGCGCCAGCGGTCCAGGACGTGGTCCGGAGTCCGGTAGCAGGTACCGGAGTTGACCACCGTGGTGCCTCCCACGGCCCGGCCGACCGGCAGCAGCAGCGGCGGGGCGCCCAGCGCGAGGGTGGCTCCGCCGTCCCGGTAGAGGTCGGCGAACCGGTCGAGCGGCGCCCGGCGTCCGAACGACGCCGTCGAATGGTGGGCGCCCTCCTCCAGGACGACGACGCGCAGTCCGGCGCGGGCCAGGGTGCGGGCGGCCATGGCTCCGCCGGCGCCGGACCCGACGACCACCGCGTCCGCGGTGGTGCGCGCGGGCCACTCCTCGGCGGGCGTGCAGTCGAGGGGCGGATCGGCCGGCGCGCCCGCGTGGACCTGCGGGGCCGTCTCCCGCGTCGCCGCCGACCGTTCGGTGCCGGCGGCGAGCAGTACGGGCATCTTGAGGACGTCGAGCAGCGGGACGAGCGCGGGCCGGGCGGCCAGCGAGGCCAGCACGGCCTCCCGGTCGTGGGCGCCGAGCGCGGCGAGGCGCCTGCCGGTGCGGAGCACCGCGTACGCCTCCACCGCGGCGACGGCGGTGTGGACGCCGGCCCGCGCCGGCCGGGGAAGCGCGGCGAGCACCCTGCCGAGCCGGTCCGGCACCCTGGCCGCCCAGTCGTCCCCGCCGGTGTCGGCGAGCAGCGCGGCGACGAGTCCTTCGGCGGTCATCGCTCGCCCACCTCGGCGTGCGCGGTGCCGTCCAGGGACCATCGGGCCTCGGTGCGCCAGCGGCCCCACCACCGTTCCAGCACCACGTGGGCGTCGGCCGACTCGCTGTTGCGGCAGCGGGCGCGGGCGCCGTCGGGGTCGCGGTACTCCAGGTCCAGGGTGCGGGCGGCCGGCTGGACCACGTGGACGCGGACGCGGCGCAGTGCCGTGCGTCCGGTGACGCTCCACTCGGGCAGGCCGATCCGGGCCCGGAAGCGTCCGGCGCCGAGCCAGCCCACCGCCGTGCGCTCCGCCCGCCGCGGCCAGGTCCGGCCGCGGTGCCGCAGCCGGAGGAAGACGAGCGGCGGCAGCCTGCGCAGCCCCGGCCGGGTGGACACGGCGGCGACGATCTCCAGGACGTCACCGCCGCCGAGGTCCGCGTGGAGCCAGGCCCAGCGCCGGGCGTTGCCGTGCCCGTAGATCCTCGCGGAGGCGCCGGGCGCGGAGTCCAGGGTCAGGGTCGTGTCGCCGTACGTGAACTCCCCCTGGTAGCGGGCCCGTGCGGCCGGGAGCATCTGGGCGGCGGGCAGCAGCGGTCGGCGCCAGGACCAGCGGGGGAAGGTGAACAGGGGCGGACCCTCAGGGTGTTCGGTGAGCCGCCAGGAGAAGGCACCGGCCTGTCCTTCGAGCCGTCCCGGGCGGGCCGTGACGTCCGCTCCCGCGAAGCCGTCCGCCGGGGCGGTCCAGGGTACGGGTCCGAAGCGGGCGTGCTCGACGGGTCCGTTCCGGGGGTAGGCGGCGACCCAGCCGTGGGCCACCGGACCGGATCCGTCGGCGGGGGCGGTCAGTTCGTGGTGCAGCCAGAGGCCGGTGCCGCTCCCCGGGTCGGTGAGCGTGGTGTACCAGACCTCGGTACGGCCGGGGGTTCCGTCCCAGCGGGCCGCCATGTGCTCCGCGCCCGCCTCGCCGGCCGCCCGGTCCCGGCCGGGGATCCGCGGGAAGCGGAAGCTGAGGAGGAAGGGCAGGAGTCCGGTGGTGAGCGGGAACCGCAGGACGCCCTCGCCCACGCGCGCCCCGCCCTCGTACAGCGTGAACGGCAGGACGGTCATCGACCGCACCGGGCGGCTCGGCGTCACCGACTTCCAGCCGTCGAGGGCGAGCCGGCGCCCGCCCGCCGTGAACGACAGCCGGTAGCGGATGCGCCGGCGCGCCAGCGGCGACACCTCCAACTCGCCCTCGGCGGCGCCGTCGTCGGCGAGGCCGGCGACGCGGACCCGCCCGGACAGGCGCGCCGTGGTCGTCCGGTGCGGAGCCGTCACCGTGTCGGCGCGGGCCCGCAGGTCGAGGCGTACGCGGCGCTCTCGGCGCTCGGCGTCGAGCCGGACGGTGCCGAGCAGCGTCTCCGCGAACTCGGTGCCCCTCACGCGAGTCCCTCCAGCATGATCCGCTCGGTGGCCTCCAGGTAGGCGTCGGCGGCCGCGTGCGCCCCTGGGCCGTCGCCGGCGATCACGGCCATCACCACGGGCGCCAGCCGGTCGTGCGCCACCTCGGGGTCGGCGAAGGGCTCCGCGAGGCCGGCACGGACGGGCAGGTAGGCGTTGAAGAGCGTGTTGGTGAGCAGGACGTAGACACGGTTTCCCGTGGCCCGCGCGAGTGCTCGGTGCACCTCGACGTCCGCCAACTGCACGGCGTCGCCGCCCGTCGCCTCCCGCACGGCGGTCAAGTGCGCGCGCAGTTCGTCACGTTGGGCCCGGGTCGCCTTCTTGGCGGCCCGTTCGGCGATCAACGCGCCGATGCTGCGACGCACTTCGAACACCTCGTGGACCCAGCGGGCGTCGTGGCGCACGAGCATGGGCAGCAGATCGGCGCCGCCCAGGCGCACGTAGTCGCGCACCTTGGTCCCCACCCCGTGCCTGGTCTCCAGCAGGCCCGCCTGGACCAACCGGCCGAAGGCGTGCTTGAGAGTGGTGCGGGTGACGCCGTAGCCGTCGGCGAGCTGCCGTTCCGGGGGCAGGTAACCGCCGGTCGGATGGCGGCCGTCGAGGATGTCCTCGCGCAGCCGGTGTTCCAGGACGTCCACGATCGTCTCGCGGGGCAGTGCCTCCACGGAGGTCTCCTTCTCGGGCGGCGCGGCCGCTCGGAGAGCGGTGCGGGGTGAGGACGAGCGGTGCGGACCAAGGACGAGCGGTCGGGCCCGGCATCACTTGAGTGGCTCAGTGGATGAGCCACTCGCCAGTGGATGAGCCACTCAACCAGTGTGCCGCCACTGCGTCAATCCCCCTCGCCGCCAAGGTTGTTGCGCACCAACCCCTGCGCAAGTAGTTGACATGTACGCCACCGTGGGCGACGTTGAGAGCGCTCTCATGACATCCGGACGCACCCCGTCCGTTTGATTCCCCCCTCGTGAGGAGGCTGCGCGTGCCCAGAACACCCAAGTGGCGAGCACTGACGGCGGCCGTTGCCACACTGGCCGCGGCACTACTGACGTTCGGAGCCTCGACCCGCGCCGAGGCGGCGGTCCCGGCGACCATCCCGCTCAAGTTCACCAACAACTCCGGGCGCAGCGGCCCCGTCTACATCTACGACCTCGGGACGCTCCTCTCGACGGGCCGGCAGGGCTGGGCCGACGAGAACGGCACGTTCCACGCCTGGCCGGCCGGCGGCAACCCCCCGACGCCCGCCCCCGACGCGTCGATCCTGGGACCGGCGAACGGGCAGTCCAAGACGATCCGGATTCCCAAGTTCTCCGGCCGGATCTACTTCTCCTACGGCAAGAAGCTCGACTTCCGGCTGACGACCGGCGGGCTCGTGCAGCCGGCCGTGCAGAACCCGAGCGACCCCAACCGCAACACCCTCTTCAACTGGTCCGAGTACACGCTCAACGACAGCGGACTGTGGCTCAACAGCACGCAGGTCGACATGTTCTCCGCCCCCTACGCCGTCGGCGTCCAGCGCGCCGACGGCACCACGAAGAACACCGGCCACCTCAAGCCGGGCGGCTACACCGGGTTCTTCAACGCCCTGCGGGGACAGCCCGGCGGCTGGGCCAACCTGATCCAGACCGCGCCCGACGGCACCGTCCTGCGGGCGCTCGCCCCCGGACACGGCATCGAGAGCGGGGCGCTGCCGGGCAACGTGATGGACGACTACGTCAACCGGGTGTGGCAGAAGTACAGTTCGTCGACCCTGACGGTGACCCCGTTCGCGGACCAGCCGAACACCAAGTACTACGGCCGCGTCTCCGGGAACGTCATGAACTTCACCAACGCGGCCGGCGCGATCGTCACCAGCTTCCAGAAGCCCGACTCCGACAGCATCTTCGGCTGCTACAAGCTCCTGGACGCCCCGAACGACCTCGTGCGCGGCCCCCTCTCCCGCACCCTGTGCGCGGGCTTCAACCGCTCCACACTGCTGGTCAACCCCAACCAGCCCGACACCGGTTCGGCGAGCTTCTACCAGGACACGGTGACCAACCACTACGCCCGGAAGATCCACGCGCAGATGGCCGACGGCAAGGCCTACGCGTTCGCCTTCGACGACGTCGGCAACCACGAGTCGCTGGTGCACGACGGCAACCCGCAGCAGGCGTACCTCACCCTGGACCCCTTCAGCTGAGCAGGGCGCCGGTCGCGGCCCCCCGCCCGGGACCGCGGCCGGCGGAAGGTGCCCTTCACTGCCCCGTACACGTCGACGCGGCGCCCTCGTGCCGGTACCAGACGGTGTCCAGCTCACGGCCGTCCGGCAGGGTGTGGCGGGCCGGCCCGGGGGCCGGGACGAAGCCGGCGCGTTCCAGGGCGCGGCGGCACGCCTGGTTCCCCGTGGCCGTGCCCGCCCGTACCGTCGCCAGACCGGCGTGGCCGTGGGCGAACTCCGCACCGGCCAGGAACAGTTCGGCGCCGAGGCCCTGGCCTCGGTGGTCGGGGGCGAGGATGCCGCCCGTCTCGCCCCTGTCACGGTCGAGTTCGAGGTACCCGGCGTAGCGCCCGGTGTCGCGGTGTACGCAGACCATGAACTCGGGCGTCTCCGGGCCGGGTTCGAAGGGCTCGGCCAGTTCGGAGTTGGCCCGGATGAACCAACGGGGGGTGGCGCCGCCGGGGCCCAGGCGCAGCAGTGCCTGTCTGGTGTCGGCGTCCGGTACCACCTGCTCGCCCTGGTTCCCCTGCCAGCGCTTGGCCTCGGGGTCCTCGCCCGCGGCGACGGCCGCCAAGGCGTCGAGCCGGGTCACCGGGTTGTGGACCAGCAGGTGCCGGGTGGCCAGGGCGTGCCGGCCGGGCGTGCACGCGTCCGGGACGGGGAGTCCCGAGGCCGCCCGGCGACGTCGCAGGAGCGACCGCATCATGGAATCCCCCGTTGTCGTTCGTCCTGGTGCGCGGCCGAATGTACCGGCCTCAAGTCACCCTCTCCGACCGCTTCGCCACCCGCGACGAACTGGTCGACGCCGTCTTCGCCCACCGCATGGACGGCTCCGCCGCCGCCGTCGGCACCATGGCCCGTCCCACCCGACCCGGAACCGACCGCGCAGGCGGGTGCCGCTGAGTGCCCGACGGCCTGAGGTGACGTACACCCTTCAGCACCGCTGGAGAACTCGTCGAAACAGGCTCCCCGCAGTAGCCGAGGATTGCTCCATTCCGGCCTGGGACGACAGGCTGGGCGGACGCGGAGCCGGGACCTGGAGTGCGCCGCACCGGCGGGTCAGCTACCTGGCCCTGCTCGACCGCGCCCTCGCCCCTGGCGGCCACCTCGCCCTCACCGGCTTCGCAGCCGGCGAGGGGGGAATGGGGTCGGAACTCACGGATGCGGACCTCTACCGCGCACGCGAGTTGCAGGGTGGCCTCGCCTACACCCCCGAATCGCTGCGCTGGATCTTCTCCGACCTGGTGGAGGTGGAACTGCGCCGGATGCGGGAGGAGCCCCCTGAGTCAGCGCTGTTCGGCGCGACGTTCCTCTGGACCGCCTTGTTCCGCAAGAGTGCGGCCGCCTCGGGCGACGTCGACCCGGCGGCACCGCCGATGGGGTGCGGGGAACGCAGCAGCGCTGCCATCTCCCCCGCGGTGGGCAGCTTCTGGGCGACGAAACCGTGGACTGCGCGATCGTTTGATCGTTTTGGGTTCTTCCGATCTTTCCCTTGACCCCTGCTCGCCCAGTCGATCAAGATGCTCATGTCTCTCACTTGAGCGGCAGGAGGCGTTCATGCCCGGCCGACCGAGCCGCCGGTCCCGGTGGTGTCGTCCGATCAGGGCCTCCATCGGGTCGGGTGTCGGTCCGTGCACCGGGAACCGCTTGGCGTCCGCTTCGCTCGGGTACCGCTCCGTCGTGAAAGTGGGCTTCCTCCTGGCCGTCCTCCCGCTGTCCGCCGCCTTCGCGCTGCTTGAGCGGTGCCGGCGCTCGGGGCTGACGGCGAACGCGGGAGTACGCCCCAACAGGACGGCGCCGCGCGCGCGTTCGCGTGCCGGCCGGCAAGCAGCGCACGCACCCTCCGCCAGTGATACGGACGGACACCAGGAGCAGCATGGACACCTCGTCAGGCGGCCGTACCCCTCCGCGGACCGCTCTCGCCATGGGGCCGGACGCGGCGGCGGCCGTGTTCCCTCCGGACGCCGTGGAGGCGCTGAGCCGGGTCTGCGACCTCGTGCCGCCGCCCGCACTGCACGACTTCGGCACCGAACGGGCCCGCGCCGTCCTGCGCGACGTGGAAGTGCTGGTCACCGGCTGGGGCTGTCCCGTACTGGACGCGTCCGTGCTGGATGCGGCCCCCCGGCTGCGGGCCGTCGTCCACTCCGCCGGGTCGGTACGCCACCACGTCACCCCGGCGTGCTGGGAGCGGGGCCTCGCGGTGTCCTCCGCCGCCGCGGCCAACGCCCTGCCCGTCGCCGAGTACACGGTCGCCATGATCCTGCTCTCCGGCAAGCGCGCCCTGGAACGCGCCCGCGACTACCGGGCGACGCGCAGCCGCGACGACTGGGGCACCCCGCGCGACGTCGGCAACTACCGCCGCACGGTGGGAATCCTGTCCGCTTCCCTGGTCGGACGGCGGGTGATCGAACTGCTGCGTCCCCACGATCTGCGGCTCCTGCTGCACGACCCGTACGTCACCGCCGAGGAGGCCTCCGCGCTGGGGGCGCGGGCCGTGGGACTCGACGAGCTCTTCGCCCGGTGCGACGTCGTCAGCGTCCACACCCCGCTGCTTCCCGAAACTCGCGGACTCGTCGGCCGGCGGCACATCACGGCGATGCGGCAGGACGCCGTCCTCGTCAACACCGCGCGGGGCGCGGTGGTCGACCAGGAGGCGCTCACCGAGGCCGTCACGGCGGGCCGGATCCGGGCCGTCCTGGACGTCACCGACCCCGAGGTGCTGCCGCCCGACCACCCCCTGTGGGACTGCGACGGCGCCCTGATCACCCCTCACCTCGCGGGCTCCCAGGGCAACGAGTGGGCGCGCCTGGCCGAACTCGCCGTCGGTGAGGTCGCACGGTGGGCCGCGGGCGACGGCTTCGCCCATCCCGTACGACACGAAAGGCTGGCCCGACTCGCATGACCCTGCCCGGACTCCCCGCCGACGACCGCGAGTCGAGCCCTGCCACCGGCTGCACCCGCGCCCACTGGGAGACGGCCGCCGACCTCCTGCTGCACGCCGCCTGGCGCTGGGCGACCCCGCGCGGCGCCCTGCTCGACCTGCCGGGACCCCCCTCGGTCTCCGGCGCCCGCTCCGACGGGCTGGAGGGATACGCCCGGACGTTCCTCGCCGCCGCCTTCCGGACCGCGGGCGCCGACGGTGAGGACCCGCACGGCTGGCTCGACCGCTACGCCGCCGGACTGGCCGCCGGCACCCGCACGCCCGGCCGCGACGACGCCGAGTCCTGGCCGCTGATCCTGGACCACCACGTGCAGGGCCAGCCGATGGTGGAGTCCGCGTCGGTGGCGCTCGGTCTGCGGCTGACCCGCCCGTGGCTGTGGGACCGCCTCGACGGCGACGTGCAGGACCGGGCGGCGCGATGGCTGCGCGGCGCCCTGGAGCACGTACCGGCGCCGAACAACTGGTACCTCTTCCCGTACACCGTCGCCGGGTTCCTGGAGTCGGTCGGCCGCGGCGACGCGCTGACGGCCCGCGCGCGGGAGCGGGCGCTCAATCTTCTAGCGGGCTGGTACCGGGGCCAGGGCTGGTACGCGGACGGCGACGGGCGGGCCTTCGACCACTACAACGGGTGGGCGCTGCACCTGTACCCGGTGCTCGACGCGCATCTCGCGGACGATCTCGCGGGCGAGGAGGGAGCGGCCCCGTACGGTGCCCGGCTGCGCGAGCATCTGGAGAGCTACTCCCTGATGTTCGGGGCCGACGGGGCGCCGCTGCACTTCGGGCGGTCGCTCACGTACCGCTTCGCCGCGGCCTCGGCGGTGGCGCTCGGCGCCGTCACCGGCCACACGCCGCTGTCCCCGGGCACCTCGCGGAGGCTGATGAGCGGCGCGCTGCGGCACTTCCTGGACCGCGGCGCCGTCGACGGGAACGGACTGCTCGGCCTCGGCTGGCACGGCCCGCACGCGGCGACGCTGCAGCGCTACTCGGGTCCGGCCTCGCCGTACTGGGCGTCGAAGGCGTTCGTCGGCCTGCTCGCGCCCGACGGCCACCCGCTGTGGACGGCGCGTGAGGAGCCCGCGCCCAGCGAGGGACCGGACCGGGTCCTGGCACTGTGGGCACCGGGCTTCCTGGTGCAGAGCACGGGCTCCGACGGCATCGTCCGGCTGCACAACCACGGCAGCGACAACGTCCGCCCGCACGAGGGCGAGTCGGCCGCCGAGGACGACCCGCTCTACGGCCGTCAGGCGTACAGCACCCGTACCGGCCCGACGGCCGCCGGGAACGTCGCGGACAACCACCTGGGCCTGGTCGTCGGCGGGGCGCGCAGCGTGCGGCGCCGGATACATCCGCTGGGTGCGGGCGGCGGGGACGGCTGGGGCTGGGCGGCCTCCTGGCACCGGCCGGTGTTCGCGGCCGGTCCGCCGACCGTGCCCGGGCTGCGGGTGGAGAGCGTCACCGTGGTCCGGGGCCGTCTCGAACTGCGGGTGCACCGCGTCGTGGGCGCCCCGCCCGGAGCGGTCGTCGAGCAGACGGGCTGGGCGACCGGCCCCGACGGGAGCGCGTACTCCGCGCTGCATCCGCTGCACGGCTGGAGCGGCGCGGACGAGGCGCGGGCACCGCAGGGCACGGCGTTCACGTCCTGGGCTCGGGTCCCGCGGCTCACCGGTGCGGCCGAGGGCACCGCCGTGTACGCGAGCCTGGCCACGCTCACCGCGGAGCCGGACCCGGTACCCATCGCCGAGGCGGTCACCGGGGTGTCGGCGGACGCGCACGGCGTCGAGGTGCGCTGGGTAGACGACGGCTCGACGACACGCGTCGCCTTCGAACCCGCCACTGTCGGACACACCGGCGGTGGCAGCTGAGGGCGCCGAAGTCCGGCCCGAACCGCCGACGGGACGACGCCTGCCGCCGCCGCTCCTCGCTCCCTCAGGCGCAGGCGGGGCACAGCCCGCGGTAGGTGACCTCCGCCTCGGACACCGTGAAGCCGAACCGCTCCTCCGCGGGCAGGTCCGCGAGCGGGCTGCCGGTCGGGTGGACGTCGCGGATGGTGCCGCAGCCCGAGCAGACCAGATGCTGGTGCGGCCGGTGGGCGTTGGGGTCGTAGCGCTTGGCGCGGCCGTCGGTGGAGACCTCGATGACCTCGCCCAGGGACACCAGCTCCCCCAGGGCGTTGTAGACGGTGGCCCGGGAGATCTCGGGCAGCCGCTCGGCCGCGCGGGCGTGCACCTCGTCGGCCGTGAGATGGACGTGGTCGCCGTCGAGGACCTCCGCGACGACGCGCCGCTGGGACGTCATCCGCCAGCCGCGCCCGCGCAGTCGCTCCAGCAGGTCACTCATGTCGGTTCACCTATTCGGGCTCGGTGGGTGTTCGCGTTCGGCGTGGACGTCCGGATTCGATCCCCTGTGGATTTGGCATCCTTATTGACTTGGACTCTGTCCATCGTAGGATCGGTTCCGGCAATAGCCAAGGGACAGGACGACCCAGTACGGCAGGAGACCAAGACGTGACGGCATCACCGCCGGTACGCCCCGCGGCACCGCACGGCGGCCCGGGGCCGTCCGCGACGCGCCGCTCCACACCGTCCGGGACGGTGACCGCCTCGGCGCCGAGGTGAGCCGCACGGCGTTCGTGGTCCGCCGCCCGACCACGACCGCCGACGACCGCCCTCCGGCCGCCGGGGCCGGGATCCCCTTCCGGGGCCCGTGCCTCAACTGTTCCACCGCCCGCAGTTCTTGAGCACCGTGATCCGCCTGGTCCGGAAGGATTCCCATGTCCGACAACCATGATGCAATCGTCACCGACGCGAAAACAGAGGACGGCGGTGGCTGCCCGGTCGCCCACGGGCGCGCCCCGCACCCGACGCAGGGCGGCGGAAACCGCCAGTGGTGGCCGGAGCGGCTCAACCTGAAGATCCTCGCCAAGAACCCCGCGGTGGCGAACCCCCTCGGTGAGGACTTCGACTACGCGAAGGCCTTCCAGGCACTCGACCTCGCGGCCGTCAAGCACGACATCGCCGAGGTGCTCACGACCTCGCAGGACTGGTGGCCGGCCGACTTCGGCAACTACGGCCCGCTGATGGTCCGCATGGCCTGGCACAGCGCGGGCACCTACCGCATCAGCGACGGCCGCGGCGGCGCCGGGGCCGGACAGCAGCGCTTCGCCCCGCTCAACAGCTGGCCGGACAACGGCAACCTCGACAAGGCCCGCCGTCTGCTGTGGCCCGTGAAGAAGAAGTACGGCCAGAGCATCTCCTGGGCCGACCTCATGGTCCTCACCGGCAACGTCGCCCTGGAGCAGATGGGCTTCGAGACCTTCGGCTTCGCCGGCGGCCGGGCGGACGTCTGGGAGCCGGAGGAGGACGTCTACTGGGGTCCCGAGACCACGTGGCTCGACGACCAGCGCTACCGCGGCGACCGCGAGCTGGAGAACCCCCTCGGCGCGGTGCAGATGGGCCTCATCTACGTCAACCCCGAGGGCCCCAACGGCAACCCGGACCCGCTCGCCGCGGCCCGCGACATCCGCGAGACGTTCCGCCGCATGGCGATGAACGACGAGGAGACCGTCGCCCTGATCGCCGGCGGCCACACCTTCGGCAAGACGCACGGCGCCGGCCCGGCCGACCACGTCGGCGCCGACCCCGAGGCCGCCTCCATGGAGGAGCAGGGCCTGGGCTGGCGGAGCACCTACGGCACGGGCAAGGGCGGCGACGCCATCACCTCCGGCCTCGAAGTGACCTGGACCAGCACGCCCACGCAGTGGAGCAACGGGTTCTTCAAGAACCTCTTCGAGTTCGAGTACGAGCTGGAGCAGAGCCCGGCCGGCGCCAACCAGTGGGTGGCCAAGGACGCTCCCGAGACCGTGCCCGACGCGCACGACCCGTCGAAGAAGCAGCGCCCGAAGATGCTCACCACCGACCTGGCGCTGCGCTTCGACCCGATCTACGAGCCCATCTCGCGCCGGTTCCACGAGAACCCGCAGGAGTTCGCGGACGCCTTCGCCCGCGCCTGGTTCAAGCTGACGCACCGTGACATGGGCCCCAAGTCCCTCTACCTCGGTCCGGAGGTGCCGCAGGAGACCCTGCTGTGGCAGGACCCGCTGCCCGAGGCCGAGGGCGAGACCGTCGACGCCGAGGACATCGCCGTCCTCAAGACCAGGCTCCTGGAGTCCGGGCTGTCCGTCGCCCAGCTGGTGTCCACCGCGTGGGCGTCGGCGTCGACCTTCCGCGGCAGCGACAAGCGCGGCGGCGCCAACGGTGCCCGCATCCGCCTGGAGCCGCAGCGCGGCTGGGAGGTCAACGAGCCCGACGAGCTGGCGCAGGTGCTGCGTGTCCTGGATGGCATCCAGCAGGAGTTCAACGCCGGCGCCGGCGCGAAGCGGATCTCCCTGGCCGACCTGATCGTCCTCGGTGGCTCCGCCGCCGTCGAGAAGGCCGCCAAGGAAGCCGGCTTCCAGGTGGAGGTGCCCTTCACCGCGGGCCGGGTCGACGCGACCGAGGAGCACACCGACGCCGAGTCGTTCGAGGCGCTCGAACCGACCGCCGACGGGTTCCGCAACTACCTCGGCAAGGGCAACCGCCTGCCGGCCGAGTACCTGCTGCTGGACCGGGCGAACCTGCTCACGCTGAGCGCTCCCGAGATGACCGTGCTGGTCGGCGGCCTGCGCGTGCTGGGCGCCAACTACCAGCAGTCCCAGCTCGGTGCCCTCACCCGGACGCCCGGCTCGCTGACGAACGACTTCTTCGTCAACCTGCTGGACCTGGGCATCACGTGGAAGGCGACGTCCGAGGACCAGACCACGTTCGAGGGGCGCGACGCCGCCACGGGCGAGGTCAAGTGGGCCGGCTCCCGTGCCGACCTGGTCTTCGGTTCGAACTCCGAACTGCGCGCCCTGGCCGAGGTCTACGCGAGCGACGACTCCAAGGAGAAGTTCGTGAAGGACTTTGTCTCGGCGTGGGACAAGGTGATGAACCTGGACCGGTTCGACCTGGTCTGATCCCTTCCCGACGTCCGGGCCGGCGAGCACCACCGCCGGCCCGGACGTCTTTGCCGTACGTGCCCCGCGACCTGTGGTCTGTGACCTGTTGCCCATGCCGCGTGACGGCGAACGGCGAACGGCGAACGGCGAACGGCGAACGGCGAACGGCGGGGAATCCGCAGGCGGGCGCTCGCCGTTACCGCCGGGGGCGTTCGCCCGCCCCACCGCGACGGCTCACCGCGGACGCGACGACTCCCTGCGGACGGGACGGTTCACCGCGGACGCGGGGACGGTACGCCCGGCGCGCTGACGGCCGCGGCGCAGCGGTGCGCCAAGTGCGCGACGGCGTCCGCCAGTTCGGCCGGGCCGACGACCTCGAAGCCGGCGTCGAACCTGCCGATGGAGGCGGCCAGGGCCGCCCACGACCACGAGCCCAGGACGAGCCGGCAGCGGTCCGGGCCGAGTTCCTCGACGATCCCGTCCCGGACGTGGGGCGACACGGCGGCGGCGGGCAGGCCCAGGATCACCTCGCCGCGGCACGGCCATCCTCCCGAACTCTCGGCGCCCCGGAACCTCCCGGCCACGAAGGCGGCCACCCCGCCGGGCAGTTCGCGCGGCACGAAGCGGGGCCCGGTGGGGATGCGCGGAGTGATCCGGTCGGCCCGGAAGACGCGCCAGTCCTCGCGGTCGAGGTCCCAGCCGACGAGGTACCAGCGGCCGGCCCAGGTGACGAGGTGCTGGGGCTGCACGCGGCGCGGCGAAGCCCCGGCGGCGACTCGTTCCGGCCGGTTCGACGCGGAGGGGACGTGGTCGAAGCGCAACTCCTCGCGGGCGTGGACGGCCGCCCCGAGCGCGACGAGGACTCCGGTGGCGACCGGCGGGTCCGGCCGCTCGGAGGGGCGTGCCACGGCGGTGACGGGGAGGGCGTCGACGCGGTGGCGCAGCCGGGCCGGCATGACCTGCCGGACGGTGTGCAGCGCGCGCACCGCGGCCTCCTCGATGCCCGCGCCGGTGGTGGTCGCGGCGATCCGGAGGGCGACGGCGAGGGCGACGGCCTGCTCGTCGTCGAACAGCAGCGGGGGCAGGTCCTTGCCCGCGTCCAGCCGGTATCCGCCGTCGGGGCCCTTCGTGGCGACCACGGGATAGCCCAGCTCGCGCAGCCGGTCCACGTCACGCCGCACGGTGCGCGGACTTATCTCCAGCCGCTCGGCCAGCAGGGCTCCGGGCCAGTCCCGGCGGGCCTGTAGCAGCGAGAGGAGGGAGAGCAGTCGCGCGGAGGTCTTGGGCATGGGCCCATCGTGACGCCGTAAGCGGTCAGGTCCTGACCGCTTCTCCCGCTGGAGGGGTGACGATCCAGGACGACACCGCCGGGCCACGCTCCGTGCCCCGGCGACGGGGGCGCGGGCGTCTCAGGCGGGCGGGTTCGGCCGGGGCGGCATGGCGAGGTGGGCGAGGTCCGGGGGCGGCGGTGTGGTCTGCGGCCACAGGGGCGCGGCGTCGCCGTCCGCGAGCGCGGCGGGTGCGTCGGTGAGGTTCATCCGCTCGCGCAGCCGGCCGTAGAAGTCGGTCGGGCCCAGCCGGACGGCCCGCAGTCGGCGCGGGGCGGCGTAGACGCCGATCCAGTCGCCCGGTTCGAGCACGCCCCGCACCTGGCCGTCGATGCTGACCGCCGCCTGGCCCGAGCGTTCGAGCAGGCGCAGGGCGATCGGTTCGTCGGGGGCGGCCACGACCGACCGGTTGAACGTCATGTGCGGGGCCACCGGGGTGAAGATCAGGGCGTCCGTGCGGGGCGACACGACCGGGCCGCCGGCGGCGAAGCTGTAGGCGGTCGAGCCGGTCGGGGTGGCCACCAGCAGGGCGTCCGCCGAGTAGGACGCCAGGAGCCGCCCGGCGAGGTAGACACCGGCGGACACCTGCCGGTCCCGCGACAGCTTCTCCAGGACGATGTCGTTGAGGGCGGTGACGTTCAGGGCCACGCCCCACTCGTCGCCGGTGTCGCAGTCCGCGCGCACGCCGGGAGGCGGCAGGAGGGGGCCGCGCCCGTAGCGCATGAGCACCCCCATGTCCGCCGGGACCTCGAAGGCACGGGAGGCGCGCAGCGTGAGCAGCATGCGCTGTTCGACGGTGAGGCGGTCCTCGCGTACGGCGTCCAGTGCCGAGCGCACCGCGGCGGCCGACACTTCCGTCAGGAAGCCCACCCGGCCCAGGTCGATACCGAGGACGAGGGCGTCGTTCTCGGCGGCGAGACGGGCTCCGCGCAGGAAGGTGCCGTCACCGCCCAGGGTCACGACGAGGTCGGGGTCACCCGCGGCCTCGTTCTCCTCGTGGGCGCTGTGCCGGCCGCCGTCGTGCCACACGTCGATGTCCGTGCACTGCACACCGTGTTCCTCGCACCAGGCGCGGACGCTGCGAGCCGCCTCCACGGCCTCCCGGCGTCCTCCGTGCGTGACCAGACCGATCCGGCGGACTGTCATGAGTGCCTCCCCGGCCAGCCTACGGAAGCACCCGCGCCGGCGCCTCGGGAAGCTCACCCGGGTGGTTCCCCCGGTCCTCTCGGCCCCGGCCGTCGTCGCCCGGGCACCGGCGGCATGTCGCAGTTCGGTCCTGGATCGCCGCCGGGAGGCGATCGATCTTGTCGGAACGAATCGCTCCGGGACAAGATGCGCGCATGAAGGGCGACCTGTTTTCCAGTGACCACATGGTGCAGCCGGCCGTAGCGCCCGGCATGACCGTGCAGAACGCCAAGTGCGTCAAGTACGCGGTGAACGGCGAGATGTTCGCGCGGCAGGGGGCGATGATCGCCTGGCGTGGGGCGCTGCAGTTCGAGCGCAAGGGCCAGGGTGTGGGGGGCATGCTGAAGCGGGCGGTCACCGGTGAGGGCCTGGCGCTGATGGCGGTGCGCGGCCAGGGCGAGGCGTGGTTCGCGCACGAGGCGCAGAACTGCTTCGTCGTGGACATCGAGCCCGGTGACGTCTTCACCGTCAACGGACGCAACGTGCTGTGCTTCGACGCCTCCCTGTCGTACGAGATCAAGACGGTGAAGGGCGCGGGCATCTCCGGGGGCGGTCTGTTCAACAGCGTCTTCACCGGGCAGGGCAGGCTCGGGCTGATCTGCGAGGGCAACCCGCTCGTCATCCCGGTCTCGCCGCAGCAGCCGGTGTACGTGGACACGGACGCGGTGGTCGGCTGGAGCGCGCACCTCAACACCTCGCTGCACCGCTCGCAGTCGTTCGGGTCCATGATCCGCGGCGGGTCGGGCGAGGCGGTGCAACTCAAGCTGGAGGGTGAGGGGTTCGTCGTCGTGCGGCCCAGCGAGGCGACACCCCAGAAGACGCAGCAGCACTGACGGAGGGGCACGACGGGACTCCGGACCGCCCGGATCACGTCTCCGACTCCCCCGCCATCAACGCACGTTGTCGCCGCTCCTGCGCTTCTCGGTGAGAACGCCTGTCGTCTGCCCCCGGCCCGGCCCGTGGACCGGGGGCTCCGAGGGCGTCAGAGGGTGCGGTGCGTGAGGGCCGTGAGCAGGCTCCGCAGCTCCGCGAGCGGACGCGGAGCCAGTGGCGCCGCCGCCAAGTGGGCGTCGGCCGCGGCGAGATGACGCCGGGTGGCGTTCAGCGCCGCCGCGCGGCCACCGCACCGCTCGACCAGGAGTGCCGCCCGCCGCACGGCGGTGTCGTCCCGGGCGGCGCGGGCCAGCAGTCCGGCCAGTTCGGCACGGCCCGGCGTGTCCAGGGCGGCGAGGACCGGGAAGGTCTTCTTGCCCTGGCGCAGGTCGCCGTGGACCGGCTTGCCGGTGACGGCGGGGTCGCCCCAGATGCCCAGGACGTCGTCCGTGATCTGGAAGGCCACGCCCAGGTGACGGCCCGCGCGGTCCAGAGCGGTGACCGTCTCCGTTGCCGCTCCCGCGAGTTGGGCCCCGAGCGCCGGCGCGCACCCGAGCAGGGAACCCGTCTTGCGCTCGGCCATCGCCTCGTACTCCCGCACGCTCACCGCGTCGGGGCCCGACCACGGACGCCGGGCGAACCGCAGGTCGTCCGCCTGACCGTGCACGAGCTCGCGCAGAGCGGCGGTCAGCCGGCGTACGGCCGCCGCGGTGTGGACGGGAGCCGGCCCGGCGTCCCGCGCGGAAGACTCGGCGGGACCGGCCTCGTCGTGGCGCGGCGGTACGGTGCCGGCTCGCGCGGGCCCCGCCGCCAGCGTCTCGACGGCGAGGGCGAGGAGGGCGTCCCCCGCCAGGACGGCCGGGCCGGTGCCGTACGCCTTCCACACGGCCGGCCTGCCCCGGCGCTGCGGGTCTCCGTCCATGATGTCGTCGTGCAACAGCGAGAAGGTGTGCACGAGTTCGACGCAGACCGCGGCCGGCACGCCTGCCTCGGCGGGGGCTCCGGCGGCTTCCGCGCCGAGCACGGCCAGTGCCTGCCGTACGCCCTTGCCGGGGCTGTGCCCGGCGGGCGCGCCGCCGGTCTCGACGCGGCCGAGCGCGTAGCCGGCCATCTCCCCGACCCAGGGGTGCAGGGTGCCGACCGCCTCGCCGAGCGACGGAGCGACCAGTTCACGGCAGCGGCGCAGCAGGCTCGGCACGTCGGCGGGCGCCGTCCGCTCGCCCGCGTACGGCGTGGTGAGGGCGGTCACCGGCCCGCCTCCGTGCCCGAGCGGTCGGCGTCCGCCGCGCCGGGACCGGTTCCGCCCGCCGTCCGTCCGGGTATGCCGTCGTCCGGCCGTCCCTGGGTCAGGTCCGCCGCCGAGTCAGTGCCGGCCGGTGCGGCGAGGTCCGCCGCCGACTCGGTCCCGGCCGGTGCCGCTCCCTCCAACCGGGGCTCGTTCAAGCCGAGTTCCGCGCGGGCGCGGTCGACCAGCGCGCGGCCGTGGCGCAGCCCGATCTCCTCCAGCACACCGGCCAGCTCGGCCAGTTCCGCGGCCGTCTCGGCGCGGTCGTGCCCGAGCCGGGCCCGGGACTTGACCAGCCCGAGCCGGGCCAGGGCCCGGCCGCGTGGCTCGCTCATCCCCTCGAACCCGGCGAGGGCGCGCGCGTACATGTCCCGGGCCTCCTCCATGCGCCCGGCCCGGTACAGGACGTTGCCCCGCATCTTGTGGTTGTAGGCGAGCGCGCTCACCAGGTTCATCTCCCGGCAGGAGACCTCCGCCTCGGCGAGCAGCTCCAGCGCCCGGGACGTGTCGCCGTCGCGCACGGAGACGATGTCGGCCAGCCCGCGCAGCGCCCAGGCGTGGCCTCGCCGGTCCTCCGCGCGGGCGGCGATCCCGGCGGCCTCCTCGAACATCGCGTACGCGGTGTCGTAGGACCCGGTGTTGCGGTGCATCTGGGCGATGCCCTCCAGGGCCCACACGGTGTGGCGGGCCTCCCCCCGCTTCCGCGCCTCGGCCAGCAGTTGTTCGTGCAGGGCGGCGACGGCCTCGTAGTCGCCCTGGATCCGTCCGGTCTCCGCCAGCCCGGCGAGCGAGTAGCCGCGGACCACCACGTCCCCGGCAGCCTCCCCCAGCTCGGCGGCCAGCCGCAGCAGGCGCCGGGCCAGGGGGAAGGCCCCGCGCTGCCTGGCCAGGGTGCCGCCGCTCCACAGCGCCCAGGCCATCGCGCCGGTGTCCCCCGCCTCCCGGGCGGTGCGGTAGCTCGCCTTCCAGGCGCGGTCCGCGTCCGCCACCTGGCCGAGCCGCCGGTGGGCCTCGGCGACGGCGAGGCCCGAGCGGGCCGCCTCGGCGCGCGCCCCGGCGCGCTCGGCGGCGCGCAGCTGCTCGGTACCGGCGGCGAGGACGTCCCTCAGCGACGAGTTCACCGACAGGGTGGTGAGAGCGCCCTGGTACTCCGGGGCGAATGCCTTGCTGTACATGCGTGCCTTTCGGATCTGCCGCCGGTCGGAGTGCCGGTGGACGGCGGCCGGTCGGGTTGTCACCGGACGGACGGCGCGTGCGGACGTCGGTGTCCCCTGCGGACGCGCCCGGGTATGCACAGCGTCTCTACCTGCCATGTATACACCGAGCGCATAGTGGACCGGACCTCAGCCCGGGCAACCCTCGCCGTACCGCCGTGCGCCGTCCTCCTGCTGCTGCCGATCAAGACGGCACCGGCCGCCACGGGGTTGCCTCACGGAAGCCACCGGTCCGAATCCATCGCACCTCATGGAACATATTTTCGATTAACGAGGTACGCTGAAAACATGTCCACGCACCTCCAGGGCTCACTGTTCGACCAGACCGACGACGTGGGCCTGACCTCCCTCGACGGACTGCACCGGACCGTGCTCGGACACGGAGCCTGGATCGACCTGCTGCCCGGATGGCTCCGCGGCGCCGACGCGCTGTTCGAACAGCTCGCCGCCGACGTCCCCTGGCGCGCCGAGCGCCGCCAGATGTACGAGCAGGTCGTCGCCGTACCCCGGCTGCTCTCCTACTACCGGGCAGGTGAGGACCTCCCGCACCCGGTCCTCGACGAGGCGCGCGACGCGCTCAGCGCGCGGTACGCCGCCGAACTCGGCGACCGGTTCGCCACGGCCGGGCTCTGCTACTACCGGGACGGCCGCGACAGCGTGGCCTGGCACGGCGACCGCATCGGGCGCGGCGCGCGCGAGGACACGATGGTCGCCATCCTGTCCGTGGGCGCGGCGCGGGACCTGGCGCTGCGCCCACGCGGCGGCGGGGAGACGCTGCGCTACCCCCTCGGGCACGGCGACCTGATCGTGATGGGCGGCTCCTGCCAGCGCACCTGGGAGCACGCCGTGCCGAAGTCCGCGCGGGCAACCGGCCCCCGCATCAGCATCCAGTTCCGCCCGCAGGGCGTGAACTAGGACCCGTCGGGCCGGCCGCGAAGGCGTCCGGACCTTCGAGGCGCTCGGCGGGACGGTCGCCCGCCCGGGCGCGGAAGTTGGCGCCCAGGATGTCGCCCCGCCGGCCGTGGAGGGGGCGAAGACGATCCGCAGGACGGGGTCGGCGCCGTGGTCCCGCCGGCCTGACGAGGAGGTGCCGGACCAGGTGGCGGTCGAGCGCGTCGAGCGGCGCGTCCAGGCGGGCGGTGGCGTCCGTCTCGCGAAGGACATCACCCGCGCGAGCAACGTCTCTTGCCCCCGAAGCACTTCGGGATCAGCGGCGCGCTGATGCCCACGCGGTCGGCGATTTCCTTGAGCGTGATGTCCGCGTGGGCGGTACTCAGCCTCCCGAGCGGGCCTGCACCGTGCGGGCGATGCGGGGTCCGAGCCACCGCTTGAGCCGGCGCAGGGAGTCCAGCCGCCCCGCGGCCCGGTCGATCCGGTAGTAGAGCTGCGGCGGGACGTACGGGAGCAGCGGGGAGTGCCGCTGGCCGAGGAGGGCGAACATCTGCGCGGGCGGAAGGTGGATGTAGCGCGGCAGGTTCTCGTACCACTGGGCGCTGTGCCGGGCCGCGCTCTGCACCGGGAGCAGCGCGGCCCGCCGCTCCTGCTCGTACCGGGCGAGGGCCGGCCGCAGTTCCCGGTGGGCGCCCAGGGCGTTCGCCAGGGACATGGCGTCCTCCAGGGCGAGGGTCGTGCCGGCGCCGATGGAGTAGTGCGTGGTGTGGGCGGCGTCGCCGAGCAGGACGAGGTTGTCGCGGTGCCAGGTCCGGTTGGTGAGGGTGCGGAAGTTCAGCCACTGGGCGCTTCCGTCGGGCTGCGCCCGGCCGATCAGCCGGTGCCCGTCCAGGAGCCGGGCGAAGAGCTTCTCCAGCAGCGCCAGGCCGTCGGCCTCGCTCGCGGTGTCGAGGCCGAGGCCCGTCCAGGTCTCCGGTGCGCACTCGACGACGCAGGTGCTGCGGTCCTCGCCGAATCCGTAGGCGTAGCACCAGATCCAGCCGTGACCGGTCTCGACGAACGCGAAGGTGAACGCCTCGAAGACCTTCGTCGTGCCGAGCCAGATGTACCGGTTGCGCCCGAGGGCGACGGCGCTGCCGAAGTGGTCCGCGTGGCGCTCGCGCAGACCGCTGTGGACCCCGTCCCCGGCGACGACGAGATCGGCCTCGGGGAGCGGGTCGTCGGTGGCGATCTCGTGCTCGAACTCGATCCGCACCCCCAGGGACTCCGCCCGCCGGGCGAGGAGGCCGAGCAGCCGGTGGCGGCCGATGCCGAAGCCCTCGTCGCCGTGGTGCGCCGTCGTGCGGTCCCCGACGTGGGCGACTCCGTCGCTCCAGCGGACCGAGGCGTCGCGCACGGCCCGCGCCGACTCGGGGTCGCCCTCGTGCAGCCGGTCGAGGAGACCGCTCCAGTACGTCACACCCCAGCCGTACGTCGATCCGGCCGGGTTCCGCTCGTGCACGGTGATGTCGTGCGACGGGTCCTGACGCTTCATCAGGATCGAGAAGTACAGGCTTGCCGGGCCGCCGCCGACGCACGCGATCTTCACGCGCACTCCCCTTGCATCACGCATAGTCGATGAGTCGATCACGAAGAGTAGCAGCGCGGCGGGGGCGAGCCGGCGCTCCGCAGGGCGGGCTCAGCCGTACGAGGGCACGCTTCCCGGAGTGTCCACGAACGCCTGCCGCGGGGCCGCCGCGCACCGGCCCCGGCTCGTTCACGCACCGCCCTCCGGGCATACGATCGCGGCCACGCCCGCCGCAGGAATCGGAAAGGTCAGCCCCATGCGTTCGCCCGTCACCCCCGTCCTGGCCGCGCTCGACGAACTGGTCCGGGGCACCGCCGGACCAGGGGACGAGGTCTGGCGGCTGGAGGCAGCGGCAGCGGAACTGCGGGTGGCGGCCGTCCGGATCGCCCCGGGCGCCCGAGTCGAACTCCCCGGCGACCGAGAGGTGCTCCTGATCGTCCTCGACGGTCACGGGCACCTGCGGTCGGCCGACGGTGACCAGGACCTCACCGGGCACACGGCGGTCTGGCTGCCCCGGCGCCGGGAGGAGAGCCTGCACGCGGGCGAGTCCGGCCTGTACTGCCTGACGGTTCTGCCGCGCCCGCCCCACCCCGCAGCGCCTCCCGCTGTGGACACCGGGCTCGGCGCGGCGTCCGGGGGCGGCGAGCCCGCCTGCCTGCTCCAGCAGGTCTGCGCCGAGTGCGGACGGATGGCCACGGAGAGCGACGCCCTCTACTGCAACCGCTGCGGCGCCTCCCTGGCCCACTGACCGGGCCGCCCCGGGATCGACGGCACACCTCGCGCGGCCGATCCGGCATGACGCCACGCGCTCACGGCCACGTCCGGCGCTCCCGTCTCCGGTGGCCGGACGCGCCCCCGGCCGACCCGCTCGCCCCCTCGAAGCACGGCCCGTCCGCCACCACCTGATCCCGCTAACGGGAACCCCCCGGAGTCCTCGATCACTAGGCTCCTGCACTGGACGCCCTGGCCTTCGCTCCTGACGCGGAGAAGGTGGCCGAGCCCTGGCGCAGTCTCGGCCGGGAGGATCTGACCCCGTCCGTCCTCACCGGGCGCCTGGAGGAGTATCTCCGGCTGCTCCTGTGCCGGTACGGCTGAGCAGTGGGCGGTGGCGTGTGTGCTCAACGGGTCCCCCGGCGACTGTTGGTGACGTTGCGTCAGCAAGGGAAGCGGAACGCGGGGGTTCGCATCCTGGCTGTCGGGTACCCGCGTTGACGCGTCCGGATGGTCCGGGCGCACGTCCGACGAGGAGGTAACCCGTGTCTCAGGTCGAGGAATCCATCGAGGTCGGCGTCCCGGTCCACACCGCGTACAACCAGTGGACCCAGTTCGAGACGTTCCCCGAGTTCATGAGCGGCGTCGAGCGCATCGAGCAGCGTACGGACACCCTCACCCACTGGGTCACCAAGGTGGACGGGGTGAGCAAGGAGTTCGACGCGGAGATCACCGAGCAGATCCCGGACGAGCGCGTCGCGTGGACCACGGTCGGCGGCGAGGCCAAGCAGGCGGGTGTGGTCACCTTCCACCACCTGGACGCAGGCCGCACGAAGGTGAAGCTCCGGATGGAGTTCCAGCCGGAGGGCCTCACCGAGACCGTCGGCGACAAGCTCGGTGTCGTCAAGCGTCAGACCAAGGGTGACCTGGAGCGCTTCAAGAAGTACATCGAGTCCCGCGGTCTGGAGACGGGCGGCTGGCGCGGCACCGTCGTGTGAGCCGCACCCCTCCCCCGTACGGCCGGCCGCGTCGCCCTTCGCGCCTACGGCGCACTCAGGCGTCGGCGCCGGCCGTGCGGCATTCCGGGTGGCCCCAGCCCTGCGCGTTCTTCGCGATGGGCTCGCCCGCGGCGTAGGGGCGTCCGCACAGGCAGCGCCCTGGGAACTTCGCCTTGATCGTCCGTGCCGGTCCACCCGTGCGGGAGGCCCCGCCACCCGTGCGGGCGGACTTGCCCGCGGGCTTGCGCCGCTGGGTCCCCGACGCGGGCGTGTCCGGTGACGGAGGCGGCTGCGGGGAGCCCAGCTCGCTGCCCGCGGGCTCCTGGACGATGGCGGCCTGGCTCGCGGCACGGTCCGCGAAGTCGTTCAGGCGGTCGCCGTCCACCTGGTGTGCGGGCACGTAGCGGAACTCCACCGAACGGCCGTCGAGCAGTTCGTCGATGCGCGCGACCAGCTCCTGGTTGGCGACCGGCTTCCCGGCGGCCGTCTTCCAGCCCTTGCGCTTCCAGCCGGGCAGCCAGGTCGTCACGGCCTTCATCGCGTACTGGGAGTCCATCCGGATCTCCAGCGGGACCCCGGGGTCGACCGCCGTCAACAGGCGCTCCAGCGCGGTGAGTTCCGCGACGTTGTTGGTGGCCGTGCCCAGCGGGCCGGCCTCCCAGCGGGTGGGCGTCTCCGCGTCGTCGGCGACCACCCAGGCCCAGCCGGCGGGTCCGGGATTTCCCTTCGACGCCCCGTCACAGGCGGCCACAACGCGTTCAGACATGCCCTCGATCATGCCACGCCCCGACGGCCGCTCCGGGCCCGGGGCGGGCGGTCCCGCCGCCGTTCCCGACGATCAGGCGCCGGCCCAGCGGGGTGGCCGTGTGCAGCACGTGCTTTCCGTCGCGGTGACTGGCCACCAGTCCCCCGTCCCGCAGCACCCCGATCTGGTAGCTGACGCTGGGCAGGGAGATGCCCACCACCCGCGCGACCTCGGAGCTGGTCCGGGCGCTGGGGCCGGCCACCGCGCTCAGCACCGTGGCGCGGGTGCGGCCGAGGAGCTTCTCCAGCCCGTCCTCCACCGTGCGGACGACGTCCAGCGCCGGCTTGGCGACCGGGTAGACGAGCACGGGGTCGAGGCCGGGGTCCGCGAGCGCGGTCGGCCGCCGCCAGCAGAAGTACGAGGGGACGAGCAGCAGGCCGCGTCCCTCCAGACGGAGGTCGCGGTCGACGGGGTAATCCACTTCGAGCACCGGGGGCCGCCAGCGCGCGAGCGGGGCGAGCCCCTCCAGCAGTGCCTGGGTGCCGCCGTCGAGCAGTGTGCGGGTCCGCAGATCCACATCACCGGCGACGGCCGTGCGGACGAGCGGCCAGTAGGGTTCCAACAGGGTGCGGAAGGAGCGGGCCAGGGCGCCCGCCAGCAGGGTGAGGGAGTCCGAGCCCGGTCTGCCCAGCGTGGCGGCCCAGTCGGGGAGCGGCCGGGACTCGGCGAGCCGGGAGAGGTCGTGCACCAGCCTTGTACGGGGCGTCGCGCGTACCTGTTCGAGTCCGGCGGCGAGACCCTCGCCGGTGACGGGCGGGGTGAGGAAGTCGGGGATGTAGCCGGTCGCCGGGATCAGCCGGCGCACCGGACCCAGGGCGCGGGCGGCCGCCTGGTCCACGGCGAGGCGGGCGCGCGCCGAGCGGCGCCACGGACCGAATTCGAGCGGCCCGTGCTCGGTCTCCAGCCGGCAGACACCGCATATCAGTTCCCAGAGCGGATCGGGCTGCCGGGCGACGCGGACATTCTGCAGATCCTGCGGGGTGAAATGAATACGGAGCATGCGGTCTTCGACACTCCCAGTCCCTGTGGGGGGTCAGCCGCTCGGAGCGTGTGAGCGGCTACTGGAGGTAGACGAATGGGTACTTGGCATGGTTGCCCCAGGGTGCGGCAATCCGACGGTATTTTTCGCTTTCCGCGTCCCCACCAGGGGTTTTCCTCGCACGCCGGGAGTGGCCGTGGAAACGACCGGAAATCGACGCCTCCACTCACCGGAATTCCGCATTCGGACTTCCTGAATTCGCCGCCCGGAGGGTTTTCACCGGCTCGGCTCCGGAAAGCCGGGCCGGCTGATCTCCGTCGTCCGCGTTTCAGGAGACGTCGGAGAGCGGGGGCATCTCACCCTGGGTCGTCTTGACGTCGATCACCGTGAACGCCGCGCCCTGCGGGTCGCTCAGCGCGGCGAAGCGGCCGAACGGGCTGTCCATGGGCCCGAACCGCAGGACACCGCCCCGGTCGGTCGCCCTCGCCACCGCCGCGTCGCAGTCCTCGACGGTGAAGTACACGTTGATGTAAGGCGGCACCTCCGGCGGGAAGTCGTCCGTCATCCGCATCCGGCCCAGAACCGGCGAGCCCTCACCGAGGCTGAACACCCGGAAGTCCACCTGCTCGTCGTCCATCTGCTGGGCGCGGTAGGGGAAGACGGCCGGGAAGAAGGCGTCCGACTTCTCCGGTTCGCGCGTGAACACCTCGGCCCAGCAGTAGGCGCCCGGCACGGCCGTCGCCTCGAAACCCTCGTGGACGCCGGCCTGCCACACGCCGAAGACGGCACCACTCGGGTCGCGGGCCAGCACCATGGTGCCGAAGTCACCGACCTGCATCGGCTCCATCAACACCTCGCCGCCGTTCTCACGGATCTTCCGGGCGGTGGCGTCGGCGTCCGCCGAGGCGAAGTACAGACACCAGGAGGACTGCCCGTCCTGCCCGGGCATCGGCGGCACGACGGCGGCCACCGCCTTGCCGTCCGCGTACGCCTGCGTGTAGTTGCCGAACTCCGACGACGACTCGCCGAACGTCCAGCCGAGCACGTCACCGTAGAAGCTTTTGGCTCCTTCGACATCGCCGAACATCGCATCGGCCCAGCACGGTGTTCCATCAGGTTGTACCGCCATGACGTCGACCTTCTCCGGTTGGCTGGATGGTTCTCGCTCCTCACGCTAGCCAGCCCGGGGCGGCGCCGCGCGCCGAGCGCGGCGACCTGGACGAGACTGGGCACGGCACGCAGGAAGAGGCACGGCCGGTCGGCCGCGGGACGGGACGGGGCAGGGATGATGCACGCGTGGGAGGTGGCCCGTCCGGGGCCGATCGAGCAGGAGCCGCTGCGCTTCGTCGAGAAGCCGGTGCCGGTACCGGCGGCGGGTGAACTGCTCGTGCACGTGCGCGCCTGCGGTGTGTGCCGCACCGACCTGCACGTCAGCGAGGGCGATCTCCCGGTGCGCAGGCCCGGAGTGACGCCGGGGCACGAGGTGGTCGGTGTGGTGGCGGCGACGGGGGCGGCCGTCAGCGGGTTCGCGGAGGGCGACCGGGTGGGCGTGGCCTGGCTGCGGGGCACCGACGGAACCTGCGCGCACTGCGTCCGCGGGTCGGAGAACCTGTGCCCCGGATCGACGTACACGGGATGGGACGCCGACGGCGGATACGCCGAGTACACGACGGTGCCCGCCGCGTTCGCGTACCGCCTGCCCCGCGACGTCGACGACGTCTCCCTCGCGCCCCTGCTGTGCGCGGGCATCATCGGCCACCGCGCGCTGCTGCGGGCCGCACTCCCGCCGAACGGCCGGCTGGGCCTGTACGGCTTCGGGGCCAGTGCCCATCTGTGCGCGCAGGTGGCGCTGGCGCAGGGCGCCCGGGTGCACGTCCTGACCCGGGACGCGGCGGCGCGGCGGCTCGCGCTGGAACTCGGCGCGACGTCGGCCCGGGGACCCTACGACGCTCCCCCGGAGCCCCTGGACAGCGCGATCCTCTTCGCGCCGGTGGGAGACCTGGTCCCGGTCGCCCTGCGCGCCCTCGACCGCGGCGGGGTCCTCGCGGTGGCGGGCATCCACCTGAGCGACACGCCGCCGCTGAACTACGAGCGGGAGCTGTTCTACGAACGGGAGTTGCGCAGCGTCACCTCCAACACGCGTGCCGACGGGCGGGAGTTCCTCACCCTCGCCGCGCGGTACGGCGTCCGGGCGACCACGCACGCGTATCCGCTGTCCCGGGCGCAGGAGGCGCTCCAGGACCTCAAGGCCGGACGCTTCGACGGGGCCGCCGTGCTGGTGAACGACCTGCCGCCCCGGCACTGAACTCCCGGTCGGCGACGGCCGGTCGGTGTCGGCCGGTCACAGGGTGCGCAGGTCCACGGCCGCCGCCATGGCCGCGCAGCCGGCGTCGTTCGGGTGCAGATGGTCGCCCGCGTCGTAGGCGGGCAGGAGGCGCAGCGGGTCGGCGGGGTCCCGGACGGCACGGTCGAAGTCGACGACGTGGTCGAAGAGGCCGCTGGTGCGGATGTGATCGTTGACGGCGAGACAAGACGGGTGGCTTCCAGGGTGTCGTCGTGGACGCGCCAGCCCTTGAAGGAGGTCAGGGTGGCGCCGATGACCTTGATGCCGTGTGCGTGCGCCTGCCGACCGCCGGTGCCCGCCAGGTGCCGACCCGGCCGCGTGCGGGAGGCACGGCGTCGGGCCGGGCATCGGAGGGCGCGGCGGAGCCCAGGAGCAGCGCGAGCGGGACGAGAAGCGCCTTGGCGCCTTTGAACTCGGCGTTCACCTCGTGACTGCGAAGGGTTCGACGGCGCCCGGCGGACACGTGCATGGGAGCGGAGGCCGGCCCGGCGCGTCAACGCCGGGAATCCGTCACGGCGGGTCCCGGCCGGGGCGCGGCCGGGTGGCCGGTGCACGCCTTCCGCGTTCCGGGCGCGTGTGCTTGCCTGGGAGGCCCTTTCGGCGGGCGGGGCGGGAGTGGCCGGATGCGAAAGCCGTGGATTGTGGGGGCGTTGCTGGCCGGGCTGCTGCTCGGCGCCTGCGGTGATCCCGCGTCGGAAGGGCGGGCACCTGCCCCGGTGGGTCCCGGAGACGGCTCCTGGACGCCGTCCGCGACCGTCAACCGGCGGGCGGCCGCCTCCCCCGCCGCGACGCCGACGAAGGCCGGGGCGGAGCCGAGGGCGGAGGCGAAGCCCAAGGCGAAGGCGAGGACGAAGGCTCCCACGGTGCTGTACCTCGGGGATTCGCTGGCCATGGAGAACCAGAAGGTGCTGGGCACGGAGCTGCGGGCGCGGGTGGGCGGCCGGTACACGAGCGCGCCCTACTCGGGCACCACCCTGTGCGACTACCTGGAGGGCACCGACGTGAAGTCACTGGTGCCGGCCGAGGACAAGGCAGCCGCGCTGGTGCGCTCGCTGCGGCCGGACCTCGTGGTGCTCCAGTTCTGGGGCAACTCCTGGGGCTACACGCCGTGCATGGACGGGATCACGTACGACAAGGCGCGCGGCAGGTACTTCGCCCGGTACGCGGCGGACGCGGACCGGCTCACCGACCAGATCGCGGCGGCGGGCGGCTCCCGGCGTCCGAGGATCGTGTGGGTGCTCCAGGGTCCCGACCCGATGACCCCCGGCCGGGTCCGCGAGGTCAACGCCCTGTACGCGCGACAGGCGGACGCCTCGCACGACGTGGTCGCCGACGCGGGCGGCGCGGTCAGCCCGGCGTCCGGCCGCTACACCTGGGCGCAGTACCTGCCGTGCACCGCGTACGAGCGGGAGCACCCTGCGTACTGCACCCGGCCGGGACCGGGCCGTACCGCTCTGCATCGCGACGACGACCCTCTGCACTTCTGCCTCGCGCCCACCACGTCCGAGCCGCGGCCGTGCCCGGTCCGCTCGCCGGGGATCACGAGGATCGCGCGCGAGATCACCCGGGTGATCGCCGGCCTGGTGCGCTGACGTGCCCCTCAGGAGGGTGGGCCGCCGCGGGCGTCGGGGTCCCGCCCCGCCACCGGTGCCGCGTCCTCGGGGGTGCCGCCGGCTGGCACCCCGGCGACGGCGCCGCCCTGGAGCCGTTCGAGGTCGTCGGGACGCACCTGGATGATGATCAGGGCGACCAGCGCGGCCACGACGGCGAGGACGGCCGCCACGACGAAGGCGCTGGAGATGCCGGAGGTCAGCACCTCGTCGCTCCAGGGCGGTGGGAGCTGTCCCGTCCTGCGGAACTCGAGGCGCTGGGCGGGGGTGGCGTCGGCCATGAAGTCGCGGATCTGCTCGGTGGCCTCGTTGCGGCTGGCCGTGCCGAAGACGGTGACCAGCACGCTCAGGCCGAGCGATCCGCCCACCTGCTGGGTGGCGTTGAGGATGCCGGAGGCCGCGCCCGTCTCCTGGGCCGACACACCCGAGACGGCCATCAGCGTGAGTGACACGAACTGCATGCCCATGCCGAAGCCGAAGACGAGCATCGGGCCGAGGATGCTGCCCAGGTACGTGCTGTTCACGTCGGTGAGCGTCAGCCAGCCGAGTCCCAGGGCCGCCAGGATCGAGCCGGTGGCCATGAACGGCTTGGGCCCGAACCGGGGCAGGAGCTGCGAGGCGACACCCGCGCCGACCGCGATGATGGCGCTCACCGGCAGGAAGGCGAGGCCCGCCCGCAGCGGGCTGAAGTGCAGGATGTTCTGCACGAACAGGGTCAGGAAGAAGAACATGCCGAACATCGCCGCGGCGAGCGTCAGCATCATTCCGTAGACGCCCGCGCGGTTGCGGTCACGGAACATCCACAGCGGCGTGATGGGCTGTTTGGACCGGCTCTCCACGACGATGAACGCGGCGATCAGCACGATCGCGGCCGCGAAGGAGCCGAGGGTCAGGGGGTCGCTCCAGCCGTCCTCCGAGGCGCGGATGAAGCCGTAGACGAGGAGCACCATGCCCAGCGTGGAGGTGAGCGCGCCGAGGAGGTCGAAGTGCCCGGGGTGGCGTTCGGACTCGCGGATGTAGCGCGGGGTCGCGAGGACGATCAGCAGGCCGATGGGCACGTTGACGAAGAGGACCCAGCGCCAGTCGAGCCATTCCACGAGGATGCCGCCGGCGAGCAGGCCGATCGCGCTGCCGCCCGCCGAGACGGCGGCGAACACGCCGAACGCCCGGTTGCGTTCCGGGCCTTCGCGGAAGGTGGTGGTGATCAGCGCCAGGGCCGTGGGGGACGCGATGGCTCCGCCGACGCCCTGCAACGAGCGGGCCGCGAGCAGGTGCCAGGACTCCTGGGACAGTCCGCCGAGCAGGGAGGCGAACACGAAGAGCAGGACGCCGAACATGAAGACCCTGCGGCGGCCGAGGATGTCACCGAGGCGTCCGCCGAGCAGCAGCAGGCCGCCGAAGGTGAGGGTGTAGGCGTTGATCACCCAGGACAGGCTCTCGGTCGAGAAACCGAGCGACTCCTGGATGGACGGCAAGGCGATGTTCACGATGGTGATGTCGAGGACCACCATCAGCTGGCACGAGCAGATGACGAGGAGTGCGATACCGCTGCCGCGGCCCCGCTCCGGGGATCCGGCAGATGTGGAAGGTGTCGCGGGAGATGCCGTCATCTGGGTTTCCCTGCGTCGTCGCAGGCCGGCGGAGTCACCGGCATTCACTTGACCAACGTAAGCCGGGGCCTACGGGGGCACCAGTCGATCACCTGCGGCGCGGGCGCCCGGGCCGGGCGGTGGGCCGGTCGCCGTACGGGCGGCGGGGTTCGGGACCCCGCCGCCCGCGGGCGATCGGCTGGCTGTCGGCGTGAGGTGCGCGCTACGGCAGCACGTTGATCTTGAAGGTGGACGTCGTGTTCCTCACGTCCTGCGCGTTGTCGCTCATCTTGAGGTTGTGGAAGGTGACTTCACCGACGGCGGGCCCCTGGCCGGCCTCCGGCATCTCGTTGGCCCACAGGCCGAACCCGGACTTGGCGTCGAACGCGTCGCCGCTCTTGTGCGCTCCGGTGATCGTCACGTCCGTGAGGACGGTGTCCTTGATCGGGAACTGGGGCTGTCCTCCCACGTAGTTGGTCTGGAACATGATCCCGCTGTACGTCGGGTCGACGATGTCGACGTTGTTGACGCGGATGCCCTGGAAGACCTTCGAGGCGGAGAACATCCAGATGCCGGGGAAGGTCTGGGAGCCCCAGAAATGGCCGCCCGAGCGGACGACCGAGATGTTCTCCAGGGTCGTGGGAGCCGTCCCGAAGCCGTTCATCGGGTAGCCGAAGTCCAGCGAGCTGACGGTGATGCCCGAATAGACCAGGGTGTCGGCGATGTGGATGTTGCGGAAGGTGTTGTCGTACCCGCCGTAGACGGCGACGCCCGCCGCGCGCCAGGTCAGGATCGACGTGAGGTTCTCGTACAGGTTGTTCTTCTCGTCGGCTCCGCCCGCGTCGATCGCGGAGAACAGCGCGAAGCTGTCGTCGCCGGTCGCCCGCGCCTCGTTGTTGACGACGTGGTTGTCCGTGCTGCCGTTGGTCATGTTGATCCCGTCGGCGAACATGTCACGGATCCGCGAGTTCTTGATGGTGATGCCGTCGGTGTTGGCGCCCCAGTAGAGGCACACCATGTGCTCGTTCCAGATGTTGTCGATGGTGATGTCGGAGACGTTGGCGAAGTCGAACACCTTGCCCGGGCCGTCGATCCGCGAGGTGTAGTTGCCGAAGTACGCGAAGTTCGCGAACGACGATCCCTTGGCACTGGCCTCGGCCCGGAAGCCGATGTCGGTGTTCTCCTGCGACGACGGGGCGTGGAAGCGGGTGTACCAGGGGCCCGCGCCGACGACCTGGACCGCCTTGCCGTAGACCTGGAACTTGCTGGACGTCTCGTAGTCGCCGGCCGGCAGGTAGACGCCGACGAGCTTGCCGGTGGTGTCCATGCGCACCTTGTCGAGCGCGTTCTGCACGTCCTGGTGGGAGAAGCCGGCCGGCACGGTGTACGTCGCCGGGTCCGGGTTGGGGATCGCCGACGCCTGCTCCAGGCTCACGAAGTCGATCGCGTACCTGGAGTCGTTGGCGGCGTCCTTCTGCAGCCGTATCCGGCTGCCCGCCGGGACGGTCTGGCCGAGCATCAGGTTCGCCTCGTCGTAGATGTGCCGAGGTGATCCGGAGCCCGGCGAGTTGCCCGGTCCGGTCTCCGCGCCGTACAGCCAGGCGTACTTCGACGTGAGGTCGACGGCCTTGAGAAACTTGCCGTCGACGTAGACGTTCAGGGTGGAGTTCGTGCCGCCGCCGCCCGCCGCGTCCGGGATGGAGAAGCGGGTCACCAGGGTGTTGGCGGCGGCCTTGGTGGTCCATTCCACGTAGTTGCCGGTGCTGTTGAGGGTGACGGCCTTGCGGCCTGACGCCTCGCCGGCGATGTCGCCGACCGTGCGGTTGGGTCCGACGGTCTGCGCGCCGCCGCCCGTGGTGCCGTCCTCGGCCTCGTACATGTCGTACGGCATGTTGGCGCCGCGGCCGACGAACAGGGGTTGGCTGCTCGTGTTGTTGTCGCGCTTGACCGGGAGTTCGTTGGCGTCGGCCGCGACCACGGTCCTGACGGTGAACTTGCCCTTGCCCGCGGTCCAGGTGCCGATCTTCACCGCGGGGGCGGTGTCACCCGCCGCGATGGCTCCGTCGTAGGAGCCGGTGAGCGTCCTGACGGTGGCGCCGGAGGAGTCGAGTACCGTCAGCGTGATGCCGTGGGCGCCGCTCGCGGAGGCCACGGTGCCCTGGTTCTTCAGGGTGACGGAGAAGGTGACCGTGTTGCCCTCGGCGGGGGCGCTGGGCGACCAGCCGACGGAGGCGGCCACGAGGTCGGAGCTGGAGACGGGCTTGACGACGAGGGAAGTGGGGCTGGTGTAGGAGTTGTTGCCCTCGTCCCGTTCGACGACCTTGTTGCCCGGGTCGGCGACGGCGCCGACCTGGTAGGTCCCGGCGTCGCGGGCTCCGATGTCGGCGGTGACCGTGGCCGAGGCCCCCGCGGCGAGCGCGCCGACGTCGGCGGTGCCCGCCTTGGTGCCGCCAAGCCGGAACTCGACGTCGGTGGCCTCGGAGGCCTGCGTGCCGGAGTTGCGGACGGTCGCGGTCAGTTTCACGGCGTCGGACTCGACGGGGCTCGCCGGCGCCGAGGTGATCCCGGTGACCTGGAGGTCAGGATTGGGCGCCGGGGTGCCCAGGACCTGGAACTCGGCGATCTGCCCGGCCGAGGAGCCCGAGTTGGCGGTGATCACCAGCTGGACGTCCGCGACGCGGCCGGCGACGGGGACCCGGACCGTGTTCCCGCTCGCCGGGTCGAAGGTGTAGTCCTTCGCGGCGGCCAGGGTCGTGAACGAGGTGGCCTTCTGTTCCCGGCCGAGCACCTGGACGCGCTGGGTCCGTGCCGCCCAGGCCGCGTCCGGACTGAGCTTGAGGACCACGGTGTCGACGTCGGCGTTGGCACCGAGCTTGACGGTGAGGCTGTTCGGGTAACTGCCGGGCCCGCCTTCCCAGTACGTGCTGGTGCGGTCGTCGTTGGCGTTCTCCGCGACGAACGTGAAGACACTGGAGGAGGCGGAGACGGGTTTGCCGACGGCGAGGTTCGCGCCGTCGCCCGTGGAGCCGTTGCGGGTGACGGTGTTGCTGTCGGCGGACTGGTTGCCCGCCGCGTCCTTGGCGCGCACCCGGTACGTCACCGTCGCGGACGCCGGCTGCGTGTCGGTGTACGTCGTCACGTCACCGTCGACGCTCTTGCGCAGGGCGCCGTTGGCGTAGATGTCGTAGCCGGTGACCTTCACGTTGTCGGTGGAGGCCCGCCAGGTGAGGCGGACCTGGCCGCTGGTGGCCTCGGTGAACGCGAGGTCGGCGGGGGCGGTCGGCGCCTGGGTGTCGCCGGAGTCCCCCTTGCGGGTGACCGTGTTGCTGTTGCCCGACTGGTTGCCCGCGGCGTCCCTGGCGCGCACGTAGTACGCGACGGTCGCCGACGCCGGCTGGGTGTCCGTGTACGTCGTGACGTCACCGGCGACGGAGGTCCGCAGCTCGCCGTCGGCGTAGACGTCGTAGCCGGTGACCTTGACGTTGTCGGTGGCGGCCTTCCAGGTCAGCTTGATCTGGCCGGTCGCGGGTTCGGTGTAGGCCAGGTCGGTGGGGGCGGTCGGCGCCTGGGTGTCGCCCGTGGCCGGCCCGTACACCTCCAGCTCCGACAACTGTCCCGCGGGCTGGCCGGTGTTGGCCGTGACGAGCATCCTGACGTAGCGGGTCGTGGTGGCGTTGAAGGCCACGCTCTGCGACAGGTCGTTCGCCTCGTTGAACGCGTAGCCCTTCGAGGCCGTCAGGTCCTGGAAGTCCGAACCGGTCGCGCTCGCCTGGAGCTTGAGCGTCTGGGTCCGCGCGCCCCAGCCGGACGGCAGCCGCAGCACCACCCGGTCGACGCGCACCGACGAGCCGAGGTCCACCTGGATCCACTGCGGGAACTCGCCGTTGCGGCTCTCCCAGTAGCTGGCCCGGTTCCCGTCGCCCGCGTTGGCGGCGACGTACGTCTGGGTCGAGCTGCTGGCGGTGAACGGCCTGCCGGCGGCGAGGTTCCCGGTGGAGTCGCTCGCGCCGTGCACCTGCAGTTCCGAGAGCTGCGCGGCGGACCAGCCGGTGTTCGCCGTGACGGTTATCCGCACGTAGCGGGCCTGGGTCGCCGGGAACCCGATCGTCACCGTGTTGCCGGCGCTCTGCGTGAAGGCGTACGAGGCCGAGGACTTGATCGTGTCGAAGCTCGTGCCGTCGCCGCTGCCCTGGACCGAGAGGGTCTGGTTCCGGCTCTCCCAGGCCGCGGGGAGCTTCAGGACCACCTCGTCGATCCGGGCGGCGGCGCCGAGGTCGGCCTGCACCCACTGCGGGAAGCCGGAGCCCGAGCTCTCCCAGTAGGTCGCCGCGTTGCCGTCGGTGGTGTGGGCCGCGCCGTACTCGGCCTTGGAGCTGCTCGCCGTGGCGCTCCGGCCGGCGGCGAGATCGGGGCCGCCGGCCGCGGCGGCCGGCGCGGTGAGCGCGGGGAGCCCGATGAGGGCGAGCGCTGTGGTCAGCAGGGCCGCCAGCAAGCGGCCTCTCCAACGGTGTCTGATCATCCTTCTCCTGCCCTGGAGCGGTGTCACGGGGGGACGCGGAAGAGATACGAGAGAGCAAGGGTCGCGTTTTTGCGGTCAGTTGTTGGAGAGTTGCATGCTGATGTTGTTGAGTCCACACTCGGCGCAGAGATAGTTGCCGCTTCTTGTCGAGCAGGACACAAGGCGAACTGGGGCGTGCGGAACGGGCGTTGCGGGGTGTACTCCGGCGCCGCCTGGGCAGTAAGCGCTCGCCCCGTACCCCTGTGCCGAGGAGGACACCCGTCCATGGCGTCGCCGGAAAGGCCGCTCGACCACCGCTACCGGGACGAACACCCGGTCCGCACGCTCGCCTACCTGTTCCGCGCCGACCGCCGGCGCCTGGCCGCCGCGATCGTCGTCTTCACCGTGAAGCACAGCCCGGTGTGGCTCCTGCCGCTGATCACCGCGTCGATCATCGACACCGTCGTCCAGCACGGGCCGATCAGCCGGCTGTGGCTCAGCACCGGCGTCCTGATGGTCATCCTGGCGCTCAACCTGCCGCTGCACCTGCTCTACGTCCGCCTGCTCTACGGCAGCGTGCGCCGCATGGGCACCGATCTGCGGTCGGAGCTGTGCACCCGGATGCAGCAGCTGTCCATCGGCTACCACTCACGGGTCAGCGCGGGAGTCCTCCAGGCAAAGGTCGTCATGGACGTGGAGACCGTCGAGCAGATGGTCCAGCAGACCGCCGAGACCGGACTGGGCGCGCTCACGGTGCTCACCGGCGGACTCGTCGTCATCGCCGTCCGCACCCCGCAGTTCCTGCCGGTCTTCCTGGTCGTCGTGCCCGTCGCCGCCCTGCTCGTGGCCCGGCTGCGGACCCGGCTGCGCACCCACAACGAGCACTTCCGCCACGAGGTCCAGCACCTGTCCTCGCGGGTCACCGAGATGACCCGCCTGATCTCGGTCACCCCCGCCCACGGACTGGAGGGCAAGGCGCTGCGGCGGATGGACAACACGCTGCGCCAGGTGCTCAGTTCGGGTCTGCGGCTGGATCTGCTCAACGGGCGGTTCGGATCGCTGGCCTGGGTCTTCCTCAACGTCGTCGGCGTGCTCTTCCTGACGGCCGCCGCGCTGGTGTCGTACTACGGCGTCTGGAGCGTCACGGCGGGCGACGTCGTCATGCTCAGCGCGTTCCTCACCACGCTGACCAACTCCACGACGACGCTCGCCGCGCTGGCACCGGTCATCTCCAAGGGCCTGGAGTCCGTGCGCTCGGTCGGCGAGGTGCTCCAGGCGCCCGAACTGGAGGACAACGAGGGCAAGGAGGAGGTGCGCTCGGTGCGCGGCGCGGTCACCTTCGAGCGCGTCGGGTTCGCCTACGACGAGAACAGGGCGGCGGTGCGCGACTTCTCGCTGCGCGTCTCCCCCGGCGAGACCGTCGCCCTGGTGGGCGCCTCGGGGGCCGGCAAGTCCACGGTGCTGAACCTCGTGATCGGGTTCGTCCGGCCCACGTCGGGCCGGCTGCTGCTCGACGGGACCGACATGAGCACGCTGGACCTGCGTACCTACCGGCGCTTCGTCTCGGTGGTGCCCCAGGAGTCGATCCTGTTCGACGGGACGATCCGGGAGAACGTCGCCTACGGCATGGACGACGCCGACGACACGGTGGTGCGGGAGGCGCTGCGGGACGCGAACGCGCTGGAGTTCGTCGACCGGCTCCCCGAGGGTCTCGACACGCTGGTGGGCGAGCACGGGGCCCGCCTGTCCGGAGGTCAGCGCCAGCGCCTCGCGATCGCCAGGGCGCTGATCAGGGACCCCCGGGTGCTGATCCTCGACGAGGCGACCTCGGCGCTCGACACGCACTCGGAGGCGCTCGTGCAGCAGGCGCTGGCCCGGCTGCTGCGCGGGCGGACGACGTTCGTGGTCGCGCACCGGCTCTCCACGATCCGGGACGCGGACCGCATCGTCGTGATGCGGGACGGGGCGATACGGGAGATCGGCTCGCACGAGGAACTGCTGAGCCGCAACGGGGCGTACACGGCGCTGCACGGGTAGGGCGGCGACGCCAGGACGGGACCTGACCGTCGGCCCGGCGGGGCGCCCGGCGAGGCGGCGTGCCGACCGGGCCCGGCCGGCCCGGGCAGGGCGTGCGCGCGCACTGTCCGGGCGGCGGGTCCGGATGCTACTCGCCGGCGTGGACCTTCTCCAGGGCGGCGAGGTCGATCTTGCTCATGGCGTACATGGCCTGGGTCGTGCGCGCCGCCTTCACCGGGTCCGGGTCGGCGATCATGTCGATGAGCCGGGACGGGAAGACCTGCCAGGACAGGCCGAACCTGTCCTTCAGCCAGCCGCAGGGACCGGCCTCGCCGCCGTCCTCGGTGAGGCGGTCCCAGTAGTGGTCCACCTCTTCCTGGTCGTCGCAGACGATCTGGAAGGACACCGCCTCGCTGAACGTGAACTGCGGCCCCCCGTTCAGCGCGACGAACTTCTGGCCGTTGGCCTCGAACTCGACGACCATCACGGAACCGGCGGGGCCGGGCCCCGCCTCGGTGTAGCGGCCGACCCTGCCGATCCGGGAGTTCTTGAACACCGAGACATAGAAGTCGGCGGCCTCCTCGGCGCGGCCGTCGAACCACAGACACGTGGTGAATCCGTCGGTGGACATGTGTACCTCCTCGGGCGGGAACCTCTTCACCTGTAACGACCGATCCTCGTCCGGAAACTCATCGGTCGCACGGCGGGCCGTCCGGCACCCGGCGCCCAGCGGCACCGCGCCGGGCACGCCGGAGCGGGCCGAGCGACGATCCGGACGGCGGGACCGAGGCGCCGACCGAGGACGGACGGCCCGCAGCCGTGGCCCGCGTCGAGGTCCGGACACCCTCGGCCACCGGCCGCCGACCGCAGGGAGAGCGTCGTTCCTCCGGGCCCACCCGGTACGTCGTCGCGGCGGTCCGGGCCGGCGAGGACAGCGCCCCCGGGCCGACCGCCGTCCGGACCGACCGGCTCGCGCCCCGGCGGGCGCGTGGGCCACACCGGGCCACTTCGCCACCGCGTGAGCGGGGATAACATCCGCGCACATGACCACGCCGCAGGACGCCACCCCCCTCATCCGGCCCTTCACCATCGACATCCCCGAGAGCGACCTGGACGATCTGCGCCGGCGTCTCGACGCCACACGCTGGCCGGACGAACTGCCCGGCGTGGGCTGGGCATACGGAGTTCCCCGCGACTACCTCCGCGAACTCGTACGCCACTGGCGTCACGCATACGACTGGCGGGCGGCGGAGAAACGTCTCAACGAGTGGCCGCAGTTCCGTACCGAGATCGACGGAGCCACGGTTCACTTCGCGCACATCCGCTCCCCGGAACCCGATGCGACCCCGCTCGTCATGACGCACGGCTGGCCCGGCTCGATCGCCGAATTCCAGGACGTCGTGGGCCCGTTGACCGACCCCCGGGCACACGGCGCGGATCCCGCCGACGCCTTCCACCTCGTGCTGCCGAGCATTCCCGGATTCGGTTTCTCCGGACCCACCCGGGAGACCGGCTGGGAATTCAAGCGGGTCGCGGCCGCGTTCGCGGAGCTGATGCGGCGCCTCGGATATCAGCGGTACGGGACACAGGGCGGCGACTGGGGAGCGGCCATCTCCCGCGAACTGGGCCGGATCCGCCCCGAGGAGGTCGTCGGCGTCCATCTGAACCTGCTGCCCTCGGGGTCCGCGACCTCGGAACCGACGGCGGAGGAACTGGCCCCGCTGACCGCGGACCAGAGGGAACGGACGCTCGCGTCGTGGCGGCGCGGCCGGCGGTGGGTGAGGGAGGAACAGGGATACGCCGACATCCAGGCCACCCGCCCGCAGACTCTGGCGTACGCGCTGACGGACTCACCCGTGGGACAACTCGCCTGGATCGTCGAGAAGTTCCGGCAGTGGACGGACGCGCGAGAGCGTCCCGAGGAAGCCGTCGACCGGGACCAGCTGCTCACCGACGTCATGCTGTACTGGCTGACCGGGACGGCCGGTTCATCCGCCCGTATCTACTACGAACGCGCGCACGCCGCCTACTGGGGTGAAACGCCCGCGCCTTCCTCCGCGCCCACCGCACTCGCCGTCTTCCCGCACGACAATTTCCTTCCGCTGCGCCATGTCGCGGACCGCACGAACACCATCGTGCGGTGGACGGAATTCGACCGGGGCGGACATTTCCCCGCGATGGAGGAGCCCGGCCTGCTGGTGTCCGACGTGCGGGCCTTCTTCCGCCAGTTGCGCGAGAGCGGGGCGTACTGAGCGCCCGAATCCTCGGACCCCTCTGCCCGTGGCGAATCTGCTGCGGGCAAAGAAAGCCGGGTTCGGGGGACGTCCGGGCCGACAGTGGAGTGAGCGGCGAGGCAGCCGCCCACGACAAGGAGGACCGATGACAGCACTCATCACCGGCGGATACGCGGCTTCGCGGCCACGGGCCGAAGAGGGCGACACCCCGGCGACACGCTTCGACGACCATCTCGCCGCGCAACTGCTCGGCCAGCGCATCGTGTTCCTCGGCACCCAGGTGGACGAGGTCTCCGCGAACCGGGTCTGCGCCCAGTTGCTCCTGCTCTCGGCGGAGGACGCGCGGACCGACATCAGCCTGTACATCAACAGTCCGGGCGGTTCGGTCACCGCCGGTCTGGCGATCTACGACACGATGCGGCTGATCCCCAACGACGTCTCGACGCTCGCCATGGGGTTCGCCGCGAGCATGGGGCAGTTCCTGCTGAGCGTCGGCGCGCGCGGCAAGCGCTTCGCCCTGCCGAACGCGCGGATCATGATGCACCAGCCCTCGGCCGGCATCGGGGGCACCGCCGCGGACATCGAGATCCAGGCGCAGAACCTGGAGTTCACGAAGAAGGCCATCGAGCGGATCACCGCGGAGCACACCGGGCAGACCGAGGAGACGATCTCCCGGGACGGCGACCGCGACCGCTGGTTCACGGCCGAACAGGCGCTGGAGTACGGGATGGTGGACCGGGTCGTGGAGTCCCTGGAGGACGTCCGGCCCGCCGCGTCCCGCCGACGGATGGGGCTGTGACATGGGTTCCTACACGATTCCGAACGTCGTCGAGCGGACCCCGCAGGGCGAGCGGTCGTACGACGTCTTCAGCCGGCTGCTGTCGGAGCGGATCATCTTCCTGGGCACGGAGATCGACGACGGTGTCGCCAACGTCGTCATCGCGCAACTCCTCCATCTGGAGTCGTCGAGCCCGGAGAACGAGATCGCGATCTACATCAACTCGCCGGGTGGTGCCTTCACTTCACTGATGGCGATCTACGACACGATGACGTTCGTGCAGGCGCCGATCTCCACGTTCTGCGTGGGGCAGGCGGCGTCGACGGCCGCCGTGCTGCTGGCCGGCGGGGATCCCGGGCGGCGGTTCGTGCTGGAGCACGCGCGGGTGCTGCTCGGTCAGCCCGCGAGCGGCGGACGGCAGGGAACGGTCTCGGACCTCAGCCTCCAGGCGAAGGAGATGCTGCGGATCCGCTCCCAGGTGGAGGAGGTGCTCTCCCGGCACACGCACCACGACGTGGCGACCCTGCGCGCGGACATGGACCGCGACAAGGTCTTCACGGCCCGGGAGGCGGTGGCGTACGGGCTGGCCGACGAGGTGCTCAGCCGCCGCCTGGCGACGGTCTGAGCCCCGGGGGGGGCGCGCCGCGCGGACCGTCACCTGCCGACGGAGGCACCGGCGCACGGACGGCCGCGTCCGGCCCATGGGTCGACGGGCGGCCGTTGGCGTCCCGGCCGATGGGTCGCCGCTCGAACGGCCCCGTCCCGGCCAACGGGTCGGCGCACGAACGGCCGCATCCCGGCCCATGGGTCGACGGGCGGCCGTTCGCGTCCCGGTGGGGGCGTGGGTGCCCGGCCCCCGACGACGGGCGGACCCTCCTGTCGTGGAAGCGCCGCCGGACGGCCCGCGTCGGCGCCGGGCAGAACGTCACCCGGGCCGGGCCGAACCGCCCGGATCACCCGGCCGCCGGCCGTCCGACTCGTCGCACGGCCGGCTCGTCGGTCCCGGTCAGGCCGCCAGGCACAGGCCGTTGTACGGCGAGGCCGACGGCGCGCGCCGGCCGTGACCGGCACGGCTGCCGGTCGAGCGGGCCCCGGCGAGGCGCACGAGTTCGCCCTGGGCCAGGGACAGCAGATCGCCGAGGCCGAGCCCCAGGGCGTGGGCGGCGGCCGCGAGGACCTCGGACGAGGCCTCCTTGCGGCCGCGCTCCAGCTCGGAGAGATAGGGCATCGAGATCCGGGCCGCGTCGGCGACGTCCTGGAGCGTGCGCTCCTGGGCGAGGCGCTCGCGGCGCAGCACGTCACCGACCAGGTCGCGGAGCAGCGGCTCCCTGGGCGCGGGGCGGCCGCCGGGCGCCCCCTGGGGCGGGCCGGCCGGCCGCGGGCCCTGCGGCGCGCGGGCCGCGCGGGCGCTCGGCGAGGCTCCCGCCGCCGGGCGGAGGGGAATGACGCGGGCTTCGTTCGGCACGTGGTCGCTCACCCTCCCAGCGTAGGAGCGCCGCGCGCCGGACGACCGGCGTTCCGCTGTCGGTGGAACCGCGGCTCGTGGCACTGTGCCGGGAAACGGCAGGTGCGGGAGGCGGGTCATGGAACTGCGGGACACGTTCGGCGCCGCCCGGAACGGTCTCCTCGCGTGCCTTCGCGAGCTGATCGACACCCGTCACGCGGGCCGCGTCACGAAGCGCCACCTGCACGAGCTCCGCACCGTCGGGCGTCCCGCCGCGGACGTCCGCTGAGCCGCCGCCGCCCGCCCTCCCGCCGACCGGCGCCTGCCTTCCCGACCGTCGTGGCGCCGCGTCCGTGCACGGAGACGGCGGGACCGGTGAGCGGAGTTCTCCTCCCCCTGGCCGGAAACCGACCGTGACCGCTCCGGTTCCGGAGCGCCCTCGCGTACAACCCTTGTGGCTCACGCGGTGTCGAACAGGGCGCCGGAAAAGGAACGGGCCCTTTCCGGACACCCCCCGGCGTTGCCCGGCCATCCTTTTACCAAGGAGCCGCTCGTGCGCAACAACCGTTCGGCCGCCCTCGCCGCGGCCTCATTCCTTCTCGTGACCGGCGCCGCCATCGCGGCCGCCCCCTCCGCCTACGCGGGGACACCCGGCGGCACGCACGCCGACGACCGCAACAGCGACTTCAACGGCGACGGATACGAGGACGTCCTGGTCGGCGCGCCGGGCGCGACGGTCAGCGGCCAGAAGGGCGCCGGTCTGGTCACCGTCCAGTACGGCTCGTCCCGCGGCATCGGCACCGCCAACGCCGCGCGCTTCAGCCAGTCCACGTCCGGAGTCGCGGGCGCCGCCGAACCCGCCGACGGCTTCGGCACCTCGGTGGCGACCGGCGACCTGGACGGCGACGGCTACGACGACGCGATCGTCGGCATCCCCGGCGAGGACCTCGGCACGGTCAAGGACGCGGGCGGCGTCGCGGTCCTGTGGGGCTCGGCCTCCGGCCTCCACGGTTCCGCCAGCGACTGGCTGGAGACCCAGGAACCCACCGCGGGCGAGCGGTTCGGCTCGGGACTGGCCGCCGCCCACTTCACCAACGAGACCCCGGGCGATCTGCTCGCCGTGCTCGACCGGGACGACCTGGAGCTGTTCGGCTACGACGCGGGCGCGCCGAGCTCCCTCAGCCGCGAGTCCCGGCAACGGCTCTCCGCACAGGCGGAGGAACGCGACATCACGCCCAAGTCGCTGACCACCGGCGACTACGACGACAACGGCCACGCCGACCTCGTCGTGTCCGGCGTGACCACGGGCGCCGAGCCGGGGCACGGCTGGTCGGTACTGCTGTCCGGGCAGGCGGACGGGCTGACGTACGCGCGCGAACTGCGCGGCGGCCCGGTCGCCGCGTCCGGTGACATCAACGGCGACGGCTACGACGACCTGGTCACCGGTGAGCCGCACTCCCCCGACGACGGGGGCGAGTCGATGACCGGCGGCCTCCTGGGCGTGCGTTATGGGGGCCCCGACGGGCCCGCGGCCGAGCCCCGGTGGTGGACGCAGGACTCCCCCGGCGTCCCCGGAACCGCCGAGGCCGGTGACGGCTGGGGCACCGACCTGTCCGTCGCGGACACCAACGGCGACGGCTACGCGGACGTGGCGGTGGGCGCGTCCGGCGAGGACGTGGGCACGGTCGCCGACGCGGGTGCCGTCTGGGTGCTGCGCGGTACGGCCGCCGGACTGACCGGGAACGGCGCCAAGTCCTGGGACCAGAACTCGGCGGATGTCCCCGGCATCGTCGAGAAGGGCGACAAATGGGGCGGCCAGGTCCGGCTGACCGACCCGAACGCCGACGGCCGCTTCGGGCTGCTGGCCTCCGCGCCCGGCGAGAACACGGGTGACGGCTTCGTGTGGGTGCTCTCCGCGGGGGCCGGCGGCATCTCGGCGACGGGGTCCTGGACCTTCGACGCGGCCTCGCTCGGGGCGCCTTCGCTCGACGCGGCGTTCGGGGCGGCCATCGACGAGTGACGCCCGGCCGGCGCGCGGCCGCGGTCCGGCCGCGCGTCTCCCCGCCCGTCCGCTGCCGCCTCAGCGGGACCGGACCGGCGGCGTCCGCGGGGACGCGAGTGCCCAGGGCCCGCCGTCGCGGCGGTGGGGCCGGGACCCTCGTCCCGACGGTGAGCCCGGACCGCCGTCGTCTCCGGCACCGGAGCCCGGTGAAACCGAAGCCGGGCCTTCGTGGTCCGTGACGGCGGGACCGCCCGGGCGTTGTGCAGGGCGGCGGGCCTGCCAGGGCGTTGTGCGTGGCGGCGGGACCAACGGCCCACGGGCGCCGGGCCCAAGGACCCGGAGGGCTCGGGCCCTTGGGGCCGGCGTACGGCGGCAGCCGCCGGGTAGGTCCCGTCGGGAACGATCACCGGCGACGGTCGATCACCGTCAACGACCGTCCACCGGGAGAACACCGTGCCGATGCTCCACCCCGCCGGCCAGGGCGACCTCGTCGAGCGGTACGACACGCCGCGGGTGCCGCACGCCGGGAGCGGAGGCCCCGGAGTCCGCCGCCGCATGGACGGACCGGCGTACGCGCGCTGCGTCGCGACCGGTACCGGGGAAGTGGACGCGGCCCTCCTCGCCGTCCGCCACCGGACACCCGGAGCAGGCACATCCGTCGGCTCCGCACCGATGAGATGACGGATCGTCAGAAAACTCGCCCCGAAAAAGCAGACATGGGTTCGGACTTACGGGGTAGTCGGCCAGACACGATGCTTGGAAGGGCGAACAGTTTCGTGGGAGAGGTAATGGACACCGTCACCGCCGCGAGCCGGTCGAAGGTCACCCAGGAGTCCGCCCGGACCGGAACTGGTCAGGAGGCGCTGCCCGTCGTCGAGGATCCACGTGCCGTGGCTCCGCGCGACGCGAGGGAGTTGTCCCGTCAGTTCTTCCAGCGCCTCGCGGAGCTCGAAGAGGGCACGCACGAGTACCAGTACGCGCGCAACACGCTGATCGAGATGAACATGTCGCTGGTCCGCTTCGCGGCGGGCCGCTTCCGGCACCGCGGCGACGACCTGGAGGACATCGCCCAGGTCGGGATGATCGGCCTGATCAAGGCCATCGACCGCTTCGAGATCTCGCGCGAGGTCGAGTTCACCTCCTTCGCACTGCCGTACATCGTCGGCGAGATCAAGCGCTTCTTCCGTGACACGACGTGGGCGGTGCACGTCCCGCGCCGCCTCCAGGAACTGCGCGTGGAGCTGGCCAAGGCGCGCGAGGAACTCTCCAGCCGCCTGGACCGGGACCCGAGCGTCGCGGAACTGGCCACGCTGATGAACCTGTCTGAGCAGGAGGTCGTGGAGGCCCAGATCGCCTCGAACGGCTACAACTCCTCCTCCCTGGACGCCGCCCTCACGGGCGACGGAACCCAGGACGGGGAAGCCGTCCTCGCCGACTTCATCGGCGTGGAGGACGACGGCATGCGCCTCGTCGAGGACTTCCACACGCTGGCCCCGCTGGTGGCCGAACTCAGTGAGCGCGACCGGCAGATCATCCACCTGCGGTTCGTGGAGGAAGCCACCCAGGCGGAAATAGGAGAACGCCTCGGCTGCTCCCAGATGCACGTCTCGCGGCTGATCAAGCGGATCATCACGCAGCTGCGCAACGGCATGCTCGACGACGTGGAGCGCGTCGAGCGGGCCTGACGGTCCGCGTCCGCCCCGACGGAAACGGCCGGTGGCGCCACCCGGGACAACTC
>NZ_JBSGZN010000046.1:0-62868 GCF_053611025.1 Streptomyces sp. NPDC054842
ACCGCGCCCGGTCCGGGCGCGGTGCCGGCGGTCAGGCGTCCGGTGTCCGGTGGGGGCGGCCGAGTACGAGCATGCTGTGCGCGTCGACCGTCAGCCGGACCCCCGCCTTGAACTCGGTCTCGTCGGACTCCTCGCCCGCCGGGTCGGCCGTGTCCGCGACGGTCCGCCACATGTCCCCGAAGGACGCGGACGGCAGCCGGAACGGCAACGGCTCCCGCCAGGCGTTGAACAGCACGAGGAACGAGTCGTCGCTCAGCCGCTCACCCTCCGGGCCGCGTTCGCTGATCGCGTCGCCGCACAGGTAGACGCCCAGCGCGTGGATGTCCCCGCGCTGCCAGTCCTCGTCGGTCATGACGCCCGCGTCGGGCCGCAGCCACACCACGTCGGCGCGCTCGGGCGGCGTGCCCTCGGCAGGACCGCGCAGGAAGCGGCGCCGCCGCAGCACCGGATGCGCGCGCCGCAGCGCCACGATCCTCCGCGTGTAGGCCAGCAGGCCGCGGCGCTCCTCGTCCAGGTCCCAGTCCGTCCAGGAGACCTCGTTGTCCTGGCAGTAGGCGTTGTTGTTGCCCTGCTGGGTGCGGCCCAGCTCGTCGCCGTGCGCGATCATGCACCCCCTGCGAGAGCAGCAGGGTGGTCAGCATGTTCCGCTGCTGGCGGGCCCTCAGCCGCAGCACGTCCGGATCCCGGGTGGCGCCCTCGGCCCCGCAGTTGAACGAGCGGTTGTCGCTCTCGCCGTCGCGGCCGTCCTCGCCGTTCGCGTCGTTGCGCCGCTCGGTGTAGGAGACCAGGTCGCGCAGGGTGAAACCGTCGTGGGCCACCACGAAGTTGACGCTCGCGCGCGGCCGCCTGCGGTCGCGTTGGTACAGGTCGGACGAGCCGAGCAGGCGGCCGGCCAGGTCGGCGACGGTGTGGTCGTCACCGCGCCAGAAGGAGCGGACCGTGTCGCGGTAGCGGCCGTTCCACTCGCTCCACAGCGCCGGGAAGTTGCCGACCTGGTAGCCGCCGTCGCCGATGTCCCAGGGCTCCGCGATGAGCTTGACGCGGCTGATCACCGGGTCCTGCTGGACCACGTCGAAGAACGCGGAGAGCCGGTCCACCTCGTGGAACTGGCGCGCGAGGGTCGCCGCGAGGTCGAAGCGGAAGCCGTCGACGTGCATCTCGGTGACCCAGTACCGCAGCGAGTCCATGATCAGCTGGAGCACGTTGGGGTGGCGCATCAGCAGGCTGTTGCCGGTGCCGGTGGTGTCGAAGTAGTGGGCCGGGTCGTCGTCCACGAGCCGGTAGTACGACCGGTTGTCGATACCGCGGAACGACAGGGTCGGCCCGTTCTCGTTGCCCTCGGCGGTGTGGTTGTAGACGACGTCGAGGATCACCTCGATGCCCGCCCGGTGCAGAGCCTTGACCATCGACTTGAACTCGTCGACCTGGCCGCCCCTGCTGCCCGCCGAGGAGTAGGCGTTGTGCGGGGCGAAGAAGCCGATGGTGTTGTAACCCCAGTAGTTCGACAGGCCCTTGTCGGTCAGGAAGCCGTCCTGGGTGAACTGGTGCACCGGCATCAGCTCCACTGCCGTGATCCCGAGCTTCTGGAGATGGTCCACGACCGCCGGGTGCGCCAGGCCCGCGTAGGTGCCGCGGATCTCCTCGGGGACGTCGGGGTGCAGCCGCGTCAGTCCCTTGACGTGAGCCTCGTAGATCACCGACTGGTGGTACGGCCGGTCGGGTGAGCGGTCGCCCTCCCAGTCGTACCGGTGGTCGGTGACCACACCCAGCGGGACGTGGCCGAGGCTGTCGCGTTCGTCGGGCCGCCCGGGGTCGTCCAGCCGGTGCCCCGTCAGAGAGGGGTGGCCGTCGATCTGCCCGTCCACGGCGGTGGCGTACGGGTCGAGGAGGAGCTTGGCCGGGTTGCAGCGCAGGCCCTCCGCGGGGTTCCAGGGACCGTGCACGCGGTAGCCGTAGCGCTGCCCGGGACGCACGTCCGGCAGATAGCCGTGCCACACGCCTCCGTCGGCCTCGGGGAGCGTGACACGCCGCTCCCGGCCGTCGTCGTCGACCAGGCAGAGTTCGACCTTCTCGGCGCACTCGGAGAACAGGGCGAAGTTCGTACCGGAGCCGTCGTAGGTGGCACCGAGCGGATAGGGACGTCCTGACCATGTCTGCATGAACCGCAGCCAACCACGCCGCAGTTAGGAGTGCTCGCCGATCGCCGCGGCGCGGCGCCGTCGGGCCGCCGGCCCCCACCCGGGGGCCGGGACGCGACGGGGGAGCGATGTCCCGGGCGGTCGTCCCGCGAGCGGCTGAATCCCCCGCGGCAGGAAAGACGACAGGGTGGGCCGTGCTCCCCGCGGGCGGCCCGCCCGCGGGGCCGGCCGGACGACACGAGGAGACGCACACCATGGGGACCGCTGTGCACGTCCCGCAGACCCGGGACATGATCGGGGAGGAACTCTCCGGCGACGAGGCGCTGACCGCACTGCGCCGCTACGGCGGCCGCCGCCTGTTCCTGGACGCGTTCTCCCGGTTCCGCTACGCCGACGGCTTCACGAGCGCGCGCTCCCTCGGCTTCCAGGTGGTCCTCGGCATGGTGCCGTTCACCATCGCCCTGGTCGGCGTGGCCACCACCGTGCACACCGAGAGCGTGGGGCGGGTCATCGAGCTCACCCTGAGCCGGATCGTGCCGGGCGCCAGCACGGACCTGGTGGAGGACGCCCTGGACAAGACGCGCCGCAGCGCCGGTACGGGGGTGTGGAGCGCCGTCGCCATGTGGGTGGGCCTCGCCTTCGCGGTGCTCAACCTGGCCTCGGCGATGGGCCAGGTCGAGCGGGGGGCCAACCGCATCTACGGCATCGAACGCGACCGGCCCTTCCTGCGGAAGTACGGCAGGTCGCTGCTGCTCGCGCTCGCCGCCGGCATGCCCATGGTCCTGGGTTTCCTGGTCCTCGTCGCGGGCGAGGCCGTGGGCGACTCGGTGGTCGAGGCGCTCGGCCTGCCCGGGGGCAGCCTCGACTGGTGGGGAGCGATCCAGGTGCCGGTGGGCATCGCGCTCGCCTGGGTGGCCTCGGCCGTGATCTTCCGCTGGGCACCCCGCCGGGACCAGCCGGGCTACACCTGGCTCGCCTTCGGCTCGGCCGTGCACCTCGTGTTGTGGGTCGCGGCCACCTGGCTGCTCGCCTTCTACGTCGCCGAGAGCGGTTCCTTCGGCGCCCTGTACGGGCCTCTGACGGCCTTCGTGGCGCTCCTGCTGTGGGCCAACCTGACCGGGGTCGCCCTGTTCCTCGGCATCGCCTTCGCCGCCCAGCTCGAAGCGGCCCGCGCGGGGATCGCCGAGGCGGTGCGGCCGGACCCGGGACCGGGCCCGTGAGACCCCTCCGGAAAACGCCCCGGGCCGGACTCCCGTGAGTCCGGCCCGGGGGGCTTCCCCGCCTCAGCGGGACGAGGCGGGCACCTCCGTGCGGTGGTCGTAGTACGCCCACGCGCCCACGGCGACCAGGGCGGTGAGACCGGTGGCCACCACGCGCAGCGCTCCGGACGTCGTGAACGCGACCAGCACCGTGACCAGCGCCCCGCCCAGCATGATCACGCGGCTGATGACGCGCTGTGCCGGCCGCTGCGGTTCCTCGCGGTCCTTGAGGTCGTGCAGCGCGTCACTGGCCGGGTGCCGCGAGCCGCGCCGCGCGCGGGCCCGGTACTGCAGCCCGTAGCTGATCACGGCGTACAGCGCGAGAGCCCCCAGCGCCCACAGCCAGCCCTCGGCATCGCCACCGCTTCCTCGTGCCAGATCCATGCAACCTCTCCTCCCCGATGGCGTCCGTATGCCCCGGAACCCCCGCCCCAGGCACGCCGTCAGTCCCTGCCGTCCTCCGGCCGCGGGGTGAGGAGCAGGATCGTCACGTCGTCGCGGATCGTGGTGCCGAAGCGCACGAGGTCCGCCCAGACCAGGTCCACCAGAGCCTCGGGGGCGGTGTCGGCGAAGGCGGTCAGCCGGTCCACCAGGGGATAGAACGCGCCGGCCGCGTCCCGCGTCTCGGTCACCCCGTCGGACACCAGCAGCAGCCGGTCGCCACGCTTCAGCGGTACCCGGCACTCACGGGGCGGGGACAGGCCGAGGAGCCCGACCCCGAGCGGCGCCGCGGGTTCCACCTCGATCTCGACGGCCTTGCCGTCCCGCAGGAGGAGCGGCTGCGGATGGCCGCAGGACACGATCCGTACGGCATCGGCGTCCTCGGAGAACTCCAGCACCAGGGCGGTGGCGAACAGCTCGGAGTGCGGGGTCGCGGCCGAGTCCACGGACAGCCGGCGGTCGAGCCGACCGGCCACCGACGTCAGTTCCCGCCGGTCGAGCACCGCCTCCCGGAACGCCCCTAGGAGCGAGGCGACCGTCCCGACCGCCGACAGGCCGTGCCCCTGGACGTCGCCCATCACCGCGCGCACGCCGAACGGGCCGTCGCGCACGTCGAAGAAGTCGCCGCCCACCAGCGTCCCGTGCTGGGCCGCCCGGTACAGACCGGAGCAGCGCACGGGACCGATGCGCTCGGCGAGCGGTGGCAGGACGGCGAGCTGGACCGCCTCCGCGACACTGCGCACGGAGACCAGCTGGGCGTCGCGCCGGCTGCGCACGAGGGACACGAAGACACTCAGGGCCGCGATGAAGGTGATGGTCAACAGGTCGGTGTTGCCGGGATGGTTGATGTGCAGGGCAGGGATGTTCAGCAGGACGACCACGACGCCGCCGAACGCGGCGGTGGCGGCCGGCCCGTAGGAGAGCACGGCAAGCGACGGGATGGCTCCCAGCAGGAAGCCGATGTCCAGCGGCCTGCCGCTCACGAGCTCGGCGATGCCGACGCCCAGCAGCAGCACGACGGGAAGCGCCCGCACCCAGCGCGGGGGCGGTGCCGCGCCGCGCAGCCAGCCGCGGTCCTCGCCGTCCCCGCGCCGGGACATGGTCACACCCATGGCAGCCCTCCTCACCCCCACGCTCCTCCGTCCGGGCGCCGGGCGCACTCGGGGTGCCGGTCGGGACCCGCTCGTCGGGAACCTCACGGGCGGGCGAAGAGGGCTTCACTCGGCGAACCGCGGGGCGCGGGGACCACCCGGGCCTCCCGGAACGGCCGGATGCACGGCGACTCCCGCTCCGCCTCGTCCGGAAGGACTGCTCCCGCCTCACGGCATCCACCAGGACTGCTCCCGCGACGCCTCGTCCGGCAGGACTGCTCCCGCCTCACGGCATCCACCAGGACTGCTCCCGCGACGCCTCGTCCGGCAGGACTGCTCCCGCCCCGCCACCCCCGGCCCCTCGTCGCCTGCCGCCCCGCCGGAGGTCCGACGTGCCCGCCGGCTCTCGTCCCGGCCTGTCCCTGGCGTCCGGTGCCGCGCCCCCCGTCAGCCGTCCTGTCCGTCCCGTCCGGTGCCGCGCTGACCGTCGCCCCGTTTTGCCCGCCGCCCGGTGCCGCGCCCCCTGTCGTCCCCTCCGGGCGCCCCACGCGCCGACGCCTCCCGTCTCGCCGCAGCGTCCGACGCACCGTCACCTACCGGACCCCCGCATCCGACGCCGCGTCAACTCTCTTCCGCTGCCGTACGGACGACGGTCGCGGCCGGGACGCTCGCGGACCACCCCGCCTGCCGGAATTGCGATCATTGTCTGTTTAGCATGCACGAGTCCGCTGCCCTGTCGTTCGACGTACGGAAGTCATAGGGCCCCGCGCACGCCGCCGTGAGAGGAGACCACATGACCCGAGCAGGCCGTCACAGAGCGCTGCCGCAGCACACGCCCTCCGCCCATGACCCCGAACTGCGAGCCGCCGCCCGGCACTTCGGGCGCCGCCGCTTCCTCACCGTCACCGCCGCCGCCGCGGCCCTCGCCTTCTCGACCAACCTGCCGACCCCCGGTGCCGCCCGCGCCGCGGCGCTCGACTCGGCGAGGATCTCCGACAACCCCTTCACCCTGGGCATCGCCTCCGGGGACCCGACCCCCAGCTCGGTGCTGCTGTGGACCCGGCTCGCGCCGTCGCCGTACGAACCGGGTGGCGGACTGGGCCAGAGGTCGGTGCTCGTGCAGTGGGAGGTGGCGTCCGACGAGCGGTTCCGCATGGTCGTCCGCACCGGGATCGCCACCGCCCTGCCCGAGTACAACCACTCCCTGCACATCGAGGTCGAGGGCCTGGCCGCCGACCGCGAGTACTTCTACCGGTTCCGGACGGGTGCCTGGATCAGCGAGACCGGCCGCACCCGCACCGCGCCGGCCACCGCCGCCGCCACCGCGAAGCTCACCTTCGCCGCCGTCTCCTGCCAGGCCTACCACGACGGCTACTTCACGGCGCACCGCCATCTCTCCCAGGACGACGTCGACATCGTCTTCCACCTCGGCGACTACCTGTACGAGTACGCCGTGAACTCCGAGGGCGGCGCCCGCGGCTACACGGACCGCAAGCTGCCCGACGTCTTCAACCGCGAGGCCAAGACGCTGGAGGACTACCGGCTGCGGTACGCCCTCTACAAGAGCGACCCCGACCTGCGGGCCTCCCACGCCGCCCATCCCTTCGTCGTCACCTGGGACGACCACGAGACCGAGAACAACTACGCCGGCGCCGTCGACGAGAAGAACGACCCGCCGGAGGAGTTCCTGCTGCGGCGGGCAGCCGCCTACCGCGCCTACTGGGAGAACCAGCCGCTGCGCGCCGCCCAGCTGCCCAACGGGCCCGACGCCCAGCTCTACCGCCGCATCCAGTGGGGCTCGCTGGCCCAGTTCGACGTCCTCGACACCCGCCAGTACCGCTCGGACCAGGCGTACGGCGACGTGCAGCACGTGCCCGGCCCCGAGTCCGACGACCCCGGGCGCACCATCACCGGGGCGGCCCAGGAGGACTGGCTGATCAGCGGCTGGCGCTCCTCGAACGCCGTGTGGAACGTGGTGCCGCAACAGGTCTGCTTCTCCCAGAGGAAACTCGACCTGAACGACCCGGCGAAGGTCTCCATGGACGCCTGGGACGGCTACCGCGCCTCCCGCGACCGGGTGCTCGCCGGGGTCAAGTCGGCCGGGATCAAGAACCTGATGGTGCTCACGGGCGACGTCCACGTGGGCTACGCCTTCGACATCAAGGAGTCCTTCGACGACCCCGGCTCGCGGACCCTCGGCACGGAGCTCGTCGCCACGTCCGTGGCCAGCGGCAAGGACGGCGCCGAGAAACCGGGCAACTGGGAGACCTACACCAAGGCCAATCCGCATCTGAGGTTCTACAACGGGCGGCGCGGTTATCTGCGGGTCGAACTCGGGAAGGACGCGGCGCGGGCCGACTTCAAGACGGTGTCCGCGGTGACGACGCCGGGCGCGCCGATCTCCACGGCCGCGTCCTTCGTGACGGAGGCCGGCAACCCGGGCCTCAAGCCCGCCTGAGAGACGTCTCTGGTGGAGCGTCAGGCGCCGGCGGGGGCCCTCGGCACTCCGCCGGGCGGGCCCTTCGTGTCGGCCAATGCGCGGAACGGGCGCGAACCAGACATCGTTCGATCGTTTTGCGGCAAAACCTACGGTTTCGAAGCCCTTTCGCTCCGAACCCGAGGAGACACCGATGGTCCACAGATACGCCGGCGCAGGTTGTGCCGCGCTCACCGTGCTCGGCACGCTCGCACTGACGGGGCCGCCCGCGACCGCGGCGGGCGACCCCGTGCCGGCGGCGGCGCCCTCCGCCGCGCAGACCCTCGGCGCCGACAAGCCGTCGGCGACGCTGCTGCGCGCCCTCCAGCGGGACCTCGGCCTGACAGGCGGTCAGGCCAAGGCCCGTCTGGTGAACGAGGCGGAGGCCGGCACCCGCGCCGGCCGGCTCCAGAACTCACTGGGCTCGCGCTTCGCGGGAGCCTGGGTGAAGGGCCCGACCTCCGCCGAGCTCACCGTCGCGACCACCGACGCCGCCACCGTCCCGGCCATCGAGGCGGGCGGCGCCCGGGCCGTGGTCGTCAAGCGGGGACTGGCGGAGCTCACCGCCCTGAAGGAGAAGCTGGACCGCGCCACCGCCGGTGCCAAGGGCGTCGACACGCCGGTGCGGTACGTCGACGTACGGGCCAACCAGGTGACCCTCCAGGCGACGAGCCAGGCCGCGGCGGACGCGGTCGTCAAGGCGGCCGGGGTGGAGCGGGGCCTCGTCGACGTCAAGGTGTCCCCGGACCGGCCGCGCGCCCTGCACGACGTCAGGGGCGGCGACGCCTACTACATCGACGAGCAGGCCCGGTGCTCCGTCGGGTTCTCCGTCACCAAGGGCGAGCAGCAGGGCTTCGCGAGCGCCGGCCACTGCGGGAAGGCGGGCGCCAAGACCACCGGCTTCAACAAGGTGGCCCAGGGCACCTTCCAGGCGTCCGTCTTCCCCAAGAACGACATGTCGTGGGTGGCCGTCACCGGCGACTGGACCACGACCGCCACCGTCAAGGGCGAAGGCGACAAGAACGTGGAGATCGCCGGCTCCGTGCAGGCGCTCGTCGGCGCCGCCATCTGCCGTTCCGGTTCCACCACCGGCTGGCACTGCGGCACGGTCGAGGAGCACGGCACCAGCGTCACCTACTCCGAGGGCACGGTCGAGAACGTGACCCGCACGACGGTGTGCGCCGAGCCGGGCGACTCCGGCGGCTCGTACGTCTCGGGCACCCAGGCACAGGGCGTCACCTCGGGCGGCTCGGGGGACTGCAAGAGCGGCGGGACGACGTTCTACCAGCCGGTCAACCCGCTGCTCAGCGAGTACGGCCTCACCCTGAAGACCAGCACCGGGCAGTCGGGTACGCCCACCGCGCAGGACGGTCAGCAGGGCGGCTGGTCGGCGGGCCGGATCTACGACACCGGCACCCGGGTGAAGTACGACGGCGTCACCTACCAGTGCCTCCAGGGTCACCAGGCCCAGGGCGCCTGGCAGCCGGCGCTCACCCCCGCTCTCTGGCAGCGCCTCTGACGGGACGTCCGCGAGGAACCGCCGTCACCGTCGCCGAACGCCGGCCGGACCGCGGCCCCGGCCCCGGCCCCGCCGGCGTTCGCAAGGCGCGGCCCACGGCGGCGGCAGGCGTCCTCGCGCCCGTGCGCCCGCTACGGCTCGGCCAGCAGCGCGTACGCGGTGGGCACGAAGGCGTCGCGGGCGCGGAACCGGCGCGTGCACACGGCGGCCAGCGCGGTGCCGGTGCCCGGGTGGAAGCCGAGGAACGCCTGCTGCCCGAGCGTCGCCCCGCAGTGGAAGTACATCGGCCCGTGCCCGGTGGGGTGCTGGAACCACGCCACCGTGTGCGTGTGCCGGTGTCCGAACCCGCGCCGGAGCACCGGGCGCCGGACCGCGTGCAGCGCGCCCGTCAGCGGTGACCGGGACGGCTCCAGGTGGGCCTCCAGGAACGTGAGGAGGTCGTGCGGGGCGGCCCGGACGGCGCCGGCCGCCTGGAACCCTCCGACGACCAGCGGCGGCGTACGGGTCGTGCCGTCCTTGCGGTGCCCGGTGGCGTCGGTCCCCGGACCCCCGGCGCTCAGGGCGACCCCGGTCAGCCCCAGGGGGCGCAGCACCCGGGCCGCGACCAGTTCCTCCCACGGTGTCGCGGTCGCCGCGACCAGGGCGTGGCCGAGTACGGCGACGGCGAAGTTGGAGTAGTGCCAGCGCGTGCCGGGCCGGTGCCGAGGCCGGGCCCGCAGGAACGCGTCGACCACCCGCTCGGTGGGGTAGCCCGCGTAAGGGTTGGTGCGCCAGGTGGGCAGCGCCCGCGGGAAGAAGTCGGCGGGCAGCGCGGGCAGCCCGGAGGTGTGGGTGATCAGGTGGGCGAGCGTGACCGGGTGCCGTGACGTCTCGTGGCCCGGGTCCAGGAGGGCGGCGGCCGGTTCGCCGCCGGAGACCGCGCCGGTGCGGGTCAGCTGGGCGAACAGGAGCCCGGTGAACGTTTTCGAGGCCGAGCCGATCTCGTACCGCAGCGCGGAGCGGGGCACGGGCGGCGGCGGGGCGGTGCCGCCCGAGCGCACGGTGCGGTGTCCGTGCCGGGACAGGGCGAAGACGACGTCGGGCGCGTCGACGGCGGCCACGGCGGCGTCGAGCCGCCGCCGGACGGCCTCCGCGTCCACGGGCGGTCCCGTCGGCGCGCCCGGTGCCTCCGGTGCGTTCGCCGCGTCCGGTGCGGACGGGGTGTCGGCGCCGTGGGGCGCGCCCGGCCAGGGCGCGGGCCGGACGGTCATGCCGGGGCCGTCGCCAGCCGCGACAGCGCGCGGGATGTGGCCAGCACCGACGCGAACGCGGCCACCAGGGTCGGGTGGTAGACGAGGTCGAACACCTCGTCGGGCTCACCCTCCGGCATGGCGCGCAGCGCGGGCATCGCGCCGTCGGGCTGCTGGGCGGCGGCGAAGCCCTCCCAGGCCCGCTCGTCGAGGCTGGGCTCCGGCAGGCAGGCGTCGACCACCAGCAGTTCGCCGAGCAGGTCCCAGCGCTGGAGGTCCAGCCAGTCGTCCAGCCACACCGGCAGCCAGAGGGCGAGGTAGTCGGCGATGCGGGGCGGCAGCGCCTCGGGCCGCTCGCCCCAGTCGGTGAGGTGGAAGACGGTGTGCGTGATGTCGTAGGCGATGTGCCCCTCGACGGTCCAGGGTTCGGGGGTGCGGCCCAGCCACGTCCTGCCGATGACGTCGGTCTCCGGTGGCCGGGGCGTGAGCCCGAAGCGGCGCTGGAACGCGGAGAGTCCGAGCCGGCGCACGGGCGGCATCTCGAAGGCGGCGGTGCTGAGCAGCCGGTGGTTGAGCAGGATGCCCTCCTCCAGCCCGGGTTGGCTGTACCCCAGTTCCTTGAACGGGAGGTACACCTCGAACGGGATGGGGGAGACGGGCTCGGTGCGCTGCCCGCGGACCAGCATCCGGCCGCCGTCGAGGGTGTTCCGCCAGGCGTGGTCGAGCAACTGCCGTGCCAGCTCGGCCTGTCGCGAACCGGCCACGCCCTCCCGGAACAACACCTTGCAGATCAGCGCCAGTTCACCGACCGGCTTGAAGCGTTCGAGGAAGCCGACTTCCGGATCGACGTCCGTCTCCAGCCGGAAGCCGTCGCGGTGGGCGTGCAGCCACTCGATGGCGCCGACCCCGACGGTGTGGATGAGGCGGGTACTGGTCATCCCGGCGCTCCTTGTCCGTTGCGGCCCTGCCGTGTCGCCCGCGGGAGGGGCGCTGCCGCGGCGCCCGCGGTTGCGTCGCCGTCGAGGCGGTCGAGGGTGAGGGCGGCGGCGAAGGCCGCCATCAGCGTCGAGTGGTAGCAGGCGGCGAAGCCCGTGACCGCCGCCCGGCCGCCGGGGGCGGGGCCGACCTCGGGAACCGAGCCGTCGTCGTGCTGCGCCGCGGCGAGTCTCGTCCACGCGTCCTGGAGGACCGCCCGCTCGGGCAGCCGGGGCAGACTCGCGGCCACGGCCAGCAGTTCGCAGCTCAGGTCCCACTGCCCGTCCTCCAGGCAGGTGTCGAGCCACGGCGGGAGCCAGTGCCGCAGGTACGTCGCGACCGACGGCGGCACCCCCTGCGGGAGCAGGCCCCAGTCGGTGAGGTGGAAGACCACGTGGGTGAGGGTGTATCCGGCGGCCCGCTCGAAGGTCCAGGGCTCCGGGAGGCCGCCCAGCCAGGTGCGCCGCAGCGCCTCCGGGAAGTCGCCGTGCTCCGGAATGCCGCCGCGCCGCTCGGAGTTGAGCACGCTCAGCCGGCGGTTGGGCTCCTGCTCCGTCACCCGCCAGCCGCGGGTGCGGGCCACCGTCGTGGCGGCGTTCTCGTAGCCGCGGTGCCGCAGGCCGGCCGAGGCGAACGCCGCGTAGACCTCCAGCGGGTACGTCGCGAAGGGCTCCAGGTGCTGCAACTCGTGGAAGAGGGCGCCCTTGTCCGTCTGATGCCAGGCGAAGTCGAGCAGGTCGGAGGCGGTGCGGTGCAGCGGGTCGGCGGGGTCGGTGGCCCGGCGGACGCAGACGCACACCTGGGCGAGTTCACCGAGCGGCTTCCAGCTGGTGTTCACGTCCCCGTCCGGGGCGAGCGCGCCGTCGCCGAGCCGGAAACCCGCGCGGCTGCCGGAGACCCAGGCCAGCGCGGCCTCGGCGACCCCGCGGACGTCGCGCGCCGTCACACCGGTGCTCCGGCCCGCATCAACTGCGCCGCCCGGACCTGGAGGGCCACCCGCGGATCGCCGGCCCCCATCTGGGCGACGAACTCCAGGCCGGTCTCCAGTCCCAGCGTGTCCGGCACCCCGTCGAGGAGCGCCAGCCAGCGTCCCGCCCCGGCCGCCTGGAGCCAGTCGCGGCGGCGGACCGCCCGGACGAACCCGCGGGCGACGTCGACGGGGCGCCGCCGGGCCGCGCGCAGCACCCCGCAGTCGCCCCCCGGCACCGCCAGCGGTGCCAGCACGGCGAGTTGACGGGTCAGGAACTGCCAGGAGGCGTCCTCCAGCCACGTGACCCCGGGTTCGGCATGGTCCCCCGGTGAACCGTCGAAGGACGCGTCGAGCCGCATCAGCGTCCGCCGCATCGCCCAGTGGCTCCACACGGAGGTGGGGGAGGCGTCGGCCGGCGGCGGGAAGGCCCGCACGGCCAGGTCGAAGACGAGCAGGTCCTCGTGGTCGGCGGGCGCGCGCCGCAGGACGACGGGCAGCAGCGCGTCGGCTCCCAGGACGCGTACGGCGGCCAGTGCGGGATCGCCGTTCGCCTCGGATGCCTCGCGTGCCGCCACCTTGCCGGACACTCGAAAGGGGTCCCCGCCCCGAAGGGCGGAGACCACGTCCGATGCAAGGTCCTGCACGGCGACCGACAATCGGGTCGGAGTGCCAGACTGCTCCATTCGGATTCCCCCGTCAGCCCTTCTTGGGCCGCGGCGTCGGAGGCGACAACAGGAGGTTGCCGGTTCCGGAGGACAGGGCGAGCGCGGCGCACTCGCGGCTGTCACGGAATTGGCCGTCGGCCTCGACCGGGTCGAGCGCCGCCTCCACGTCGATGCCCTGGACTTCGGTGATGTCGTCGGTCAGAAACTCGGTGGAAGACATACCACCATCCCCTTTGCGAGAGATACGTAGTTCTCCATTTCCAGTTGAACGCCTCGGGCGCGGATGTGCAAAAGGAACGGGCTCGGCCCAGTGATGACAAGGGTTTCCGCGTTTCCGTCCGGCCCCGGAACGGCGAATGCCCGCGGCAGGCACGGGAAGTGATTGAACGGCCGAAAAATTGAATGCGGAATTTATCGTTACGCAGAGGGCAGTTGGGGTACTCGGGTTCGCGGCCATGGCGCCCCCCGGCCGGTCGTCGCCTGGCGCCGAGAGCTCCGGCGGGACGAACGCTCCTCCCGCACACGGCGGGTGAGGCACCGCCACCGGTGTCAGGGAAGGGGCTGCTCCGCCCAGATGACCTTGCCCGCCGGGGTGTAGCGGGTGCCCCAGCGGTCGGAGAGCTGCGCGACCAGGAACAGCCCGCGGCCCCCCTCGTCGGTGCTCGCCGCGTAGCGCAGGTGGGGCGAGGTGTTGCTGCTGTCGAAGACCTCGCAGATCAGGCTGCGGTCGCGCAGCACACGGACCCGGATCGGCTCGCCGCCGTACCGGATCGCGTTGGTGACCAGCTCACTCAGGATCAGCTCGGTCGTGAAGGCCATGTCGTCCAGGCCCCACTCCGCGAGCCGGCGGGTGACCGAGGCGCGCACCTCGCCGACGGCCGCCGGGTCGGGCGGCACCCGCCACTCGGCCACCCGGTCGGGGCCCAGCGCCCGGGTGCCGGCCACGATCAGGGCGATGTCGTCGCTCGGACGCGGCGGGAGCAGGGCGTCCAGGACCGCCCGGCAGGTGTTCTCCGGCGACGGGTCCGCCTCGGACAGGGCGGTGCTCAGCAGTTCGAGACCGGCGTCGATGTCCCGCTCCCGGTCCTCGACCAGCCCGTCCGTGTAGAGCACCAGCCGACTGCCCTCGGCCAGTTCGAGCTCGGCGGTCTCGAACGGCAGGCCGCCGAGTCCCAGGGGCGGGCCCGCGGGCACCTCGGCGAACTCCACGCGGCCGTCGGGAGCGACCACCGCCGGCGGCGGATGACCGGCGCGGGCGACGGAGCATCGCCGGGACACCGGGTCGTAGATGGCGTACAGGCACGTCGCGCCGGTGATCGCGGCGTTGCTCTCCTCCGCGGCCTCGTCCTGGTCGATGCGGCCGACCAGTTCGTCGAGGAGGGAGAGGAGTTCGTCGGGCGGCAGGTCCAGGGCGGAGAAGTTGTGGACCGCGGTGCGCAGCCGGCCCATCGTGGCCGCGGCGTGCAGCCCGTGGCCCACCACGTCCCCGACCACGAGCGCCACCCGGGCGCCGGACAGGGGGAGCACGTCGAACCAGTCCCCGCCCACGCCCGCCTGCGCCGGGAGGTAGCGGTAGGCGATGTCCAGGGCGCTCTGCTCGGGCAGGCTGCGCGGCAGCAGACTGCGCTGGAGCGTCACCGCCATCGTGTGCTCGCGGGTGAAGCGGCGGGCGTTGTCGACGGAGACCGCCGCCCGGGCCACCAGTTCCTCGGCGAGGGTCAGCTCCTCCAGGTCGAACGGCTCGGGCTTCTCGGAGCGCCAGAAGTTGACGACTCCCATCACCAGCGGGCCCACCCGCACCGGCACGGTGATCAGCGAGTGGATCCCGTACGCCACCACCTGCGCGGAGCGCTCCTGGTCCTGGGCGAGCCAGCCCGGGGCCTCCTTCAGGTCGGGCTCCACCAGGGCCTGGCCGGTGCGCAGGCTGCGGGCCTGCGGCGAGCTGTCGACGAAGACGATGCGCTCGCCCACCGGATACAGGGGCGCGTCCTTGCGGATGCCGGCGGACGCGGTGCGCCGCAGCTCCGTGACGGCCTCGGGTTCCTCGCCGTCCAGCACGGCGTCGGCCAGATCGACGGTGGTGAAGTCCGCGAACCGGGGGACGGCCAGCTCGGCCAGCTCCTCGCAGGTGCGGACCACGTCCAGGCTGGAACCGATGCCCAGCCCGGCGTCGTACAGCAGCTTCAGCCGCTCGCGGGCCACGTCCGCGCGGCCGGACAGGGCACGCAGCTCGGTGGAGTCGCGGAGCGTGGCGACGCTGCCGGGCGGTCCGCCCCTCAGGTCGGTGGGGCGCTGGTTGATCGCCAGGAGGCGGTCGCCGACCAGGTGCACCTCGTCCGTCGCGACGCGTCCCGACGCCAGCAGTTCCGCCGTGCCGGGGTCGAGGCCGAGTTCCAGGACGTGCCGTCCCTCGGCGTCCTCCGGCAGCCCGAGCAGGCGTTGCGCCTCGTCGTTGGCCAGCAGCAGCCGTCCCTCGCCGCCGGCGATGATGACGCCCTCGCGGACGGCGTGCAGCACCGCGTCGTGGTGTTCGTACATCCGGGTCATCTCGTACGGGCCGAGGCCGTGCGTCTGCCGCAGCAGCCGTCTGCTGACGAGCGCCGCGCCCGCCGTCGCGAGGATCAGGGCCGCCCCCGCGGCGGCCAGCAGGATCGGCAGCTGGCGGTCGGCCGCACCGCCGACGTTCGCGGTGGTGATCCCGGCCGACACCAGGCCGGCGACCGACCCGTCGGCCCGCTCGACGGGGACCACGGCCTGGACCAGGGGCCCGATCGTGCCGGTGATCTCCTCGGTGAAGGAACGGCCGGCCAGCGCGGGCTCGAGCGTCCCCACGAACTTCTTGCCGATCCGGTCCGGTTTGGGGTGCGTGTAGCGGATCCCGTCGGTGTCGAGCACGACGATGAAGTCCACCCGGGACGCCTTGCGGGCCGCCTCGGCTCGCGGCTGGAGGATCGCCGTGGGGTCCGGGCTGCCGAGGGCGGCCAGGGTGCCCGGCGCGTTGGCGAAGGTCTCGGCGACCGCCAGCGAACGGTTGCGGGCCTCCTGCGTGCTGTCGTGCCGCACCTGGAGCACCAGCGCGACGACCCCGGAGACCACCAGCATCAGCACGATCACCAGCTGGAAGACGAACACCTGGCCCGCGACACTGCGCCCGCTCAGCGCCGACCGCAGACCGGCGGCGGGCCCGTGCCCGCCGCCCGGTGCGCCCCGCCGTCCGGACGGTCTGTGCGGCACGTGCCGCGCTCGCTGCGCGTGCGTTCCGCGAGCGCGCTCACGCCCGGTGCGCCGAGCGTCGTGCCGGCGGGTCGACCGAGCCCGGGATCGACCCAATAGTCGGACCATGTGCCCATGTCTACACTGCCGGGCGGCTGGAGGCGAGAGGGCACACACTGGGCGAACGGCGGCCCCACCGCCCCCTCACGACCCGTCACGGGCCGCTCGGGCTCCCGTCACCCGCCGCCGCGGGCACCTCCCGGCGCCCCTGGGGTGCCGCTCCGCGAGCGGGCGGCGCGAGCCGCCGGCCAGCATCCGGTAACGATCGTGCCGCGCCCCTTGTGGCGGTTCTTGTCACTCATAGCATGCGATCATGTCTTTTCTCTCAAGTCGCCGCAGAAAGCCGCGCCTTGCCCCCGAGCTCGACGACGGGGACCTCGGCAGGCTGCTGAAGTCTCTGCGCGCGACGACCAGGTCCGGCACCTTCGGCACGACGGACCTGTGCGTGGCCCAGATGTCCCGCCTGTTCGAACAGGACCCGGGGGACTGGGACCGGCGGGCGCACCGGCTGTCCGTCCTGGCCGACTACCTGTCCGAGTCGCACCTGCCGTCCGCCTGGGCGACCCGTGAACCGGGCAACGCCAGCGCGCTCGTCCTCGCCGCCTGGTCCGAACTCGTCCGGGGCAGGGACACGGGAGGACTGCCCGACGCCTCCGCCGCCGCCAAGCAGTGCCTGCGGGCGGCGGACCTCGACCCCCAGGACCCCGCGCCGTGGGTCGTGCTGCTCGGCATCGCCCGCCTGGAGCGCTACGCGCAGTCGGACGTCTTCGGCGCCTGGAACGAGATCCTGGCGCGGGACCGCTGGCACCGGGAGGCGTACCTGAGCATGCTGGCCCACCTCTCTCCGGAGGAGGCCGGCTCCCGGGTCCAGGTCCTCGACTTCATCGACTCGATACGCCCCCGGATGCCGGCGAACGCGCCCTGCGCCGCGGTGGAACTCACCGCCCAGGTCATGCAGTACAACGCCGCGCTGGCCCGCGGGGGAGTGGACGCCCTGGTGGCCCGCAACCACTGGACCAACCCGCAGGCCGTCGAGTCGCTGGAGCGCGCCCACCACACCTGGCCGCAGCCGTCGTTCTTCCACCACGCGAAGACGCTCGCCGACCTGAACCTCCTCGCCTACGCGCTGATGGCCGCCGACCGCCGACAGCAGGCAGCCCCCGTCTTCGAGGCGATCGGCAACACGGTCACCGCCTGGCCCTGGAACAGCGGAGGCGATCCGATGGCCGCCTTCGAGCACGCCCGGAACAGGGCGGGCGTCTGACCGGCCCCGTCCTCACAGCGCGGCGGGCCGGCGGGCGGCGGGCCGGTCGGACGCCGCGACGGGCACCTCCAGCGGACGGGCCAGGCCGACCACCCCCTCGTCCAGCCGCTGCAGATGCCGCAGGACGCGGCCGGTGACCCGGTCGTGCCGGGGAGCGTCCCCCGGCCGGTCGCCCTCCAGCATGGACGCCAGGCTCGCGCCGGTCTCCACCGCGCCCGCGCCGGGCCGGTCCTCGACGTGGGCGACGAGCACGTCGATGTTGTGCGCGATGCGACGGCCCGCCTTCTTCAGCCGGGGATCGGCGGCCACCGTCCTGCTGTGGGGCAGCAGTTCCGCCGTCGCCGCCAGCGACCGCGCGTGGTACGCGCACGTCTCCAGGAGCGCCACCAGGTAACGGGCCGTCTGCCGGCGGGAGCGCAGCGGGGTGATCGGGTGCGTGAGCGGCTGCGTGGACGCCCGCAGGTCCTCCAGCGCCGTGTCGAGGTCCCGGGCCTTGTCCAGCAGGTCCAGCGCGGGCCCGCCGCTCAGCTGCTCCACCGCGGCGCCGGTGACGTCGCCGAGCCGGGCCAGCACCGTGGCGAGCAGCTCGTCCGTGCGGCGGTCGGTGTGCACCGGCAGGACCAGCGCGGCGGCCACCACCCCGCAGACGGCACCGAGGGCGGTCTCCTCGATCCGCAGGACGAGCACCTCGGCGCTGTAGGTGTTCAGGAGTGTGTAGAGCAGCCCGAGCATCGCCGTGACGAAGAACGACATCAGGGCGTACGACAGCGGCGCGGTGAAGAACATCGCGAAGATGAACAGCAGGACGAGACCGAACGCGGTCCAGGTGTGGTTCCCGACCACGCCCGCGAGCAGCACTCCGGCGACGACCCCGAAGACGGTGCCCAGGAGCCGGCGGTAGCCCTTGACGAGGATCTCGCCGGTGGACGCCGTGTTGAGGAAGACGACCCAGCAGGTGAGCACCGCCCAGTACCAGCGCTGGCTGGACAGGAACTCGCCGCCCGCGATGGCCAGCGCGGAGCCGACCGCCACCTGGACGGCGGCCCGCGTGGTGGGGCGCCGCAGCCCGGTGCGGTCCTCGTCCTCGTCCTCGTCCCGGCCGTTCTCCTCGGCACCGGCGATCGCGATGTCCTCGGCGTCCAGCTCCTCGCGGGAGCGTGTCGTGGCCGGGGAGTCGTCGGACTCGTCCTGCGGGCCGTCGAAGGCCAGCCGCAGGCCGAGGACCGCGCGCGCCGCCTCGCCGATGCCGCGGAAGACGTCCTGGACGGCGGCGGGGGCGCGCGGCAGGTTCTCCTCGTCGCGGTAGGCCAGCAGCCGGTTGCGCACGTGGGCGAGCGCCGTGCCCCGGCTGCCGGAGACGGGCCGGGCGACCAGCAGCCGCAGCGCGTTCAGGTCGCGCCGCAGGGTCGCCGTGATGTCGTCCTCGGCCCGCAGCCGGTCGCCCGGCGCGGGCACGGGCGCGTCGGGCAGGTGCAGGGTGAGGGTGTCGGCGCGCTCGGCGCTGCGCGCGGTGAGCAGCAGGACGCCCAGCCGCTCGGCGGCGATCTCGGCGTCGGCGACCCGGCGCTGCACGTGCGAGGCGGCGGCGTCGTCGCTGGTCCCCTCCTCCAGCCGCCCCTGGATCATCATGGCCGTCTCGTGAAGGCGGGCGGTGTGCCGCCGCACCTCCTCCAGCGCCTTCTCCATCCGGTCGGGACCCGCGTCCAGCAGCTCGGTCTGCGCGGACACCAGCTGGGCCAGCCGCGCCCGGAACGCCTCCCGCAACCGCAGCAGGATGCGCTCGGGCGTCTCCGCCACCAGGCCGAAGCGCACCGCCGCACTGCACGCGAACGCGAGGACCAGGGTGGCGCACAGCCCCGGCAGCGTGTCCGAGCCGGCCTGGACGAACAGCGAGACGAAGTAGACCTGGAACCCGATGAGCCCCAGTGCCGTCCCCCGGTCGCCGAACCGGCGGCTGTAGACCGCGCCGAAGATCAGGGCGAGGAAGAAGAGGTCACCCGCGACGACGTGCGTGTTCAGCAGGGCGCCCAGCGACATCGCCGCGAGGGCCACCGGCAGGCCGAGCGCGAGGGTGATGGCCTGTTCCCGCCGCTGCTTCTCCCGGATGGCGAACGTGGCGACCATGGCCGCCATGGCGCCGGCCACCATGTGCGTCACGCCGGCGTCCATCAGGGCCAGCAGCGCCAGGGCGAGCGCGATCGCGCCCACGGTCCGCAGTCCCGCCATGAGCCGCAGCAGCCCCGGGTCGGAGGCCGCGAATCGATCCCAGGTACCCGTCCAGGTCGGCCGTTTCGCTTTCCTCACCCTGCCGTACGTCCTCGCTCGCCGTCATGATCAGCCGTTCCAGCATGTCACGGCGCACCGCGTACGCCCTGCCCCGGGGGCGGCACCCCCGCGGGCGGCGGCTCCGGACTCCGCGGCGGGGCACCCCGGCTTCGGATGCACGCCGGACAACGGACACGCCGGCCCCGCGCGCGACGCAGCGGCCGGTGCCCCGCACGCGCCGAGCCCGGCGGAGTCGTACGGCCCCGGGGGCCGCCGAGGTGCCGGGCCGGTGTCAGCTCGCGGTCCGGTCGCCCTTGCGGTCGCGGCGCGTCAGGGCGCGCTGGACGCGGGACAGGCCGGTGGGGAGGTGCCCGCGCAGGGCGGCGCGCGCCGCGTTCGAGCCCGGCGCCCCGTGCACACCGCCGCCCGGGTGCGCGCCCGCCGAGGCCAGGAAGAGGCCCTTGACCGGGGTCTCGGGGCGACCGGTGCCCGGCACGGGCCGGAAGACGAGCTGCTGGTGCATGGCCGTGGTGCCGCCGTTGATGGCACCGCCGTGCAGGTTGGCGTTCAGGCTCTCAAGCGTGGGCGGCGCCAGGATGCGGCGGGCTCGCACCAGGGCGCGGAACCCGGGCGCGAACCGCTCGACCTGTTCCTCCACCCGGTCGGCCATGACCTCCTGCTCGCGCCGGTCCCACGTGCCGGTCAGCCCGCCGTCACCCGCGTCACCGGTGATCCGGTGCGGGACGTGGGTGTACGCCCACGCCGACTCGGTGCCCAGCGGCGAGCGCGTGGCGTCCGACGTGGTCATCTGCCCGAAGATGGCGAACGGCCGGTCGGGCACCTGGTGCATGGCGATCTGCGCCGCGAACCGCGTCAACTCGTCCATGCCGTCCGCGAGATGGACCGTGCCCGCGGACGCCGCCCGCTCCGCCCGCCACGGCACCGGTCCGCTGAGCGCCCAGTCCACCTTGAAGGTGGCGAAGTCCCACTGGAAGCGGCGCAGATCGGCGAGCAGCTGCGCCGGGAGGTGCTCCTCGTCGACGAGGCTGCCGTACAGCGCGGGCACGGATACGTCGGCCAGTACGGCACGGCTCGCGACGACCGCCTCCCCGCCCGCCGTGCGCACCCCGACGGCCCTGCCGCCCCGCACCACGACCTCGGTCACCCGCTCACCGCAGCGGACCGCGCCGCCGCGCTTCTCCAGCCGGCGCACCAGGGCCTGGGTCAGCACGCCCGAGCCTCCGGTCGGCACCGGGAAGCCGTGCGTCTGGCCCAGCATGGACATCAGCCAGCCGAAGCCGCCGCTGCCCGCCGCCTCGGGGGCGAGGTCGGCGTGCAGGGCGTTGCCGGCCAGCAGCAGCCTGCCGCCCTCGCCCTCGAACTCCTCCTCGCCCAGGCGCCGTACGGGCAGCACCAGGGACCGGGCCAGCCGCAGTCCGCCCGCCCCGCGCAGCCGCATGGCCAGCCGGGCCCCGGCGCGCACGGGCGGGAAGGGGGTGAACAACGCCTCGACGATGTCCGGCCGCAGCCGCTCCCAGATCCGGTGCAGCTCCCGCCAGGCCTCGCCGTCCCCGGGACTGAAGTCGCTCAGGGCGGCGGCGGTGTCCTCGACATTGCGGCCCAGCAGGGCGCAGCTGCCGTCGGTCAGCGGATGCGCCAGCACGTAGGGGGCGTGGCTCCAGCGCAGCCCCTCGCGTTCCAGGTGCAGGCCGGCGAGGACCGGGGAGGCGGCGGCCAGCGGGTAGAAGGAGCTGAAGACGTCGCTGACGTAGTCGGGGTGCACCTCGCGGTCGTGCCGCACCGCGCCGCCCGGTTGGCTCTGTTCCTCCAGTACCTCCACGCTCCAGCCCGCGTCGGCGAGCAGGTTGGCCGCCACCAGGCCGTTGGGCCCGGCGCCGATCACCACCGCGTCCGGCATGTCTGCCTCCTGTTCAGCGGGGCGGGCCCGGCCGCGCACGGGGGAGCACCGCCGGGGGTCCTACCGGTCGGCGGTTTCGGGGAGCGAGCGGCTCTCGCACAGGTCCGCCAGCCGGTTGAGCATCGCGCGGTGGCGCAGCTGGACGAGCACCTCGAAGGCCGCGTTGTGCAGGGTGCCGCCGGCGCCGCGCAGGGGGTGCTCGTCGACGATGAGCAGGGTGTCCTCGCCCCACTCACGGACGTCCAGAGCGATCCTGGCCGTGCCCAACGGGCCGGAGTGGGCCTCCAGTTCCAGCTGCCTGGGCGGCTCGACGCGCCGTACGACGGTCTTGTTGGTCACCGTCCAGGGGCCGAGGCGCACCTCGAAGGTCAGGGAGGCGCCCGTCTGCGGCCACTGTCCCTCGGCGGGCCAGGTGTCGGACGTGCCGACCACCCATTCGCTGTAGCGGTCCGGGTCGGCCAGCACGGACCACACCACGTGGGGCGGCCTCTTGATGAGCTGATGCCGTACAGCCATGCAACCCTCCTGGAGGTGAACGCTCTTCACGGCCCAACGCGGGCTGTCCGAGTCGGCTGCACTCAGGTTTCCATCTTTGCGGGACTTACGCCTTTTCTGCTGTGACGAGCGGCACGGGGCCGGTGTCCGCGTCCGCCGGGCGCCCGCACCCGGCGGACGGGCCTCGGTGCGGCCCGGGAGGACCCCCGTACGAAGGCCGTCGCGGCGCGGTGCGGTTAGCGTGGTGGGCATGCCTGATGCCGAAACGCGTCGTAGTGGTCCGCTGGCGGGCCGTGTCGTGGTGGTGACCGGCGCCTCGCGCGGCCTCGGAGCCGCCGTGGCCCGCGTCCTCTCCGAGCGGGGAGCCGTGGTGGCCCTGCTGGGGCGCCAGCCCGAGGCGATCGCCGAGGTCGCGGCGTCGCTGCCCGGCCCGGCGGGGTGGTGGGAGGCCGACGTCACCGACGACGACGCCATGAACCACGCCGCCGCCCGTATCCGCGAGCAGCTCGGCGCGCCCTCCGCCGTCGTCGCCAACGCCGGGGTCGCCGAGGGCGGTCCGTTCGCCGAGTCGGACCCGGCGACCTGGCGGCGTGTGATCGACGTGAACCTGACCGGCAGCGCGATCACCGCGCGGGCGTTCCTCCCGGACCTCGTCGCGACGCGCGGCCACTACCTGCAGATCGCGTCGCTGGCCTCCATCGGCGCCTCCCCGATGATGAGCGCCTACTGCGCCTCCAAGGCGGGCGTGGAGTCCTTCGCGCACGCACTGCAGGCCGAGGTGGCGCACCAGGGTGTCGCGGTCGGGATCGCCTACCTCAACTGGACCGACACGGACATGATCCGGGACGCGGACCAGCACGCCGTCCTGCGGGAGCTGCGGGGGCACATGCCGCCCCCGGCCCGGAGGGTCTACCCCGTGGAGCACGTCGCGGAGCGCATGGTGGCGGCCGTCGAACGCCGGTCCCGTGCCGTGTACGTCCCCTCCTGGCTGCGGCTCGCCCAGGTCGGACGGGCGGTCCTGCCGCCGGTGGTCACCCGGATCTCGCGCAGGGAGCTGCCCCGGCTGGCGGCCCGGGACCGGTTCGAGGCGACCGGGCTGCTGGGGGCCGGGGCCCGCGACGACCCCGCCGAGGCGCACAGGAGCCGTACACCTCCGGCGGGGTGACGCGGGCCGTCCGGGACGGGCGGGTCAGTGCGGCCCGTCCGCGTGGTCGTGCCGGATCAGCGGGCCCGGCTGCGGAGTCGGCGGCACCGGGTCGGGTCCGGCGGGTCCCGGCGGCGCCGGCGGGACCGGGTCCGGCGGCGGAGCGGGGACGGGACCGGGCGCGGGGCCGGGCTGCGGATCCGTCGGCCCCGGCGGCGGGGTGGGGTTCGGCGGGGTCGGGTCGGTCGGCGGGATGCTCATCGGCCACCTTCTCTCTCGACGGACACGGATCACCTCACGGGTTCCCCCCGCAGCTCGATCATGCCTGCGGCGCCCGCTTCATACCGCTGTGCGCCCTCCGCCCGGGCGGCGGGCCCCGGCGGGAGGACCGCCAAGCGGTGCATCTCGGGCCCTCTCCGGTATGACCGGGCGCGCTGCGGGGAGTCGGAGATCCATGAACGATGCACAGCACCGAGACGGACCCGACCGCGCGCACCGGCGGCCGGACGGGGTCGACGACATGACCGTGGAGGCGCTCGGCGCCCTCTCCAAGGCACTGGAGACGACGGAACGGGCCCGCGGGCACCTGTACGCGTTCCACCAGCTGACCGGCACGGCCGACCTGGAGCTCGACCGGGCGGTGGAGCTGCTCCGCAAGGCCGGGCACGCCGGGTACGGCGACCGGGTGGAACGGGAGATCCTGGGCCGCAACGTGATCCCCGGCCACTGGACGTTCCAGATCGTCGAGGCCTACAACGACACCTACTACGAGCCCTTCAAGGCCCTGGAGCGGCAGGCGCGGGACGACCTCGTCGAGGGACGCGACCACCTGTACGAGGCGGAGATGAAGGAGGACCGGCGCACCGGCGGTCACCCGGACCACACGGCCCGGCCCGACCGGACGTGACCCGGCGGCCGTGAGGGGCGCCCCGCCCGGGCGGGGCGCCCTCGCCCGGGGTCACTTGACGACGGTCGACCAGTCCGGCGACTGCGCGGGGTCCAGGCCGCGCAGGCGCTCCAGCACCTCGGGCTTCTGCGCGTCCATCCAGTCGGCCAGCTCGCGGAAGGACACACAGCGGACGTCCTTGCGGACACAGACGTTCTTGATGACGTCGTCGACCGCCTTCATGTAGATGCCGCCGTTCCAGTCCTCGAAGTGGTTGCCGATGAACAGCGGTGCCCGGCTGCCGTAGTACACGCGGTTGAAGCCGTTGAGGTAGGTCTGGGTGGTCTCCTGGCGCCACTTCTCGTGCTGCGCCGGGTCGCCGTCCGTCTCGCCCTCGGACTGGTTGTAGAGGAAGTTGAAGTCCATCGACAGGCCCTGGTACTTGCCGCCCTCGTACGGAAGCATCTGGAGGGGGAAGTCCCAGATGCCGTCCTTCTTGGCCGGCCATATCTGGAAGTCGCCGGCGGAGCTGGCGTCGTAGCGCCAGTCGAAGGTCTTGATCGCCTTGAGCAGGTTCTTCTGCCCCTCCAGGCACGGCGCCCGGCCGCCGACGATCTCCCGCTTCGCGTCGAAGGGGAGCGCCTTCATGTCGTCGTAGCCGGTGTTGGTCTTCCACTTCTCGACGAACGAGTAGAACTGCTTGATCTCGCTCTTCCACTCCTCGACGCTCCAGTCGCCGCCGCCCTTGTCGCCGCAGAAGTGCCCGTTGAAGTGCGAACCGATCTCGTTGCCGTCCTCCCACGCCTTGCCCAGCTCCGTCAGCGTGGTGCGGATGTGCTCGTCGGTCGGGTAGCTGATCGCCGAGTCGCCCGGGTCGTGCATCGGGGGGTGGTACAGCGTCTTCTTGTCCTTCGGCAGCAGGTAGATGCCGGTCAGGAAGAAGGTCATGTGGGCGTTGTACTGCTCGGCCATCTCGCGGTAGTGCGAGAACAGCTCGTCGTCGCCCTGGAGGGCGCCGTCCCAGGAGAAGACCACGAACTGGGGCGGTTTCTCACCGGGCTTGAGCCGCGTGGCCTTGAACTCACCGCGCTGCGGCCCGGTGTACGAGGTGGAGCCGTCCCCGATGACCTTCGTCTTGCCGTCCCACTGGGGCTCCTTGCCCTCGCCCGCTCCGTCGCCGTCGCCGGGCGACGTGGCGGCCGACGACCCGGTGGGCGCCGGGTCGTCCCCCGTCCCCCACACGACGAGGGGCACGGTGATGCACGAGACGGCCACGGCGATGGCGGCGGTCAGGATCCTGGGCCGGGCGGTCAGCCGGCCCAGGACGTCGGCGCTGCCGCTGCGGCGGCGCCTGCGGTGGGCGTTCGAGTTCATCGGTGGCGCATTCTGCGAGGAGGGAGAGCGGAGCGCAATGGTGCCGTCGCCGCTCGCTTCAGCTGAGGGGGCTCATGGCCTTCGACCAGATGCCGTAGGGGACGGAGGTGGCGGGCGAACCGGCGAGGCCCTTCAGCGGGAGGGGTTCCAGGCTCTTGGACAGGTCCATGCGGTAGGTGACGACCGCCGTGGACACCGCGCGGTGCGTGCCGACGTACCAGGCCGCGGTGTCCTTCTGGCTGGTGCCGCCCTTGCCCGCGACCTTCGCCGCGTCGGGTGCCGCGCCCGGGTGCTGGGTGCGGAACGACTCGGCGAGCGCCTCGGTGACCTGGTCGGCCACCTCGGTCCTGACCGCGCGGCGCGGTTTGGGTGTGCTCAGGGCGACGCCGCTGCCGTTGCGGGTGATGCGGCGCACCGAGTAGGGCTCGGTGTGGGTCCCCTGGGCGGCGAACGTGGCGTACGCGCTGGCCATGCGGATGGCGCTCGGCGTGGAGCTGCCCAGCGACAGTTCGGGCACCTGCGGGCCCATGCTGGACGAGAGCAGGCCGGCCGCCTGGGCGGTCAGGCGCACCTTGTCCAGGCCGGTGTCCAGGCCGAGTTGCATGAACGGCGCGTTGACGGACGAGGCGAGCGCCTTGTGCAGGGGGATCTGCCCCCAGGACTTGCCGTCGTCGTTGTGGGCGGTGACCTTCTTGCCGCTGCGGTCCCAGTAGGGGCCCTCGGGTGTGGTCACGGGGACGTCGTCGTCACCGTTGTAGACGGAGTCGGGGCCGACCGGGGTGGTGGCCGTGGTGCCGCGCTCCTTGCGGACCCCGTGCTCCAGGCCCGCCGCGTAGACGAAGGGGAGGAACGCCGAGCCGGCCGGGACGGTCGTCGCGTTGGACTCGTTGAAGCCCTGCTTGCGGTGGTCGGGACCGCCGTAGACGGCGAGTATCCGGCCGTCGTCGGCGACCGAGGCCGCCCCGTAGTGCGCGGTCTTCGCCTTCTCCGGGTCGTCCTTCACGGCGTCTTTGCGGGCCCGGGTGACGGCCGCGGTGAGGGCGTTCTCCCGCTTCCGGTCGAAGGTCGTGTAGATCTGGTAGCCGCCGAGGTCGAACTGCTGGTCCGAGATGTGCGCGGACTTCTTCGCGTACTGGGTGGCCAGCTCCACGAGGTAGTCGCTCTGGTGGCCGGTGTCGTAGACCCGGGACTGCTTGAGCGGCTCGGGGAACTCGGTGTACTTCGCGCGCTGTTCCGCGGACAGCTTGCCGATCTTGACCATGCGGTCGAGGATCCAGTCCCACCGCTCCACGGCCCGCGCGTGGTTGTTCGCGCTCAGGGAGGGGTCGAAGAGGCCGGCGCCCTTCAGCAGCGAGGCCAGGAACGCGGCCTCGCTGGGGTTGAGTTCGCTGACCTCCTTGCCGTAGTACGCCTGCGCGGCCCGCTGGATGCCGTAGGTGCCCCGGCCGAACCAGCTGGTGTTGAGGTAGCCCTCCAGGATCTGGTCCTTGCTCATCTTCTGGTCGAGCTTGATCGCCATCATGGCCTCGGTCAGCTTGCGGCTCACCGAGCGGTCCTGGGACAGGTAGACGTTCTTGACGTACTGCTGGGTGATCGTGGAGCCGCCCTGGGTGTCGCCCTCGCCGACCGTGCGCCACAGGGCGCGGGTGATGCCGCTGGCGGAGATGCCCGGGTCGGAGTAGAAGCTCTCGTTCTCCGCGGCCAGCACCGCCCAGCGCACCTGCTCGGGGATGTCCTTCAGCGGCATCTCCTGGCGCCGTACCCAGCCGGTACGGGCCATGGGGGTGCCGTCCTCCCAGAAGTAGACGTTGTCCTGCTGGGTGGCGTACGTGTTGAGGTTGTCCGGGATCTCCGTGGTGGCGTAGGCGACGCCCAGCAGGGAGGCGGTGGCGGCGAAGAGCGTCAGGACGGCGCCCAGCCACTGGCGCCAGGACGGCATCCAGCGGCGCCAGCCGGTGCGGCCAGGCCGCGGGTACTTCGGGCGCAGGCGGCGGACGTAGGGCGCGGCGCCCTCGATCACGGGGGCCAGGCGTGCCGAGACGGCCGCCGTCACGGCCGCCCTGGCGGTGGGCGGGCCGGGCTTGCGCCGGGGACCGCTGCGCGGCTCGACGGGCCTCGGCTTCGGCACGTCCGACACCCGGAGCGCCATGGTGGCCTCCGGGTCGGTGCGGACCTGCCGGACCGGGGCGGGCTCGGGCTCGGGGCTGTCGGCGGGCGTGCGGGGCGCCGGTTCGGCCTCCGGGGGCCTGCGGGCCGGCCGGGCGGCGAGCGCCTTGAGGTCGTCGGGCGTCCGGAGGGCCATGGTGGCCTCCGGATCGTTGCGGGGCTCGCGCTCGGGGGCGGGCTCCAGGTCCTCGGGCACCCGGAGCGCCATGGTGGCCTCCGGGTCGGTGCGCGGGCGGCCACCGGCGTCGGGGGTGTCCCGGCGGGCGGGGCTTTCCGGGGTGCCCGTGCGGCGGGAGGCCGACGGCTTCTCGCCGTCGGGCGCGGGCGTGCGGCGGCCGGGTTCCGGGGAGCCGGAGCGGTCGGGAGCGTCCTCGCGGCGGTGCGGACCGCCGCCCTCCTCGGGCCTAGCCATGGAGGATTTCCGGACGTGGCCCCCCGCCGGGGTGCACCTCATGTATTCGCTGCCATGACGTGGACATGCCTGCGTTTCCCTCCGCACTCAGTCTTGCTCGCGCGGGTAGACGCAGCTGCCGCGCACGCGGCTGCGAGCCCCCCTCCCCGACCTTTCGGTACATCGCGGCCCCCACAAATTATCAGTGGTCACAGTGATCGCTTCCGTCGGATACCAGACAGAAAGCGGACAGTTGTGTTCCGTTTCGGTCACGTGAAGGACGCGGCGCCCCGTCTTCCCGGTTCCCGGAGTCACCGCAGCGGGATGATCACTTCGTCCTCGACGGGCGGATCGAGTTCCTGGGCACGGTTTCCGGTGGCCGAAAAGCATCGCAGCCGGACCGCGTCCGGAGAGACGTCGAGCCGCAGGAAGCACTTGAAGAACGGCGGGCTGTACGTCGCCGAGCCGGGCGAGAACAACTGCGTGTACGTCTTGCGCACGGGCAGGCGCAGCCGTGCGCGGCGGTCGGGGCGGCGCCCCGCGCCCAGCAGCCCGGCGACCAGCCGGACGCGCCGCGTCACGCGCGCGGGCGCCCCCGGGGAGCGGGTCGGCGCGATGCCCAGACGCTCGGCGATCACGGCGGCCGCCTCGTCCGCGTCGAGCGTGAAGAAGCGGGGCATCCGCAGCCGCCGCCCGTAGAGCCGGCTGTAGAAGGCCAGGGAGTCGCCGCGCAGGGGGTAGCAGCGGAAGTCGTCCTCGCCGACCCCGGCCACGGAGACCCGGGGAATGGTGTGGGTGGCGTGCATGAAGGCGCCGCCGCCCCCGGCGACCACGTACTGGACGGTGCGGCCGTCCACCGCCACCGGATAGCGCTGGTAGTTGTGGATGTCTCCGCCGATCGCGGCGACATAGCGGTGCGCGGGATCACGGACGATGTCGTCGACCGTGCCGCCGCCCTCGATCGCGCAGGGGTGGTGCTCACCGTCGACGTACAGGGGTGAGCCGGTGACGAGGATCTTCGGGACGTCCGCCTTCGACACCTCGCGCAGCCAGCGGCCCTGTTCGGCGTCGAGGGTCCCCAGCAGTCCCGTGTCGATGCCGACGATGCGCACCGGACCGGCGTCGACGGCCCAGTAGGGGCCCGGCTGCACGGCCTGTTGGGCGGGCGCCGACCGCAACTCCCTTGCGGTGGCCAGACGTTGCTCGTCGACGGGACGGGCCTTGTGCCACAGCAGCCCGCGCAGCCAGGTGCGCGTCAGCGGGCGGGGAGCGGGCGGCGGGGCGAGGGGCGGGGCGTCGCAGAAGACGCGCATGAAGCCCTGGAGGTCCTCGTACCAGTCGTGGTTGCCGGGTATCGCGTACACGGGTGCCTGGTAGTCGCGGTACGGACGGTGGAACTTCGTGCCGTACTCGTCGGCGCTGCCCACCGGATAGACCACGTCACTGGCCAGGACGGCGAAGCTGGTGCCCTGACCGGCTTTCAGGAAACCGGGGACCACCGCGTACTGGGAGTCGTCGCCCTCCCCGGTGTCCCCGATGACCATGAAGGAGAAGTGGTCCGGGTCGTCGCGCCGGATGACGCGGTCGGCGGGGGCGCCGGCGGCCGCGCACCGCTCCGCCCAGCGGGCGCGGGTGCCGCCGGTGGGGTCCCCGAACCACGAGGCCAGGAGGCCGTTGCGTGCCGGCCACAGCGTCCGCGGGTCGAGCCACGACAGCTTCTCGACGCGCTCCGGCATCAGCAGCCGGTAGTCCCCGCGCACCGAGTCGCCCCAGCCGGCGCCCGCGGCGGTGTCCCGTGAAGAGTCAGACATCGGGGAACCGTAACAACGAGCCGCGGCACGCCGACGGCCAGCCCGCACCTTCGCCGCCCGCGCCCGGCACCGCGGGTCCCGGGAGGGCCGTGCACGCTCAACTCGGCTCGCTGCGGGCGCACTTCACGGCACCGGGTCTCAACCGGCCCCAAGATAAAGGGTTTTCACGAAAAGCAATGCGCTCCGCCAAGATTTCTCGGCGTCGAGATTCACGGTTCTCGGACAATTGTCGTTCACATGAATTCGTCACCTGACGGGCTCGGGCGGTCGCTTTGTGTCAACCTCCGCCGGAATGTGTTTCGCGAATTCCCGGAGCGGGAATTCGCGTTTTAGTGCTTCGGACAGGAGGCACGTCCGTGGGAGCTGGCCCCTACAGAATCCCGGGTGTGTCCGGTGTCGTCCGTATGTGCCGCTCCCCAGGTGACGTACACCTTTCGAAGGGAGTTGCGGCGCCATGAGTGTCACGGCACGCACGAAGCAGCACCCGCACGACGACGCCCCCGACACCGCCGCGGCGTTCGAACGTCTCCGCGCCCTGCCCGACGGCCCCGAGCGGCAGGCACTCCGGGACGAACTGGTGAGAGCCTGGCTGCCGATGGCCGAGCGCATCGCGGGCCGGTTCCGGGGCAGGGGAGAGTCCGTCGAGGACCTCTGCCAGGTCGCCGCCCTCGGTCTCGTGAAGGCGGTCGACCGCTACGACCCCGAGCGGGGCAACGCCTTCGAGAGCTACGCCATCCCCACCGTCACCGGTGAGATCAAGCGCCACTTCCGCGACCACATGTGGCTGCTGCACGTGCCCCGCCGCGTCCAGGACCTGCGCAATCGCGTCCGTACCGCCGTGAAGGACCTGTCCCAGACCGCGCCCGGCCAGCATCCCTCCGTCGCCGAGATCGCGGCCGAGGCCCAGCTGACCGAGGACGAGGTGCGCACGGGTCTGGAGGCGCTCGACAGCTTCTCCGCCCTCTCGCTGGACGCCGAGCTGCCGGGCAGCGACGACGGCTACGCGCTGGGGGACGCGCTCGGCGCCCCGGACGGCGGGTTCGACCTCGTCGTCGACCGCGAGTCGGTCAAGCCCTGCCTCCGGGCGCTGCCCGAGCGCGAACAGACCATCCTCTACCTGCGGTTCTTCTGCGGTATGACGCAGAGCGGGATAGCGCGGCAGCTCGGCATCTCGCAGATGCACGTCTCCCGCCTGCTGAGCGGCTGCTACGACAGGCTCCGCGAGGAGGCACTCGCCGACGCGCCGTAGGGATCGTCCGGCCGATCATGGTCCCGGCCGCTGAAGCAAGCACGGCCTCTCACGAGCGGCATGATCGGCCGGTTGGTCAGCCGGACAAGTCCTGGCTGTCGCTTCGCCCTCATGCCGGTTCCGTACGGGTACGCGGGTCGCCTACTCGTGCTGGCCGGCGGCGTTGTTGTTCGTGCCGTCCGCGCGGGTGTTCGCGTTCTCGTTCACGAGGCTCTGCGCATCGCTGTTGATGTTCGAGTTCAGCGTCGAGATGTTGTCGAGGACATGCGCGTCGTTCAGGGTGCCGTCGGCGATACCGGCGTGGGCCGGAGCGGCGACGAGGAGCGCGGTCACAGCGGCGAGGCCGGCGGTGGTGAGGATGTCGGTCTTCATGGCGTGATCAACGACGGTCGTTCACGCCGGTCACCGGAGTTCCATCCGCTCCGCTACGCCGGTTCGGGCTTGTGCGCCTCCAGGGTCTTCGCCAGGAGCGCGTGAAGGTGGCGGCGCTCGTCCGCGTCGAGTCCTGCCAGGAGTTCCGCCTGGGCGTCGTCGGCGCCCCGCTGGATCTCGTCGAGATAGCGCCTGCCGGCCGCGTTGATCGTGACGAGGTTGCGGCGTCGGTCGCCCGGGTCGGCCTGGCGCTCGATGCGGCCTCCCCTCTGGAGCCGGGTCACGATGCCGCTGACGTCGTTGCGGTCCAGCCCGAGCCGCCTGCCGAGATCGGCCTGGCTGAGCGCGCCGTACTCCTCCAGCGCGGCGAGGACGGCGAAGTCGGAACGGGCCGTGAGGGGCATGTGCCTCGCTGTCATGCGAGCCCCGACCGTGGAGACCTTGTTCGCCTGCCAGCTCGTGAGTGCCCGCAGCCGTGCCGGCGGTCGGAGGTCGTCGTTCGCTTCGCCCATGGACCCCACTGTAAACGTTGGCCGCCCCAACCGAACGGTGTTACGTTGGGCTCGCCAACGTTGGGTAGCCCAACGAAAGGAGTCGGCGGGATCTTCTGCCGACCCCGACTTGGCCGAAGGGAGCTTCCTGATGTCCGACAACATCGCTCACCCCGACCTGTCCGGCCGGCGTGTCCTGATCCCCGGCGGCACCGGAGGGGTGGGTGAGGGCGCCGTGCGCGCCTATCTCGCGGCGGGTGCGCAGGTGGTGGTGCCCACACGCAGCAAGGAGCGGGCGGAGGAGTTCCGCGCGCTGCTCGGCGAGGCGGCCACCGCGCGCCTGTACCTGTTCGAGCACGACTACACCGACTTCGCGGGCGCCGAGGCACTCGTCGCCACCATGGTCGACCGGCTCGGCGGGCTGGACGACGTCGTCGCCCCGATCGGCGGCTGGTGGCACGGCAAGCCGTTGTGGGAGATGAGCGAAGCGGACTGGCAGGCGGCCTTCGTGGGCCTGGCGACCGCTCACATGGCCGTGGTGCGCGCGGCCCTGCCTCGCATGACGCGGCAGGGGGCGTACTCCATCGTGGTCGGCGAGTCCGCCCGCGTGCCGATCCCCGGAAGCGGCCTGGTGAGCATGGAGCAGGCGGCGCTCCAGATGATGCACCAGGTGCTCGCCGTCGAACTCCAGGGTGCCAAGCGCGTGTTCCTCCTCGAACTCGGCCCCGTGGCGACCCGCTTCGTCGAAGCCGCCGATCCCGCTCAGGTCACCTCCGCGCAGATCGGTGCGGTCGCCGTCGCGGCTTCCGTCTCGACGCAGCCCGGGCGGCCGGTGCGACTGCTGAACCGGACCCATGCCGAGGACGCCCTGGTCTCGCTCGGGGCGTCGAAGTGAGCGCCACCCACCTCGGCTACGAAGTCATCGTGTCCGAGGCGATCCCGCTCGCACTGCCGGGACGCCTGCCCGACGGAGGCGCGCGCACCTGGGCGCCTGTGTCCACGACTCTCCTCTTCGGGCACGGCGAGGTGGTACTCGTCGACCCGCCGCTGACCGCCGCGCAGGCGGAAGTCGTCGCGGACCGGGTCCGCGCCGGCGGCCGAAGGCTCACCCACATCTTCGTGACACACGCGCACGGCGACCACTGGTTCACCGCGGCGAGCCTGGCCGACCGTTTCCCGGGCGCCCAGGTGGTGGCCACGAGCGGGACCATCGCGCAGATGCACCGGGCCGCGCAGGCGCGCGCGGGCTTCTGGGACAAGATCCTCCCCGGACTGATCCCGGCGTCCCCCGTCACGGCCGTGGCCGCCGAGGACCTCGGAAACCGGCTCGTCCTCGAAGGACACGCCCTGTCCGTCGTCGGCGTCGGGCACAGCGACACCGACGACACCAGCGTCCTGCACGTCCCGGACCTCGACCTGGTCGTCGCGGGCGACGTCGTCTACAACGGCGTCCACCAGTACCTCGTCGAGTCCCGTGACGGGGGCCGCGACGCCTGGCGCCGTGCCATCGCCGCCGTGGAGGCGCTCGGCGCACGCCGCGTCATCGCCGGCCACAAGAATCACCGGTACGACGACGACGCGGAGCGCCAGATCGAGGAGACCCTCCGCTACCTCGCCGACGCGGACGAACTGCTCGAAACGGAAGTGACACCGGAGGACTTCTACGACGCCATGGTCCGGCGGCATCCGGGCCACCTCAACCGCAGCAGCCTCTGGGGCAGCAGCCAGGCGCTCTACACGGACCGCACGTAGTCGATGCGCCGCCCACCTGGAAGGCCCGTCGAAGGCCCGCCGGATGGGCGGCCCGCCGATCGGCCCGTCGACACCTCCCGGTGGTTCCGGTTCAGGAGGTCGATGCCGTCTCGCCGGTCAGCGGATCTCGTTCCCGGGGTGTTCCAGGTCGTAGGTCTCGCGGGCTCGGGCGATCTCGGCCCGGTGTTCGAGTGACCAGTCGGCGAGTGCCTTGACCAGGTGGGTCAGGCTCGCGCCCGTCTCGGTGAGCCGGTAGTCGACCTGGGCCGGCACGGTCGGATACACGGTCCGCAGGATCAGGCCGTCCCGCTCCAGCCGGCGCACCGTGAGGGTCAGCATGCGCTGGGAGATCCCGTCGATGGCGCGCTGGAGTTGCCGGAAGCGCCGCGGGCCGCCGGCCAGCTCGACGACGACGAGGACCGACCATTTGTCACCGACCCGGTCGAGGACGTCGCGGATCCCGCAGTCGGGACGGTCCGGCTGTCCGCAGGGTTCGAGTGCAGCGGGTCCAGCGGTTACCTCGGTGTGCCTCACTGACACGGAACTGCCTCCTTGTGGCCCGACCCGGGCCGGTTGAGGATCTCACCGTAGTTACCGAAGAGAACCACGGTAGGAGACGGAACCGTAATGATCATGGTGACCGGTGCGAACGGACAGCTCGCCACTCTCACGCTCCGGGAGCTGGCCGAGCGCCACCTGCCCGCCCTCGGTGGCACTCGATCACCCGTGGAAGGGCAGCGGCGCCTCGACTTCGACGACCCCGCGAGCCTCGACCTCACCGGTGTCTCCACGCTGGTCCTCGTCTCGGCGGGGTACGCCGAGGACGACCAGGTCATCACCCGGCACCGGGCAGCTCTGGACGCCGCGGCGCGCGGCGGCGTGAGCCACGTGGTGTACACGAGCCTGGCCGGCGACGGTGACCACCTCGGCTTCGCCCTCGCCCATCGGGCCACCGAGCAACTGGTCCGAGCCAGCGGCATCGGGTGGACGGTCCTGCGCAACGGCCTCTACGCCGAACTCTTCGGGGCGCTCCTGACCTGGACCGCCGACGGCCTGGAATCGGCGTTCGGCGACGGAGCGCTCGCCGCCGTGGCGCGGACCGACCTGGCCGCGGCGGCAGCCGTCGTGGCCGGTGATCCGACCGCGCACGCCGGCAGGACCTACGACCTCGTCGGCCAACCGATCACCGCCGTCGACATCGCCGAATCCCTCGGAGTCGCCCACCGGACCATCGGGCTCGGGGAGTACCGGTCCCGACTCCTCGCCGACGACACGCTGCTGCCGTTCCAGCCGCCGATGCTCGCCTCGATCGCGACCGGCGTCCGCCACGGGTTCCTCGGCACCACGGGCCCCGACCTCGCCCGCCTGCTCGGCAGACCGCTCACCGACCCGCTCACCGTCGCCACGGCCACCGCGGCCGCGACGCGCCCCGACGCCGGCTGACACGGGTCATTCACGGCAGCACGCCGCAGTGTGCCGCTGAGGGTCGCCGTCGCCGTCACCCCGGGCGAAGGCAGGTGCTCCTGCACATCTCCCGGCTGCATTCCGTCCGGCGACGGAGTTCTTCGACCGTGCGAAAGCTCCGCTGGACGGCCCGCAGCCGTGTCACGGCCGGAGCCGCCGCATGACGAACGCGCCGTGGGGTACTCCGGCAGCACTCGGGCACGACGGCCCGGGCACCGACGGCACGAACCGGTCCGGAGGCGACGCGCACATGAGCCCGACCGACGGCGCACCCGCTCCCACGACGACGCACGACGCCGGCCCCGAGGCGTACGACGCGGGGCCCTTCCTGCCCGCGCGGGGCGGGCTTCCCGCGCACCGGCGCGCCGCGGCGGAGTGCCGGGGCTGCCCGCTCTTCGAGAACGCCACCGGGACCGTCTTCGGGGCGGGCGACACCTCGGCGCGGATCCTGCTGGTCGGCGAGCAGCCGGGGGACCAGGAGGACAGGCAGGGGGAGCCCTTCGTCGGACCGGCGGGGCGGCTGCTGGACAAGGCGCTGGAGGAGGCGGGCATCGACCGGGACGACGCCTACGTCACGAACGCCGTGAAGCACTTCAAGTTCACTCCGGCCGCGGGCGGCAAACGCCGTATCCACAAGGCGCCCGACCTGCGCGAGACGGCCGCCTGCCGGCCCTGGCTCCTCGCGGAACTCCGGCTGGTCCGGGCCGACGTGGTGGTCGCGCTCGGCGCCACCGCCGGGAAGGCGCTGCTCGGCAGGTCGTTCCGTGTGACGAAGGACCGCGGAACGCTCCTCCCGCTGCCCGCCGAGGTGGCGCAGCACGCGCGGGCGGGTGAGCGGGACGCGGGGGAGCGGTACGTGGTGGCGACCCTGCACCCGTCCGCCGTGCTCCGCTCCGACGACCGCGAGGCCGCCTACGCGGGGCTGGTCGCCGACCTGAAGGTGGCCGCACGGGCGCTGGACGAGGACCGCTGAGCGGGCCGGGCCCGCACCGGCCCGGGTGATCGGGCTTGAAAGCGGATCTCCGGGTACCCGGCCGGTATGCGCGACACCGACCCGCGCCCGACCGGGCGCAAGAAGCCGACCGAGACCGCGACGGAAGAGGCCCTGGAGGAGGTGAAGGAGCTGGGCGAGCAGGAGGACACCGACACCACCGAAGGAGCGCCGGAAGGCACCGGCGACCCGATCACCCCGAGCCCTCCCGCCAACCGCAGGACCGCCGAGGGGCACCCCTCCGACTGACTCCTCGCCGGGGGAACGTGTACGCCTGGAGCACACCGGAGCGCGTCCACCGCGGAGAACACGGAGCGCCCGCGCGGAACCCGGGACCTCCGGAGCGGGCCGCGAGCAGGGTCCCGGCGGGGACGACAACGCCGTACCCGCCCGGCATCCCGGCCGGCAGCGCGGGCAACGGCTCACCGAGGCCGTACTCGGTCGTGCGGAGGCGGGGATGAACGCCCGCCCTGCGCCGCCGGATCTGACCGGTGGGGAACGGCCGAGCAGCGGGCTGGGTGATCGGGCATGCAGGCGAGCGGCCGCCCCCCCCGCCTGACCGGGCGGGCCCCACACGCCGGCGCCGGGCGGGGACCACTCCCGCCCGGCGCCGGTCACGATGTCCTCAGTCCGGCAGGCTCCGCGCCTCGATGTCGACGCTACGGAAAGTCGGGCGCGGCGGACAGGGTGCCGTACCGACGTCCCGGGGTCGCCCCACCGGCGTCAGGCGCACGACGAGGCCCCGGACGGGACACGTCACCCGTCGCTCACCAGCACCACTTCCAGCGTGCGGGGGCCGTGCACGCCCTCCACCCGGTCCAGCTCGATGTCGCTCGTCGCGGACGGCCCGGAGATCCACGTCAACGGGCGTGCCGGGTCGAGGCGTTCGAGCCCCTGCGGCACCGAGGAGACCACCTGGCCGGGCACCCGGAGGACGCAGATGTGGTGGTCGGGCACGAGGGTCGCACGACGGCGCCCCTGGTCGGGACCGCCGTCCAGCACGATGGTGCCGGTCTCGGCGATGGCCACCGCGCACGCCGTGACCACACTGTCCACCCGGTCCAGCTCGTGCGCGCTGTTCCCGGCGACGTCCGCCACGCGGGTCACGTCGGCCGCCGCCAGCCAGCCCGTGTCCAGCCCCGACGGCACCAGCACCGACGTCGAGCCGTGCGCGGCCAGCAGGCCCGCGATCAGCGCCGGGAGCCCGGCGGTGTCGCTGCGGTGCACGAGGGCGCGGTAGTCGGCCAGGTTCTCGGCGAGCAGTTCCACCGTCTGCCCGACGTCGCGCGCGCCGTGCTCGCGCAGGTAGCCGCGCTCGACGACCCGCTCGTAGGGGGTGTCGTCCGCGGGCACGTCCGCGAGGGCGCGCCGCACGCGGCCCAGGATCCGTTCCCTGCTGGTCACTTGCGACCGTCCTCTCCACCGTGCGTCCGCTGCCACCAGTCGCGGAAGGGCTCCGCGGGCACCGGTGGCAGGTCCCGCGTCCCGCTCCACGCCCGGCCGGGGCCCGGCAGCGTACGCGGATGGAAGCGCCGGCTGCGCGAGGCGAGCCGCTGACCGGTGCGCAGCGCCCCCGGGTGCGCGAACGTCCAGCGGGCCGCGCGCATGGCCGCCCGCTCCGCCGCGTGTCCCTTCGCCGGGCGCAGCACCACCTTGTTGCCCTCGCGGGTCACCGGGCCGCCCTGGACGACCCGCTCGCGCAGGTGCACCAGCACCTCGGGGATGTCGATCGCGACCGGGCAGACGTCGTAGCAGGCCCCGCACAGCGAGGAGGCGTACGGCAGCGACGCGTCGATCTCGCTCCCGGTGCCGCGCAGTTGGGGGCTGAGGATCGCGCCGATCGGGCCCGGGTACACGGAGCCGTACGCGTGGCCGCCGGCCCGCTCGTACACCGGGCAGACGTTGAGGCAGGCGGAGCAGCGGATGCAGCGCAGCGCCTGGCGGCCGACCTCGTCGGCGAGCGTGTCGGTGCGCCCGTTGTCGAGCAGGACCAGGTGGAACTCCCGGGGGCCGTCCTCCTCGGTGGTGCCGGTCCACGTGCTCGTGTACGGGTTCATGCGCTCGGCCGTGGAGGAGCGGGGCAGCGTCTGCAGGAACACCTCCAGGTCCCGCCAGGCCGGCACGATCTTCTCGATGCCGACGACCGAGATCAGCGTCTCCGGCAGGGTGAGGCACATCCGGCCGTTGCCCTCGGACTCCACGACCACCAGGGTGCCGGTCTCGGCGACCATGAAGTTGGCCCCGGAGATGCCGACCTTGGCGCGCAGGAACTTCTCGCGCAGGTGCAGACGGGCGGCCTCGGCGAGTTCGGCGGGCGTGTCGGTGAGGCCCTCGGGCGCGGGGCGGCCCCACTCGCTCATCTCGCGGGCGAAGATCTCGCGGATCTCCCCGCGGTTGCGGTGGATGGCCGGGACCAGGATGTGCGAGGGGCGGTCCTTGCCCAACTGCACGATCAGCTCGGCGAGATCGGTCTCGTAGGCGCGGATGCCCTCGGCCTCCAGCGCCTCGTTGAGCCCGATCTCCTGGGTGGCCATCGACTTGACCTTGACGACCTCGCTCTCACCGGTCGCCTTCACCAGGTCCGCGACGATCCGGTTGGCCTCGTCGGCGTCGACGGCCCAGTGCACGGTGCCCCCGGCCGCCGTCACCACCTCCTCCAACTGCACGAGGTAGCGGTCGAGATGGCGCAGGGTGTGGTCCTTGATCCGCTTGCCCGCCTCGCGCAGGGCGGCCCAGTCGTCGAGTTCGGCGACCGCGTGCGCGCGCTTGGCGCGGATCGTGTGCGTGGCGTGGCGCAGATTGCCGCGCAGGGTGGGGTTGTTGACGGCCTCGTGCGCGGCCCGGGGGAAGGCCGGCATGCCGACGAAGGTCCCGCTCATGCCAGGGGCTCCTCTTCCGTGCTCGCCAGGATCTCCGCGATGTGCACCGGGCGCATGCCCGTGCTGAGCCGTGCCATGGTCCCGCCGATGTGCATCAGGCAGGAGTTGTCGGCCGCGCACAGCACCTCCGCGCCCGTCGACTCGGCGTTGCGCACCTTGTCGGCGCCCATCGCCGCCGAGACGTCGGCGTTCTTCACCGCGAAGGTCCCGCCGAAGCCGCAGCACTCCTCGGCCCCCGGCAGCTCCCGCAGTTCGAGGCCCTTGACGGCTTCCAGGAGCCGGCGCGGACGCTCGCCGAGACCGAGGCCGCGCAGCCCGTGACAGGTCGGGTGGTAGGTCACCGTGTGCGGGTAGTACGCGCCGACGTCGGTCACCCCGAGGACGTCGACGAGGAACTCCGTCAGCTCGTACGTCTTCGGCACGACGGGGGCGAGCGTGGCCGCGAGACCGCCCCCGCGGCCCTCCGCCCGGGCCCGCTCGCCCATCCGCGGATACAGCTCCCTGACCATCGCGCCGCACGACCCCGAGGGCGTCACGATCGCCTCGTAGCCGCCGAAGACATCGGAGAAGTGCAGGGCCATCGGCTCGGCCTCGTGCCGGTAGCCGGTGTTGTAGTGGGCCTGCCCGCAACAGGTCTGCGCCATCGGGAAGTCGACCTCGACACCCAGTCTGGTCAGCAGTTTCACCACGGCGCGGCCGGTGTCCGGATAGAGCGTGTCGTTGACACAGGTCAGGAACAGGGCGACACGCATCGCGGCTCCTCGGGTTCGGTCATCGGATGGGTACTGGGGTACCGCGCCACGCGTTCAGCGTAGTGGCGGGCCCGGGGGAGGGTGCGGAACGGGCGGATCCGCGCTCAGCCGCCGGTGAGGCGGCGCTCGGCCTCGCGCCAGGCGGCCTGGTCCCCGCCGGGTTCGTACCGCGTCAACGGCTGGGTGCGCGCGACGAGTTCGCGCATGGCGGTGCGGTCGCCGACCAGGCCCTGGGCGCGGGCCTGGACGAGGACGTTGCCGAGGGCCGCCGCCTCGGCCGGACCCGCCACGACCGGCAGCCCGCAGGCGTCCGCGGTGAGCCGGCACAGCAGGGCGTTGCGGGCCCCGCCGCCGACGACGTGCACGACGTCGACCGGGTGGTCGGCGAGCTCCCGCGCCTCGGCGACGGCCCGGCGGTGGGCGAGCGCGAGGGAGTCGAGGATGCAGCGGGTGATCTCCGCCCGGGAGACCGGCACCGGCTGGCCCGACGCCCGGCACGCCTGCGCGATCCGCTCCGGCATACGGCCCGGCGCGAGGAACGCCGCGTCACCCGCGTCGACGACCGAGCGCAGCGAGGGCACCTGTTCCGCCTCCCGCAGCAGCCCGGCGAGGTCGGGACCGCCCCAGTCGCGCAGGCACTCCTGGAGCAGCCACAGGCCCATGATGTTCCGCAGGTGGCGGACCGTGCCGTCGAGGCCCAGCTCGTTCGTGAAGTTGGCCGCGCGGCTCGCCTCCGTGAGGACCGGCGCGTCCAGCTCCAGGCCCGCCAGCGACCAGGTGCCGGTGCAGATGTACGCGAAGCGCTCGCCCACGGCGGGGACGGCGGCCACCGCGGACGCCGTGTCGTGCGAGCCGACGGCGGTCACCGGGACGGGCCCGGTCAGCCCGGTCTCCTGGAGGACGTGCGGGCGCAGCGTGCCCGCCGGGTCGCCCGGCCGGCGCAGCGGCGGGAACAGCTTCAGGTCGATGCCGAGCCGGTCCGCCACGTCGTACGACCAGTCGCGGGTGCGCGGGTCGATCAGCTGGGTCGTGGAGGCGTTGGTCAGCTCGGTGCCCGCCTCGCCCGTCAGCCAGTACGTCAGCAGGTCGGGGATCAGCAACAGCCGCTCGGCCCGTGCCAGTTGGGCGGAGCCGCAGGCCGCCGCGAGCTGGTACAGCGTGTTGAACGGCGCGTACTGGAGCCCGGTCGCCGCGTACAGCTCGGCGGCGGGCACGGTGGCCCACACCCGCTCCGCGACGCCCTCGGTGCGGGCGTCGCGGTAGTGCACCGGGTTGCCGAGCAGAGCCCCGTCGGCGTCGAGCAGCCCGTAGTCCACGGCCCAGCTGTCGATGCCCACGGAGTCGACCGGCCCCGCGGCCCGCAGCCCGTCGAGGACACCCGCGTACAGGCCGAGGATGTCCCAGCGCAGCCCCTCCGGGACCCGGACGGGCCGGTTGGGGAAGCGGTGCGCCTCGGTGAGCTCCAGCGAGCCGGGCCCCACGCGGCCGACCATGACGCGCCCGCTGGACGCGCCGAGGTCGACCGCGGCGTACGTGTGCACAGCGGTCACCGCAGGAACGCGGCGGCGACGCCGGCGTCGACCGGGACGTGCAGGCCGGTGGTGTGCGTCAGGTCGCCGCCAGTCAAAGCGAACACCGCGTTCGCGACGTGCTCGGGCAGCACCTCCCGCTTGAGGATGGTCCGCTGGGCGTAGAACTCGCCCAGCTTCTCCTCCTCGATGCCGTACGTGGCCGCGCGCTGCGCGCCCCAGCCGCCCGCGAAGATCCCGGATCCGCGCACGACGCCGTCCGGGTTGACGCCGTTGACCCGGATGCCGTGCTCCCCCAACTCGGCTGCCAGCAGCCGCACTTGGTGAGCCTGGTCGGCCTTGGTGGCGGAGTAGGCGATGTTGTTCGGACCGGCGAAGACCGCGTTCTTGGACGCGATGTAGACGATGTCGCCGCCGAGCCCTTGCGGGATCATCACCCGGGCCGCCTCGCGGGAGACCAGGAAGGAGCCGCGGGCCATGATGTCGTGCTGGAGGTCCCAGTCGCGGGCCGAGGTCTCCAGGAGCGGCCTGGAGATGGAGATGCCCGCGTTGTTGACGACGAGGTCGACCCCGCCGAAGGCGAGCACGGCCGCCCTGAAGGCGTCGGCGATCTGCTCCTCGGAGGTCACGTCGACGGTCACGGCGACGGCCTTGTCCGGTCCCCCGAGCTGCTCGGCGACCTGGGCGGCGCCCTCCGCGTTCAGGTCGGCGACCACCACGCAGGCGCCCTCGGCGGCCAGCCGCTCGGCGATCGCCCTGCCGATCCCGCTGCCGGCGCCCGTCACCAGCGCCACGCGGGTGGCGAGCGGCTTGGGCTTCGGCATCCGCTGGAGCTTGGCCTCCTCCAGCGCCCAGTACTCGATGCGGAACTTCTCCGACTCCTCGATCGGCGCGTACGCGGAGACCGCCTCGGCCCCGCGCATCACGTTGATCGCGTTGACGTAGAACTCGCCGGCCACCCGGGCGGTCTGCTTGTCCTTGCCGAAGCTGAACATGCCGACGCCGGGGACCAGCACGATCGCCGGGTCCGCGCCGCGCATCGCGGGCGAGTCGGCGTCGGCGTGCCGGGCGTAGTAGGCCGCGTACTCCTCGCGGTACTCGGCGTGCAGCTCCCGGAGGCGGGCGACGGCCTCGTCCAGGGGGGCCGACGGCGGCAGGTCCAGGACGAGCGGCCGGACCTTGGTGCGCAGGAAGTGGTCCGGGCAGGACGTGCCGAGGGCGGCGAGCCGCGGGTGCTCGGCGCTCGCCAGGAAGTCGAGGACGACGTCGGAGTCGGTGAAGTGGCCCACCTGGGGGCGGTCCTGGGAGGCGGCGGCGCGCACGTACGGCGCCAGGGCGGCGGCCCGCTCGCGGCGCTCGGCGTCGGGCAGGGCCTCGTAGCCGGGCAGCACCGGCCCGAACGGCTCGGCCTTCCCGCGCTCGGCGAGGAACGCCTCGGCGGTACGGATGATGTGCAGCGAGTTGCGCTCGCACTCCTCCGCGGTGGCGCCCCACGCCGTGATGCCGTGACCGCCGAGGACACAGCCGACGGCCTGCGGGTTGGCCGCCTTGACGGCCGCGATGTCCAGGCCGAGCTGGAAGCCGGGACGGCGCCAGGGCACCCACACCACGCTGTCGCCGAAGCATTCGGCGGTGAGCTTCTCGCCGTCCGCCGCGCAGGCCAGCGCGATGCCGGAGTCGGGGTGCAGGTGGTCGACGTGGGCCGCGTCCACGAGTCCGTGCATCGCCGTGTCGATCGAGGGCGCCGCGCCCCCCTTGCCGTGCAGGCAGTAGTCGAACGCGGCGACCATCTCGTCCTCGCGCTCGACGCCCGGGTACACGTCCGCCAGCGCGCGCAGGCGGTCGAGGCGGAGCACCGCGAGTCCGGCTTCGGTGAGGGTGCCGAGGTCGCCGCCCGACCCCTTGACCCACATCAGCTCGACGTCGCCACCGGTCACCGGGTCGGTCTCGCTGCCCTTGGCGGACGTGTTGCCGCCGGCGTAGTTGGTGTTGCGCGGATCGGCGCCGAGCCGACGCGACCGAGCCAGCAGAGCAGCGGCTTCGGGATGGGGTGCCATGTTCCGGTTCCTTAAAGAGAGAGGGTGAACGAGTGCACGTGTCGTACGGGAGCGAGGGGGAGGGGCCTCACAGGCACCGTCGGGGACGAACGGGAGGAGCGTGTCCGGCCGGCCCTCGACAGTGCCGGGCGGATAGCGTCGGCCCGGGCCCCGAAGGGGCGCGGGGAACTGCGCGACCGGCCCACCCCAACCGGAGGTCCACCACCGACCGCGTCCCCAACGGCGCCCGGAGCCAACCACCGGCCCAAAGCGGACCACCGGCCTGGAGGGGGCCGGGCCCCGACAGGGGCGCGGGGAACTGCGCGACCGGCCCACCCCGACCGGAGGCCCACCACCGACCGCGTCCCCAACGGCGCCCGGAGCGGACCACCGGCCCGAAGGGGGTCCGGGCCCCGACAGGGGCGCGGGGAACTGCGCGACCGGCCCACCCCGACCGGAGGTCCACCACCGGCCGCGTCCCCAACGGCGCCCCGGGCGGACCACCGGCCCGAAGGGGGTCCGGGCCCCGACAGGGGCGCGGGGAACTGCGCGACCAGCCCACCCCGACCGGAGGCCCACCACCGACCGAGACCCCTACGGCGCCCAAAGCGGACCACCGGCCCGGAGCGGACACCGACCCCGAGCCGGCTCCCCCTGGTCAAGCCAAGCGCAGCGGCTACGCTCCCCACCCCGCCTGCCGCCCTCCCACCCGCTCCGCGGCAATCCGCTCCTGCCAGCCGGACCGGCGATACGCGGCGACCGGGTCGGGATCCAGACCGAGCTCCTCGCGGACCTCGGCGAGCAGCGGCCGTACGTCGGTGTTGTAGGCGTCCATGATCACCGCGTTGGCCTCCAGCACGTCACCGGAGCGCTGGGCCCCGGCGAGGGCGTCCCGGTCGACGAGCAGGGCCTTCGCCGTGGCCTCCTGGACGTTCATCACCGAGCGGATGATCGCCGGGATCTTCGCCTCGATGTTGTGGCACTGGTCGAGCATGAAGGCGACCTCGGGTGCGAAGCCGCCGCCCCGGATCACCTCGTACATGATCCGGAAGAGCTGGAAGGGGTCGGCGGCGCCCACCATCAGGTCGTCGTCCGCGTAGAAGCGCGAGTTGAAGTCGAAACCGCCGAGCTTCCCCTCCCGCAGCAGCGTGGCGACGATGAACTCGATGTTGGTGCCCGGCGCGTGGTGCCCGGTGTCGACGACGACCTGCGCCTTGGGGCCGAGCTTGAGGCAGTGCGCGTACGCGGTGCCCCAGTCCGGCACGTCGGTGCTGTAGAAGGCGGGCTCGAAGAACTTGTACTCCAGCAGCATCCGCTGGTCGTCGCCGAGCCGCTCGTAGACCTTGGCGAGGCCCTCGGCGAGCCGGTCCTGGCGCTCGCGGAGATCGTCCTGCCCCGGGTAGTTGGTGCCGTCGGCGAACCACAGCTTCAGGTCCTTGGAACCCGTCGCGTCCATGATGTCGACGCACTCCAGCAGGTGGTCGACGGCCTTGCGGCGCACGGCGGCGTCGGGGTGGCAGATGCTGCCCAGCTTGTAGTCGTCGTCCTGGAAGGTGTTGGAGTTGATCGCGCCCAGCCGCACACCGCGGTCCTCGGCGTGCTTCGCGAGGGCGGCGTAGTCGTCGACCCGGTCCCACGGGATGTGCAGCGCGACGGTCGGGGCGGCACCGGTGAACTCGTGCACCTTCGCGGCGTCGTCGAGCTTCTCGCGCGGGTCCCGCGGCACTCCTGGCTGCGCGAACACCTTGAAGCGGGTTCCCGAGTTCCCGTACGCCCATGACGGCGTCTCTACTGCCTGGGTCTTGAGGGCGGCCTTCACGGCGGCGGGATCGGTCACTTCAGGGCTCCTGTGACTTCGGGTGCGACGTCGGTTCTGAACACGTCGTCTGAAACGATTCAGAGCGCCGAAACTATGAGCGCCGCGAAAGGCTGTCAACCCCTCCGGCCAAGACCGCTTTCCGTGACTTGGTCGTGACCTCCAGGTATCGAGAATTTCAGCCCGCACCCATTGACGTGACCTGGGTGACCTGCCTAACGTCCCGGCAACCTAGTTGAAACCTTTCACGACGTCGTGAGGCCTCCCCGCCCGCGTCGTTGAGGAGCCCACATGACCCACCGGTCCGACTCGGGTCCGGCCCCCGTGCTGGCGCTCAGGGACATATCGAAGTCCTTCGGCGCCGTACGCGCCCTGCGGGACGTGTCCCTGGAACTCTTCCCCGGCGAGGTGCACGCCCTCGCCGGCGAGAACGGCGCGGGCAAGTCGACCCTCATCAAGACGCTCGCCGGCGTGCACCGACCGGACGCCGGTCAGGTGCTGCTGGACGGGGAACCCACCGTCTTCCACGGTCCCGCCGACGCCCGTGACGCGGGCATCGCCGTGATCTACCAGGAACCCACGCTCTTCCCCGACCTGTCGATCGCCGAGAACATCTTCATGGGCCGTCAGCCACGGCGCGCCCTCGGTCGCATCGACCACAAGGCCACCCACGCCGCCACGCTGGCCCTGATGAAGCGCCTCGGTGTCGAACTCGACCCCGACCGCCCCGCCCGCGGCCTGTCCATCGCCGACCAGCAGATCGTCGAGATCGCCAAGGCGCTGTCCTTCGACGCCCGGGTCCTCATCATGGACGAGCCGACCGCCGCCCTCACCGGCAGCGAGGTGGCCCGCCTGTTCGGCGTCGTGCGCACCCTGCGCGAGCAGGGCTCGGCGGTCCTCTTCATCTCGCACCGGCTGGAGGAGATCTTCAGGATCTGCCGGCGGGTCACCACCCTGCGCGACGGGGCCCTGATCTCCAGCGAACCGCTGGACGGCATGACCGAGGACGACCTCGTACGCCGCATGGTCGGCCGCGATCTCGACGAGCTCTACCCCAAGCAGGACGTCGAGGCGGGCGAAGTCGCCCTGAGCGTGAGGAGACTGACCCGCGAGGGCGTCTTCACCGACGTCTCCTTCGACGTCCGGCGCGGCGAGATCGTCGGTCTCGCGGGACTCGTCGGCGCCGGCCGCACCGAGGTCGCCCGCGCCGTCTTCGGCGTCGACCGCTGGGACGCCGGCGAGGTCGAGGTCGACGGCAGGGGACTGACGAACGGCGCCCCGTCCACGGCCATGGCCGCGGGCCTCGCCCTGGTCCCCGAGGACCGGCGCGCGCAGGGCCTCGTGATGGACATGTCGATCGAGCGCAACATCGGCCTCACCGGCCTGCGTTCGACGGTCAGGGCCGGCCTGATGGACCGCGGCGCCGAACGCAGCCGTTCCCTGGACTGGGCCGTCCGGCTCCAGGTCAAGTACGCGCGGATCGCGGACGCCGTCGGCACCCTGTCCGGCGGCAACCAGCAGAAGGTCGTCCTCGCCAAGTGGCTCGCCACCGGCCCCAAGGTGCTCATCGTCGACGAGCCCACCCGCGGCATCGACGTCGGCACGAAGGCCGAGGTGCACCGCCTCCTGTCGCAGCTCGCCGCCGACGGGGTCGCCGTCCTGATGATCTCCTCCGACCTGCCCGAGATCCTCGGCATGGCCGACCGCGTGCTCGTGATGCACGAGGGCCGGCTCACCGCCGAGATCCCGCGCTCCGAAGCCACCGAGGAAACCGTGATGGCCGCAGCCACCGGGAGGGCCGCCGCATGACGGTGACCGCCACCGACCCCGCGCCCGCCGCCGAGGTGCCGAAGTCCAGCGGCACCCGGCTGGTCGACCGCGTCTTCAAGATGCGCGAACTGGCCATCCTGGCCGTGTTCCTGCTGATGATCGCCGTCACCCAGGCCGGCAACAGCGAGTTCCTGTCCGAACAGGGCATCAAGGACCTGCTCCTCAACGCGACGATCCTCGTGCTCGTCGCCACCGGCCAGTCGCTGGTCGTGATCACCCGGAACGTCGACCTGTCGGTCGGCTCCACCCTCGGCATCACCGCCTTCGCGGCCGGCACCTGGCTCCAGGGCGGCGGCAGCCCCGTCGTCGCCATCGCCCTCGCGGTCCTGCTCGGGATCGGCTGCGGCCTGGTGAACGGGCTGCTCGTCAGCCTCGGCCAGGTGCCCGCGCTCGTCGTGACCCTCGGCACGCTCTACATCATCCGCGGCATCGACTCCATCTGGGTCGGCTCCCGGCAGATCACCGCGGCGAGCCTGCCCGACGGGTTCATCGACTTCGGGTCCGGCGGCATCTCGGCGGTGCCCTACCTCGCGCTGATCGCGCTGGCCGTGCTGATCGCCACGGCCTACTACCTCAAGCACTTCGGCGGCGGCCGCGAGCTGTACGCGCTCGGCTCCAACCCGGAGGCCGCCCGCCTCGCCGGCATCCCCGTCCGCAAGCGGATCCTCGCCGCGTACACCTTCTGCGGCGCCCTCGCGGGACTCGCCGGCGCCCTGTACCTGGCCCGGTTCGGCAACGTGGACTCCGGCACCGGCAACGGCTACGAACTCACCGTCGTCAGCGCCGTCGTGGTCGGCGGCGTCGTCTTCACCGGCGGCTCAGGCAGCGTCTACGGGGCCGCGCTCGGCGCCCTGCTGCTCACCTCCATCAACAGCGTGCTGCCCGCCCTCGGCGTCAGCTCGGTCTGGGTGCTCGCCATCAACGGCGTCCTGCTCATCCTCGCCATCGCCGTCGACCGGATCGTCGCGCTGCGCGTGGCCACCGCACTGAAGAAGAGGAACGCCCGCCATGGCTGACTCGTCCCCCGCGCGCGCCGTCCGCGGCTGGTCCGCCGTGAAGAGGTGGGACTCGGCCGTCGCCGCCCTCCTCATCGTCGTCCTGCTGTTCTCCTTCGGGTTCGTCGACGGCTTCGGCAACGCCCTCAACCTGTCGTTCCTGATCGGCAACACGCTGCCCATCGCGCTCGTCGCGCTGCCGATGACCCTGCTCGTGGTCGCCGGCGAGATCGACCTCTCCGTCGCCTCCACCGCGGGCCTGTCCGGCGCGGTGATGGGCGCCCTGTGGAACCAGGGCCTGACGATCGAGGCGATCATCCCGATCTGCCTGCTGCTCGGCGTGGTCTGCGGCCTGGTCAACGGACTGCTCGTGACCCGGCTCGGACTGCCCTCCCTCGCCGTCACCATCGGCACCCTCGCCGCCTACCGGGGCATCGCACAGATCGTGCTCGGCTCCGACGCGGTGACCGATTTCCCCACCCAGTACCTGGACTTCGCCGCCGGACGCATCGGGGACACCTTCGTCCCGTACGCCCTCCTGCCCTTCCTGGTGCTGCTCGCCATCGCGGTGGTCGTGCTGCACGCCACCCCGTTCGGACGCTCGCTGTTCGCGGTCGGCGCCAACGAGGAGGCCGCGCGCTTCGCCGGCATCCGCGTCCGCCGGCACAAGCTGCTGCTGTTCGTCGCGACCGGCCTCATGGCCTCGCTCACCGGCGTCTTCTGGGCCCTGCACTACGCCAGCGCCCGCTACGACAACGCCACCGGGCTCGAACTGTCCGTCGTCGCCGCCGTCCTGCTCGGCGGCATCGACTTCGACGGCGGCAAGGGCACGCTCGGCGGCGCGATCGCGGGAGTCTTCCTGCTCGGCGCGCTGCAGAACGTGATGAGCCTCCAGGACGTCTCCGCCCAGTCGCAGATCGTCGTCACCGGCGTCCTGCTCGTCCTGTCCGTGCTCGGCCCCCGGGTCGCACGGCAGATCTCCGCCGCGAGGGCGGGGCGCAGAGCCGCCGCCACCTCGGCCCCCGCCTCGTGACCCCGTACCCCGCGTACCTCCCGCAAAGGATCCCTGCCATGCGCAAGTCATCGATCCGCCGTACCTGTGCGGCCCTCGCCGCCGCCACCTCCCTGGCCCTCGCCGCCACCGCCTGCGGCGGCACCACCAAGGACGACGTCAAGAACGACAGCGGCGCCGCCGCCACCGCCGGCAAGGCGGACCCGAACGCCGCCACCAAGAAGGGCCTGACGGTCGGCTTCCTGCCCAAGCAGGTCAACAACCCCTACTTCACCTCCGCCGACAAGGGCGGCGAGAAGGCGCTGAAGGAGCTGGGCTCCAGCTACAAGGAGGTCGGCCCGAGCAGCGCCACCGACACCTCCGGCCAGGTGTCGTACGTCAACACCCTCACCCAGCAGCAGGTCGACGCGATGGCCGTCTCCGCGCAGGACCCCGGCGCCCTGTGCACGGCGCTCAAGCAGGCCATGAAGAACAAGATCAAGGTCGTCACCTACGACTCCGACACCAAGGCCGACTGCCGCAACGCCTTCGTCTCCCAGGCCAGTGCCGAGGACCTCGGCCGCACCGAGGTGCAGCTGCTCGCCGAACAGATCGGCTACAAGGGCGAGATCGCGATCCTGTCGGCCGCGCAGACCGCGACGAACCAGAACCTCTGGATCGACTTCATGAAGGACGAGCTGAAGGACCCGAAGTACAAGGACATCAAGCTGGTCAAGGTCGCGTACGGCAACGACGACGCCCAGCAGTCCTTCCAGCAGACCCAGGGCCTGCTCCAGGAGCACCCGAAGCTCGCCGGGATCATCTCCCCGACCACCGTCGGCATCAAGGCCGCCGCCCAGTACCTGTCCGGCTCCAAGTACAAGGGCAAGGTCAAGCTGACCGGCCTCGGCACCCCCAACGACATGCGCAAGTACGTCAAGAACGGCACCGTCGACGCCTTCGAGCTGTGGGACCCGGCGAAGCTCGGCGAGCTGGCCGCGCGCACGGCCGTGGCGCTGTCCTCGGGGCAGATCACCGGCAAGGAGGGCGAGACCTTCAAGGCCGGCGACATGGGCTCGTACACCATCGGCAAGGACGGCGTGATCAGCCTCGGCAAGCCGACCGTCTTCGACAAGAAGAACATCGACCAGTTCAACTTCTAGTCGCCACAGGGGTCTTGATGCAGCGTGTGTGCTTTCTGCTGAAGGTCCGTGCGGACCGCCTCGACGAGTACCGCGAGCGGCACGCCACCGTCTGGCCCGAGATGCGCGAGGCGCTCTCGGCCACCGGCTGGCACAACTACTCGCTGTTCCTGCGGGAGGACGGCCTGCTGGTCGGCTACCTGGAGACCGAGGACTTCGCCGCCGCACGGGCCGGCATGGCGGCCACCGACGTCAACGCCCGCTGGCAGGCGGAGATGGCGCCGTTCTTCGAATCGCTGGACGGCGCCGGACCCGACGAGGCCATGAAACCCCTGAGCGAGGTGTTCCACCTCGCCTGACACCGCGCGGCCGCTCACGGCGAGCGGCCGCGCGAACCACCCCCCACCCCGGCCCGCCCCGATCGGGCCGACCCAGGAGTCCCCGACATGAGACGACGCACCCCGACGGCGACCGCCCCGGCGGGCACGGTGCCGCACGGCCGGCGGACCGGACGCGCCGAGCCAGGTCCTCGCGGCCGGGACGCCCGTCCCGCGGGACGGGACACTCCCGGCCGCGCGCCACGAGCGGCCCGCCACCACCACCCCCGGCGTGCCGCGGGTCCTCGGATTCCGGCGGCCCGCACGACCACGGATTCCGCCCGGCCCGCGGGTAATGTGAGCCCCTGCCCGCCGCTTCTCGTCCCTCTGGAGGTACCTGCCTGATGGCCCAGTCGGTGGGTATCAAGGACGTCGCCCGCGTCGCCGGAGTCTCGGTGGGCACGGTCTCCAACGTCATCAACCGCCCGGACACGGTCGCCTCCGACACCCGGGCCCGCGTCCAGTCCGCCATAGAACGGCTCGGCTACGTCCGCAGCGAGTCGGCGCGCCAGCTGAGGGCCGGGCGCAGCCGGATCATGGGCCTGCTCGTCCTCGACATGGGAAACCCCTTCTTCGTGGACGTGGCGCGCGGCGCCGAGCGCGCCGCGCGGGACGCCGGGCTCGGCGTCATGGTCTGCAACAGCGCGCAGAGCGCCGGCGAGGAGGCGGACTACCTGTCGCTCTTCGCCGAGCAGCGGGTGCGCGGCGTCCTGCTGACGCCCGCCGACGCGACGGGCCGCAACATCGCCGCCTTCCGCCGCCACGGCATCCCGTTCGTGCTCGTCGACCGGGTGGCCGAGGGCACCACGGAGTGCTCGGTGTCGGTCGACGACGTGGCGGGCGGCGCCCTCGCCGTCCGGCATCTCGTCGACGCCGGCCACCGCTCCATCGCCTACGTGAGCGGACCGCCCGGCCTGAACCAGGTCAGGGACCGCCGGGAGGGCGCCCTGAACGCGCTCGCGGAGGCGGGACTCGCCCCCGGCCTGCTGCGCGAACTGCCCACCGAGCGGCTCGACGTGGCCGCGGGGCGGGACGCGGGCGCGCGAATCCTCGGCCTCGCCGAGCGCCCCACCGCCGTGTTCTGCGCCAACGACCTGCTCGCCCTCGGAGTCCTCCAGGCCATGTTCGCGGCCGGCGTCGGCGTCCCCGACGACCTCGCGATCGTCGGCTACGACGACATCGAGTTCGCGGCGGCCGCCGCCGTCCCGCTCACCTCCGTACGCCAGCCCGCCGTGACCATGGGCGCCCTGGCCGCGGAACTCCTCCTGGAGGAGACCGAGGCGGAGACCGCGCCCACCCCGCACGAGCACCGCCGGGTCGTCCTCCAGCCGGAACTGGTGGTGCGCGGCTCCAGCCTCTCGCGTTGACCCGCCGTTCGTCTCCGGCCGCTCGCCGCGCTGACCGGCCGGTCAGTAGCCCTTCCGCGATCCCCGGTCCCGGCCGGCGGGCGAGCATGTGCTCAACTGGGACGCGGCCTGGAATCCGTACGTCTCGGGAGCCCTGTTGACCACCAGTTACCGTCAGCCCGGTGTCGTCCTCACCGACCGGCACTTCACCGTGCCGCTCGACCACGACCGGCCGTCGGGGGAGAGCATCGAGCTCTTCGCCCGCGAGGTCGTCGCGAGTGAGCGGGCGGAGCAGCGGCTCCCCTGGCTCGTCTACCTCCAGGGCGGCCCGGGGTTCGGCGCCAACCGCTTCGTCGGCAAGCAGGCCTGGCTCGGCCGGGCCCTCCAGGAGTACCGGGTGCTGCTCCTGGACCAGCGCGGCACCGGCCACTCCACTCCCGCGAACCGGCAGACGCTGCCGCTGCGCGGCGGACCCCGCGAGCAGGCCGACTACCTCACGCACTTCAGGGCGGACTCCATCGTCCGCGACTGCGAGGCCATCCGGCCCGCCCTCACCGCAGGCGCACCCTGGACCGTGCTCGGCCAGAGCTTCGGCGGCTTCTGCACGCTGAACTACCTGTCCACCGCACCCGAGGGACTGAGCGCCGCCCTCATCACCGGCGGACTGCCCTCGCTCGACGCCCACGCGGACGACGTCTACCGCGCCGCGTACCCACGCATCGAGCGCAAGGTCGCCGCGCACTACGCCCGCTACCCGCAGGACGTCGAGCGGGCCCGGCGGATCGCCGAGCACCTGATCCGGCACGAGACGGTCCTGCCCGGTGGCTACCGGCTCACCGTCGAGGCCTTCCAGTCGCTCGGCATCCTGCTCGGCGGCTCGGAGGGCAGCCACCGCCTGCACTACCTCCTGGAGCACGCCTTCGTCCGCACCGCGCAGGGCCCGGCCCTCTCGGACGCCTTCCAGGAGGAGGCGCAGAGCCTGCTCTCCTACGCGGGACACCCCCTGTACGCCCTGGTCCACGAGGCGGTCTACGCCCAGGACGACCGCCCCACCGCCTGGTCCGCGGAGCGCGTGCGCGCCGAGTTCCCCCGGTTCGACGCGGCGAAGGCGCTCACGGAGGACGGCCCGCTGCTGTTCACCGGCGAGTCCGTACACCCCTGGATGTTCGACACCGACCCGGCGCTGCGCCCGCTGCGCGAGACCGCCGCGGAACTGGCCGCGCACCGGGACTGGAAGCCGCTCTACGACCCGGCCCGCCTCGCGGTGAACGAGGTGCCGGTCGCCGCCGCCGTCTACCACGACGACATGTACGTCGACACCGGCCACTCCCTGCGCACGGCCCGTGCCGTACGGGGGCTGCGCACGTGGGTCACCGACGAGTTCGAGCACGACGGGGTGCGGGCGGGCGGCCCCCGGGTGCTGGACCGGCTGCTGGCCCTGAGCCGCGACGAGGTCTGACCGGAGCCGTTCCGTCTCCGGGAGCTCCCGGCCGCCCGCCCGGATGCGCGGCCGGGTGCCCGGGACCATCCTGGAGACATGTCCGGACGGGCCCCTGTGGTGGTGCATCCGCCGAACGGCACCGGCGGTCGCCGGGTGACGGCACGCGGCGAGATCCTCGGCCTGGCGTTCTCCGACGAGGACGTGGTCGAGTTCCTCAGCCGCGCCGGTCTGCCCGACGCCGAGGATCTGCTCGACGATCCCGCGTGGGTGAAATGGCGCGGCGCGGACGCGCACCACTACGAGGCGGCATAGCGGAGAACGGCCCCGGGCCGGCCTCTTCGGAAGAGCGCCGGCCGGTCGCTTCGCCGTGCGCTGGCAGGGCGGACGGGAGCCCGCGCGGGGGAGCGGACCACCGGCCCTTCGAGGCCGGCGCGGGTCGGCGGGCCCGGCCACGGGCGCGTGAGCGCGGATCACTAGGATCGTGATCATGCAAAAGGACGACGAGAGGGCCGAGGAGCGGCGCTCCCCACTGCGGGCCGACTGCGCCCGGTGCTTCGGGCTCTGCTGCGTCGCCCTGCCCTTCTCCCGCTCGGCGGATTTCGCCGCCGACAAGGACGCGGGCGAACCCTGCGCCAACCTGCGGACGGACTTCAGCTGCGGCATCCACACCCGGCTGCGGCAGTCGGGCTTCACCGGATGCACGGTCTACGACTGTTTCGGCGCCGGCCAGCAGGTCTCGCAGGTCACCTTCGGCGGGCGCGACTGGCGCTCGGGACCGCCCGAGCGGACCCGGCAGATGTTCGAGGTGTTCCCCGTCGTACGGCAGCTGCACGAACTGCTCCGGTACCTCGACGAGGCGCTGACCCTGCCGGCCGCCCGCCCGGTCCACGCCGACCTGCGCCGGATGCTCGACGAGACCGGACGGCTCACCAGGCTCGGCCCCGACGAGCTGGGACGGCTCGACGTGGGAGCGCACCGGCAGCGCGTCGACGTGCTGCTGCTGCGGACGAGCGAGCTCGTGCGCGCGGGCGCCGGCGGGGGGCGGAAGAAGAAGAACCGGCGGGGCGCCGACCTCCTGGGTGCCCGCCTGCGGGGAGCCGACCTGAGGGGCGCCCTGCTGCGCGGTGCCTGCCTCATCGCCGCCGACCTCACCGGTGCCGACCTGCGTACGGCGGACCTGATCGGCGCCGACCTGCGCGACGCCGATCTCACGGACGCCGACCTGACGGGCGCGTTCTTCCTGACGCAGCCCCAGGTCGAAGCGGCCCGGGGCAGCGCCGGCACGAGACTGCCGGAGTCAGTCACCCGTCCCGGACACTGGGCAGCTCAGGGCTGACGGCCCGGCCGCGGCGGGGGAGCGGCGCTCCAGGCGCAGCCGCAGGCCGTCGGGCATGAGCGTGAGCCGCTCGGCCACCCGCAGCCGGTACCCCGGTTCCGGCAGCAGCTCGTAGCGGCGCAGCAGCAGTCCCAGGACCAACGTCGCCTCGTGCAGGGCGAACTGGCGGCCGATGCAGGCCCGCGCGCCGGTGCCGAACGGCTTGAAGGTGTGCGCGGGGCGGGCGCGTACCGCCTTCGCGTCGAAGCGGTCGGGGTCGAACCGCTCGGCGTCCGCGCCCCAGACCTCCGGGTCCCGGTGCAGCATCGCGGTCAGCACCAGGGCCCACGCGCCCCGCCGCATCGGGTGGACGCCGCCGAGCACCGTGTCCTCGCGGGCCTCGCGCGCGAAGGCGGGCGCCGTCGGCCACAGCCGCAGTGCCTCGTCGAGCACCCGGCGGACGTACCGGAGCCTTGCCACCTGGTCGTAGGCGGGCCGGGCGGTGTCGCCCCAGACGCGGTCCACCTCCGCCCGGGCGCGGGCGGCGACGTCGGGATGCCGGGCGAGGTAGTGCAGGGCGAAGGAGAGGGCGCCCGAGGTCGTCTCGTGGCCGGCGATCAGGAAGGTGATCACCTGGCGGCGGACGTTCTCGGGCGACAGCCGCTCGCCGGTCACCGGGTGGGCCGTCTCCAGCATGCGGTCCAGCAGGTCGCCGTCGCCCTTGCCGCTCGCGGTGCGGCGGGCCGCCACCACGGCGTCGACCGTGCTGTTCAGGTAGGCCATGTCGGCGTCGTTGCGACGGTTCGCGCGGCGCAGCAGCGGGGCCAGCGGCGCCGGGACGACGTTGCGCCGCTGCGCGTGGCTCAGGGCGCCCACCATGGCGTCCACGAAGGGGTGCGGCCGGGAGCGCTCGAAGGAGCCGAAGTCGTGCCCGAAGCCGGTGCGGGAGATCGTCTCCAGGGTCAGCTTGGTCATGTCGCCGGGGACGTCCACGCCGTGCCCGGCCGCCGCCTGCCGGTCCCACCGCTCGGTCAGGCGCTCGGTCACGGCGAGCATCATCGGGTGGTAGCCCTCCATGGCCTCCCGGCTGAAACCCGGGGCCAGCACGTCGTGCGCGAGCTGCCAGTTCGGTTCGTGGTTGTACGCCGTGAACAGTCCGTCGCCGGCCACCGGGCGGAGGTTGGCGACGCCGAGGCCCACGTGCTTGGCGAACCGCGACTCGTCGGCCAGCTCGGCGGCGAGCCGGGCGCCCCCGACGAACACGATCTCGTTGCCGAACGCCTTGCGGCGGAAGACGGGTCCGAGCCGGCGTCCGAAGCGCAGCGAGTCCTGGACGGGCGTGCGCACGTTCGCCCCGACCACGTCCCCGATCAGCGGGATCCGCAGCGGGGGGCGCGGTATCCGGTGGAGCTCGGGCCAGCCCAGCTCCGCGCTGCGGAACCCCTTGGGCAGCGCGGCCCCTGTCGTCTGCGCCATCGCGCCATCTCCCTTGCGTTCACGCCGGGTTGAGCCCGGCGTCGCTCTTGTTGTACGTGAGTTCAACAGCGGCTGCCAGTGTCATCCCGTTGTTGAACCGGCGTCAAGTAAGGTGCGGGCATGACCGGGAACCAGGGGGAGCGGACGGAACGCGCGCGCCGCCGCCTCAGTACCGAGGAGCGCCGGGAGCAGTTGCTGTCGGTCGGCGCGCGGCTGTTCTCGGAGAGCCCGTACGACGAGGTGTGGATCGAGCAGGTCGCCGAGATCGCCGGGGTCTCGCGCGGGCTGCTCTACCACTACTTCCCGACGAAGCGGGACTTCTTCGCGGCCGTCGTCGAGCGCGAGAGCGGGCGCATGCTGCGGATGACCGCCGCGGTGCCCGGAATCCCGGTGCGCGAGCAGCTCGCCGCCGGCCTCGACACCTTCCTCGGCTACGTCGAGGAGCACGCGCACGGGTTCCGCGCCTTCCACCGCGCCGACGCCGCGGGCGACCAGGCGGTGCGGAAGGTCTACCAGCGCGCGCTGGCCGCGCAGGAGCGGCAGATCCTCCAGGCGCTCGCCGCGGACCCCGAACGGGACGCGTCCGCCGAGGGCCCGGAGCTGCGGATCGCCGTGCGGGGGTGGCTGGCGTTCACCACGGCCGTGTGCCTGGAGTGGCTCCGGGACCCCGAACTCTCCCGTGGGCAGGTGCGCGACCTGTGCGCGCGGGCCCTGCTGGGCGCGATCACTCCTTGATCGGGACCTGACGGGTGCAATCACTCCTTGACCGGGCCCTGTTGGGCGCGACCACTTCCTGAACCCGGGCGAGCGACCCGCCGGGCCTGGTTGGCGCGCACCCCGATCTCCGATAGGTTAGGCAAGGCTTACCTAAGGAGGTTTGGTGATGGGTGTCCGTCACACCTGGGCGGCAGCGCCGTCTGCGGCCGAACGCGCCCGCTCGGTGCTCGCCACCGCATGGTCCTGCGCGGTGACCGCCGAGGGCGGCCGCGAGGAGTTCGTCGGCGCGCACACCGTCGAGGAGGACGGCCGGGTGCTGCTGCACGTACCCGAGGACAGCAGCCTGGTCGCGGCCGCGATCTGCGCGCCGCGCGGCGAGCCGTCCGCGGTCCTGGAGTTCGCCGACGTCGCGCCCGTCCCGGTGCGCAACCGCATCCGGGCGAGGCTCTGGCTGGCCGGCTGGTTCTCCCTCGATGAGGGACACCTGGCTTTCCAGCCCTCGCGCGCCGTCCTGCGGGAGGCGTCCGGGTCGGTCGTCGTCGACCTGGACGACCTGGCCGCCGCCCGGCCCGACCCCCTCGCGACGGCCGAGGCCAAGCTGCTCACGCACCTGGCCGACGCCCACCCGGACGCCGTCGAACGGCTGACCCGGCTCGTCGAGCCCGACAGCCTGCACGGCGCGGTCCGCGTGCAGCCGCTCGCCGTCGACCGGCACGGACTGACCCTGCGCATCGAGCGGGCGCGCGGCAACGGCGACGTACGCCTGCCCTTCCACGCCCCCGCCGACGACCTCGGCCGGCTCACGGAGCGCATGCACGTCCTGCTCGCCCAGGCGAACGCCGCCGCCTGCCCCCGCGCGCTACAGCGGCAGCGCACAGACGGCGACCGGTGAGGCGAACGGCTCACCCGCGAGCCGCAGTTCACCACTGGCGCGGTCGACCCGGAAGACGCTGACCGTGCCCGACTTCTGGTTCGCCGCGAACAGCAGGCGCCCGTCCGGGGAGAAGGCGATCTGGCGCGGGAAGTCGCCGCCCACCGGCACCGTGTCGAGCAGACGCAGCCGGGCCCCGTCCGCCTCGACCGCGTACCGGGTCAGGCTGTCGTGCCCGCGGTTGGCGAGGTAGGCGTACGACCCGTCCGAGGTGACCAGAATCTGCGCCGGATAGCTCGTGCCCGCCCCGGTCCCGGTCGGCTGGGGGTCGCCCGGCGTCAGACGCCCGGTGGCCGCGTCGTACGCGCAGACGGTGACGGTGTTGTCGACCTCGTTCGCCAGATAGGCGAAACGGCCGCCCGGATGGAACGTCAAGTGGCGCGGACCCGCGCCCGGCCGGGTCCGCGCCCGCGAGACCTCCGTCAGCGTGCCCGCGGACTCGTCGAGGCGGTACGTGTACACGGTGTCGGTGCCCAGGTCGACGGCGAGCACATGGCCGCCGTCGGGGCTCGTGAGGACCTGGTGGGCGTGCGGGCCGTCCTGCCCGGGCCCGGGGGCGGGCCGGGAGTGCGTCACGAGGTCCGTGCGCTCGCCGAGGGCGCCCGAGGCGCCGACCGGATGCACGGCGACGCTTCCCGAGCCGTAGTTGGCGCTGAACAGCCAGCGTCCGCCCGGGTGCACGGACAGATGGCAGGGTCCGGAGCCCCCGGTGCCACGGGTGCCCAGGACCCTGTTCCCCTTGAGCCGTACCGCCGTCACCCCGCCGTCCGGCCGCTCGTCCACGGCGTACAGCGTGCGGCCGTCCGGGTGCACCGCCAGATACGACGGATCGCCGACGCCCCGGACGGTCCCGGTGCCCGAGATCCGGCCCGTCGACGGGTCGTACGTGGCCAGGCCGATGCCCCTGCCGCCGCCCTCGACCGAGGTGTACGTGCCGAGGAACAGCGGCCGGGGGCCGGTGGAACGCGCGGGCGGCGCATCCGAGTCCGGCGCCGGCCGCGGCGTCCCGGGCGGTGCCGAAGGGGCGGCGGCCCCGCCCGACGCGGAGTCCGTGGGCGCGACCGGCGCCGGGATCGCCGTCACGGCGGCGGCCGCCGTGACCGTCCCGACGAACCGGCGCCTGCTCCACCTGCCGCCCGCCGGACCGCGTCCCGGCTCTCCATCACTGCTCATGCCTGCACCTCGGGTGTCGGTCGCCTCGGCTGTGACAGCCACCTTGACGCGACCCACCCGCCATGTGCAAGAAAGGCAACGGCCGTTGCGGTCACCGCAACAACCGCCCACCGCTCACCAGTCGCCGTCGCCCACCGGCTTGCCCGGGGCGTCCCCGAGGGGTTTCACCTGGTGGGCCGAGGGCTGCTGCCAGGGCTCGTGGTCGTCGCCCAGCCACTCGCCGACCGGCTTCACCGCGCCCAGGGCGTCCGAGGGAGCGGTGTCCGCGGCGTCCTGGTCGTAGTAGTCGAACCAGGGCAGGCCCGCGCGGGTGTACGCCGCGCGGTCGACCGGCGACGGGGGCGGCGCCTCGCCGGTGATGCGCCGCCATTCCGGCGGTGTCACCAGGTGCACGAACACGCGCCCCGACGGTTCCTCGGCCCAGCTCCCGCGCGGCCGGTCGTCCCGGTAGACCTCCTGGCGCATCGAACCGCCGACCCCCAGACCCATGGCGGCGGCCCGCTGCGGGGGACCGCCGACCGGCGCGGCGCCCGGAGCGGGCGGCGCGCCCGGGGCCATGGCCGCCGGCATCGCCCCGTACGCCGGGAACGGCGGCGCGGCGGCCCGCGCCCGCTCGGCCCGTACGCGCTGCTCCTCGCGCCACTCGGCCAGCCGGCGCGCGTTCAGCGGGAAGGACTGGAGCTGCACGCCGCCCCACACCTCCTCGCCCGTCACCTGGCCCTCGACGGTGGCACCGAGGCCGAGGGGCACCGCCACGAACTGGCGGACCGTCCCCTTCCCGGAGTTGATGCCGTCGAGCCACGGCTGCCGCGGGAGCACGACGTAGTTCTGCGGGTCCCGGTGCAGCCGGGAGGTCCACGGCCGGCCCGAGATCGCGCACACCTTGCCCACCCCGACCTGCAGGGCGGCCGGCTCCTGGGAGCCCGCGAAACTCAGCCACATGGCCTCGCGCAGATAGACCGGCAGCATCACCCCGCCACGGGCCCGCCACGCCTCGGGCACCGAGTCCGCGTAGTCCTCGACCCGCCGCAGCGGGAACTCGCCGAGGCCGGGCGGCAGTGCGTGCGTGCCCGTCTCGGGCAGCCGCAGCGTCCTCATGAACCGGACGCGCACCCCTCCGGGCAGCAGCAGGGTATGACCGTCGATCCGCACGGTGCCTTCGGGCATCCGGACGCTCCCCTCGTCGCGCTGGCGCCACGCTCCGGCGCGGCGTTCCGTCAGCTAGAACGCTTCGCGGGGGAGCGGCGGTTCCGCCACGGCAGGGCGAGGTGCCCGTGCTTTCGGCGCAGCCGGCGCAGGCGCTGCTGGAGACGGGCCAGGCGCGGCCAGCGCTCGCGCTGCTCGCGCGTGCAGCGGTCCAGCTCCTCCAGGAGCCGGCGGGAGCGGTGCTCCATGTCGAGTTCGTCGAGGATGCGGTTGACCTCGGTCAGCACGGCACCGTGCAGCTGCCACAGCCGCGCGTCGCGCTGGACGCCCTCCAGCAGCAGCTGGGCCAGCTTGTCGCGGGTGGCGGCCGCCCTGGCGAGCTCCGCGCCGAGCCGTGTCTCGGCGGACTCGGCGCTCTGGCTCACGTGGGTGGTCACCAGGACCGAGAAGCTCACCACGGCGTCGCCCACCTCGGACAGCAGCTCCTCCAGCGCCGCCCCCACCTGCGGATCGAACAGCGGCTCGGGCTCGTGCTCCTTGGCCAGGTCGGTGAAACTGCGCGCGAGCACCCGCAGGACGACCGTGCAGATCTCCAGCGTGTCGAGGCCGGTGCGGAGCACGACCCGGTGCAGCAGCCCCTCGCGGACGCGCGGGTTGAGCTTGAGGCTGTCCTCCGCCTGACGCAGCGCTCCGTCCACCTCGGCGATGTCGTGGTCGAGCCGGCGAGCCTCGTGGAGTCGCGCCGCCGCTTGTGCAAACGGGGTGCGCCCGGCGGCCTCCTCGCCGAGGCGCAGCATCAGCTGCCGCATCCGGCGCGCCAGGTCCCCGATGGACTCACCGGCCGCGTCCGTCCACACCGGCGGGGCGAACAGCAGGTTGCACGCGAGTCCCACCACCGCGCCGATCACCGTCTCCAGGACACGGGCCCAGGCGTAGTCGCCCACCTTGGTGACGCCGAGGACCAGCATGGCGCTGATCGCCACCTCGGGCACGAACTCGCTGACCCGCACCAGGTGTCCGACGGCGAGCGAGGCGATGATGAGCAGCGCCAGACTCCACCAGGTCAGACCCACGAGTACGCTGAAGCCGATGGCGACGATGACACCGGCGACGACCGAGTTCACCCGCCGCAGGCTGGTGGTGATCGTGCCGTACAGGGTGACCTGGACGACCAGCAGTGCGGTCAGGGGAGCGGTGAGCGGAGCGGCCTCGGGGCTGAGTCGAACGGCCACCACGTACGCGATCGTCGCCGCCAGCGTCGATCTCAGCGCCTGCACGACCGCGGGTTCCCGCCGTCGCTTCACCATCCGTGCGACGGATGTCGTCCACTCCCCACGTGCCACTCGCATCCTTGCGCTGTTCCCCTTTCACAGGTGCAACGAACGTTTTCTTCCGTACTCATTGAGGACCGTAACTGTCCGCAAGTGTGCCTAAGTTGTTCTCGTCGGGCGAAGCGAGGGACAAATGAGGGGCAAATGAGGGAAAACGAGAAAAAGGGGACCGGAATGGTCGGCACAGAGGGCGTCGAGCTGTTGTCGCGGGCGCACACCTACCTGAGCGAGGTGGTGGCGGCCGTACCGGAGCAGGCCTGGGGGGCCCGGACGCCCTGCAGCGAGTGGACCGTACGTCAGGTAGTGAATCACGCGCGTCTCGATCAGCAGGCGTACGGCGCTGTCGTCACCGGCCACGGGTCGCCGGAGTCGGACCCCTTCCAGCCCGCCGACGCGCTGCACGGTGACGCCTCGGCCGAGCTGGACTCGGTGCTGGCGGGGGTGCGGGAGGTCTACGGGCGGCTGTCCCCGGACGACGCGGGAGTGCCGACCCCGCTGGGGCCGCTTCCCTTCCCGCTCGCCGCGGCGGCGGCCGCGATGGACGCCGCGGTGCACGCCTGGGACATCGCCGTGGCGACGGGGCAGGGCGCGCCGCTCGCCGAGGACGTCGCCGAGGGGATCTGGCCCGCCGCGGCCCAACTGGTCGACCACCTGCGTGACGCGTACGGCGTCTTCGCCCCGGCGCGCGAGGCCGCGGCGGACGAGGGGCGGGCGGCGGCCCTGCTGGCGTTTCTGGGCCGGGACCCGCACTGGGCACCCGCCGCGCCCTGAGCCGCCGGCGCCGGGCGCGCCGCTCCTCGCGGACGGCGGCGCGCACCGGCCCCCGGCGGCGCGGGGCGCGCCGGGACGGTCAGTCGGAGAGCTTGGCCAGGAAGGCGGACAGGTTGCCCACGGTCCGGGCGATCTGCTCCTCCAGGGTGAGGGTCTCCTCGAAGCGGCCCCCGGGCTCCGGGGCCTTCTTGCCGCGCACGTAGAGCGAGCAGGCGAGGTCGGTGCACATGTAGACCCCGACCGAGTTGCCCTCGCGGCCCGCCGCGCCCGCCTTGCGCGCGGTCATCAGGGAGACGCCGCTGCCCGGATGCGTGGTCAGGCAGAGCGAGCACATGCTCCGGTGCAGCAGGCCCCGCCGGGACGAGGGGAACCGCAGTGTCACGCCGACGAGCCGGCCCGCGTGCTCCGTGACGAGGTAGCTGCGGTCGGGTGCCCCGGGATCTCGCCACCCGAGGAAGTCCAGGTGCTCCCAGGGCCGCTCGTCCAGATCCCGGGGCACCGCCAGACGCTTCGCCTCGCCCTTCGAGCAGTTGATGAACGAGGTGCGGATGTCCTGCTCGGTGAGCGGTCTCACGGGGTGCTCCTGAGGTGTGCGCGTACGGCTACGAAAAAAACCTAGGACGACTAGGTTCACACCTAAGCTACATAGTGACCTGGCGGGCGGGCGAATACTTTTCTCCGGGCCGGGGAGCGCGAGGGCCGCTGCGGCTCTCGCCGAGCGCGCTCGACCCCCCTCGGCGAGGATGCGGCCCGCCGTCGCGGCCGGTACAGCGGGCATGAAAACGGCGGCCACCGCCCCACGCGC
>NZ_JBSGZN010000047.1:0-60600 GCF_053611025.1 Streptomyces sp. NPDC054842
GAGCGCCGCCGGCCACCGTGCGCGGAGGTCACCCGCAGCAGCTGTGCTTCGCGGGCCCGGCGGGCTTCGGCCCGCTGTCGTACTCGTCGTGGCGGCGCCACCAGAAGCCGTTCTCGTTGCGGCCGAGCGGCGCGCGGTCGAGCCACTGGTACATGCCCCACAGCGCGTCCACACCCCGCTCGTACGCCGAGTACGTGTGGTAGACCTCCCCGCCGTCGCGCACGAAGGCGCTGACCCCCGGGCCCTCCTGCCGGTAGGTCGCCCAGTCCGTGCCCACGCTCGCGGCGATCTCGTCGAGGAAGGGGGTCTCCACGCCCTCCGGCGGACGGAAGTCCACCGTGCGGAAGTTGTAGTCGACGGCCCCCGACTCCCACTGCTCCCGGGTGTGCGAGGTCTTGAAGTCGTAGGCGAAGTCGCCGCCGGCGGTCGACACCCAGGGGAAGCTCCAGCCCATCCGTTCCTTGTACCGGCTCAGTTCGGCGAGCGGTGCCTGCGAGACGGCGCACAGCGTGACGTCGTGATGTGCGAGGTGGACGACGGAGCCGTCGAAGCCGTCCGCGATGGCCGAGCAGGACGGGCACCCCGCCGTGTACTCGGGGCCGAACATGAAGTGGTAGACGATCAGTTGGGAGCGTCCCGCGAAGAGGTCCGGGAGGGTCACGGTGCCATGGTCCGACTCGAAGCGGTACTCCTTGTCGATCCGGACCCAGGGCAACTCCTGGCGCTGCCGAGCCAGTTCGTCACTGCGCCGGGTCAACTCCTTCTCCGCTTCGAGCAGTTCCAGCCGTGCCGAGAGCCACTCCTTACGGGTTCCGGTCCGATGAGCGGTCATGACCTGCCTCCTCTCGCTCCGCCGCCTCGGCGACGCGTTTGATGTTCGCCAGCCTCCGGTCCCACTCGCTCGCGAGTGCGGCCATCCACCGCGCCGTCGCGTCCAAGGGCGCGGGGCGCACCGCGTACCGCACCTCCCGCCCGACCCGGCCGCCGGTCACCAGCCCGGCGGCGTCCAGGACGGCGAGGTGCTTGACCACCGCCTGCCGGGAGACCGGCAGGCGTTCGGCGAGGGTCGTGGCGGTGGCCTCGCCCTGCGCGGCGAGCAGTTCGAGCAGGTGCCGCCGGGTCGGGTCGGCGAGCGCGACGAGGACGTCGTCGAACGCCGCGGCGGCACCGTCACGTGCCTCCGTCACACCGACCGTTCCGCGCGCGTCTTGAGGGCGTCGAGCTCCAGCGGCCAGCCCTCGGTGTGCTCCTTGTGGTTCTGGGCGCGCAGGTCCTCGGCCCCCGCCAGCTGTGAGAACCCGCTCTCGACGACCCGCAGCCGCGTCCGGTCGCCTTCCTGGGCCAGCGTGAACTCCACCAGGGTGCTGTTGTCCTCGCGGAGCTCCTCGCCGGGGAACGCGCTGGTCCAGCGGTACGACAGGTACGTGGGCGGCCGGACCTTCTCCACCCGCACCGGGAAGTCGCCGTGCTCGGGGTTCCGCGCCACCATCGTCTCGCCCTCCCGGGCCACGGTGCCGGGCAGGTTGGCCTTGTCCGCCACCCAGAAGCCGGGCTGCGCCACCAGCGACCAGACGCGCTCCAGGGGTGCCTCGATCAGCGTCTCGCGTTCGATCCGGTCCTCGCTCATGGCCGTACTCCTTCTTCGTGGTCGTCATCGGGTGCAACTCCACGGTTGCACGTCCAGGCTCTACACGCAACCCCGGAGTTGCACGTCACTTCCGGGCCGCCCGGATCTGCTGTCAGCCGATTCCCCTGGGCGTCCGGAACCGCCGCTGCTTCGCTGGGGGCATGGAGATCCTGATTCTCGGCGGTACCGCCTGGCTGGGACGCGAGCTGTCGCGCCAGGCGATCGGGCGCGGCCACCACGTGACCTGCCTCGCCCGGGGCGCCAGCGGCGAGGTCGCGGACGGAGCGGAGCTGGTACGAGCGGACCGGCACGAGCCCTCGGCCTACGAGCCGCTGGCCGACCGGACCTGGGACGCGGTGATCGAGGTGTCCTGGCAACCGGGGTTCGTCAGGCAGGCGCTCGACGCGCTGGGCGCCGGGGCGCGGCACTGGACGTACGTCTCGTCCATCAGCGCCTACGCCTCGCACGCCCTGCCGGACGCCGACGAGTCCTCGCCCCTGCTCGCCGCCACCGACCTCGCCGAGGCCGGCCGCGCGCTCTACGGCGAGGCGAAGGTCGCCTGCGAGCAGGTGTCGGCCGCCGCCGTGGGGGACCGCCTCCTCGTCGCCCGCGCCGGCCTCATCGGAGGCCCCGGCGACGACAGCGGACGGTCCGGCTACTGGGCGGCCCGCGCCGCACGCGATCCGCACGCCCCGCTCCTGGTCCCCGCCACGCCCGCCCTGCCCACGCAGGCCGTGGACGTACGCGATCTCGCCGCCTGGCTGCTGGACGCCGCCCGGGACGGGACCACCGGCACGTACGACGCCGTCGGGCCGGCCGTACCGCTGGGGGAGTGGATCGGACTGTCCCGCTCCCTGGGCGGGCACACCGGTCCCGTCGTCACCGCCGACCCGGACTGGCTGCTCGCCAACGGCGTGGCCGAGTACATGGGGGAGGAGTCGCTGCCGATGTGGGTGGCCGACCCGGACTGGCAGGGGTGGTCGGCCCGGAGCGGGGCCGCGGCGCGGGCGGCCGGTCTCACCCACCGGTCCCGGGCGGATCTGCTCGCCGACACCCTGGCGTGGGAACGCGAACGAGGACTGGGCCGGCCCCGCCGTGCCGGCCTCAGCGCACGGCGCGAGCGGGAGTTGCTCGACGCGCTGGGGTGAGCCCTCGGCGGGAGCCCGCGGCCCGCGTCGGACGCCTGGCCGTGGGACCGCCGCGGGTCAGCGGCTCAGCAGCCGTCGCAGCCACGCCAGCCGGGCCGCGCGGGCCTGCCGGGACAGGGCCGCGTCCGGCACCAGCGCGTCGAAGCCGTGGAAGCCGCCCGGCCACACGTGCAGCTCCGCCTCACCGCCCGCCCGCCACATGGCCTCCGCGTAGGCGATGTCCTCGTCGCGGAAGGTCTCCGCGGAGCCCACGTCGAGGAAGGCGGGCGGCAGGCCGCTCAGGTCCTCCGCCCGGGCCGGGGCGGCGTAGGGGGAAACGTCGCCGGAGCCCCGCCGCTCGCCCAGCAGCGCCGTCCAGCCGGTGTCGTTGGACGCCCGGTCCCACATGCCCCGCCCGGCCATCTGCCGGGCCGAACAGGTGTCGTTGCGGTCGTCGAGCATCGGAGACATCAGCATCTGCCCCAGCAGCCGGGGGCCCTTCTCGTCGCGGGCGCGCAGCGCCAGGGCGGCGGTGAGCCCGCCGCCGGAGCTCTGCCCGGCCACGACGATCCGGTCGGGATCGCCGCCGACGAGGGACGCGTTGCCGACGGTCCACTCCAGGCCCGCGTAGCAGTCGTCGACCGGGGCCGGGTGCGGGTTCTCGGGGGCGAGCCGGTACTCGACCGAGACCACGACCAGCCCCAACTCCTCGGCCCAGTCCAGCGCCTCGTCGACGCCGAGCCGGTTGTGGCCCGTGACCATGCCTCCGCCGTGCACGAAGTACACGACGGGCAGCGGGCCCCGGGCGGCGGCCGGGCGGCAGACGAGCAGGGAGACCGCGGGCGCGCCGGGGGGACCGGGGACCTCGCGGTCCTCGACGGTGAAGGTTTCCTCGCGGCTCAGTGCCTCGTCGGTGGGCCGGAGCGCGGCCCCGACCTCGCGGCTGCCGGGCACCAGCTCGGGCGTGAGGGGGGACGGCGCGAACTCCGTGAGCGCGACGGCGAGTTCCCTGTCGAAGGGCGGGGGTGTCATGGTCACGGCTCACACTCTCCAGGTCGCGGCGCGCGTCCCGCGGAGCGACGCGCGGATCGGCCGGATCGCGGTGGGGGCGACGACCGGCCCGGGACACCTTCTGTGCTGCCCCGTCACGAGGCGGTCATGTCGGCGGCCCGCCGACGGCCCGTGCGGACTGTCCGGCCGCCGGAGACCCGCTGCGCTCCGGCGCCGGACCTGGTGAGTGATCCCCCTCTGTCAGCCGTCAGCCGTCAGCTGCCGGCGAGCAGTTCGAGGGTGTCGATGACCCGGTTGGAGAAGCCCCACTCGTTGTCGTACCAGGCGACCACCTTGATGTGGCGTCCGTCGACGCGGGTGAGGGCCGAGTCGAAGATCGAGGAGGCCGGGTTGCCGGTGATGTCCGAGGACACGAGCGCGTCCTCGGAGTACTCCAGGATGCCGGCGAGGGGGCCCTCCGCAGCGGTGCGGTACGCGGCCAGCACGTCCTCGCGGGTCACGTCGCGGGCCACGGTCGTGTTGAGCTCCACGATCGAGCCCACGGGTACCGGCACCCGGATCGAGTCACCGGACAGCTTGCCGTCCAGGTTGGGCAGCACGTGCCCGATCGCCTTGGCGGCACCCGTCGTCGTCGGCACGATGTTGGAGGCGGCGGCGCGCGCACGGCGGGCGTCGCGGTGCGGGCCGTCCTGGAGGTTCTGCTCCTGCGTGTAGGCGTGCACCGTCGTCATGAAGCCGTGCTCGATACCGGCGAGTTCGTCGAGCACCGCGGCCAGCGGGGCGAGCGCGTTGGTCGTGCACGAGGCGTTCGAGACGATGGTGTGCGCCGCGGGGTCGTACGCGTCGGTGTTGACGCCGAACGCTAGCGTGACGTCCGCGCCGTCCGAGGGCGCGCTGACGAGCACCTTCCTCGCGCCCGCGTCCAGGTGGGCCCGCGCCGCCTCGGCGGACGTGAAACGGCCGGTCGCCTCCAGCACGAGGTCGACCTCCAGTTCCGCCCAGGGCAGCTTCGCCGGCTCACGCTCGGCGAGCACCTTGATGCGCCGGCCGTCCACGATCAGGGTGTCCCCGTCGACGGTCACCGGCCGGCCCAGCCGCCCGGCCGTCGTGTCGAAGGCGAGCAGCCGCGCGAGGGCGGCGGGCTCGGTGAGGTCGTTCACGGCCACGACCGTGAGGTCGGTGTCGCGTTCGAGCAGCGCGCGCAGCACGTTGCGTCCGATGCGGCCGAATCCGTTGATGGCGATACGAGTCATGAGTGGTGTCCCTTCGTCTCCCCACCAGGTTGGCTTGCGTCCGCGCGGCGTGGCAGCGGCGCGAATGCCACGATCCGAAAGGATCGCGCCAGGCACCTGACGGTCCCGGTGCGAAGGTGGGTCAGGTGCCTACCGGTCCTGGGCGAAGGTGCGCCGGTACTCGCTCGGGGTGGTGCCCAGGACGCGCTGGAAGTGCAGCCGCAGATTCACCCCGGTGCCCAGGCCGACGTCCGCGGCGATCTGCTCGACACCGCGCTGCGAACGCTCCAGCAGCTCCCGTGCCATGTCGATGCGGGCGCGCATGACCCACTGCATGGGCGTGTAGCCGGTGTCCTCCACGAAGCGGCGTGAGAGCGTGCGCGGCGAGACTCCCGCGTGCCGGGCGAGGACCGTGAGGGTCAGGGGATCGCCCAGCCGGTGCAGCGCCCACTCCCGGGTGGCGGCGAACCGCTCCCCGAGCGGCTCGGGCACACTCCGCGGCACGTACTGCGCCTGCCCGCCGCTGCGGTAGGGGGCCGCGACCAGCCGCCGGGCCGCGTGGTTGGACGCGGCCACCCCGAGGTCGCCGCGCAGGATGTGCAGGCACAGGTCGATGCCCGAGGCGGCGCCCGCCGACGTCAGCACGCTGCCCTCGTCGACGAAGAGCACGTTCTCGTCGACCCGGACGAGCGGACGCTTCGCGGCGAGGGCCCGCGTGTAGTGCCAGTGGGTGGTGGCGCGTCTGCCGTCGAGCAGCCCGGTGGCGGCGAGCGCGAAGGCACCGGTCGAGATGGCGGCGAGCCGCGCGCCCCGTGCGTGGGCTGCGGTCAGGGCGTCCAGGACCGCCCGCGGCGGGTCGTCCCGGTCCGGGAAGCGGTACCCGGGCACGAACACGATGTCCGCCCAGGCGAGCGCTTCGAGACCGTGGGCGACGGCGTACGACAGTCCGTCCCCGCCGGTCACGAGCCCGGGCGCGGCGCCGCACACCCGCACCTCGTAGGGCATGCTCGCCCGGGTCGTGAACACCTGGGCGGGGATGCCCACGTCGAGCGGTTTCGCACCCGCCAGCACAAGGACGGCGACGCGTTTCAGTGGGGAATCCGGCACGGGAGAAGCGTACGAGGGGTGCGGCGCCGAGCCGCTCGCCCCCACCGGCGACGGGAAGCCCGTCAGCCGGGGGACGAGTCCCCTTCCACTGTCCCGCCCGCGCCGGGACTCAGAGCCAGCCGTTGCGGCGGAAGGTCCGGTGCAGGAGGGCGGCGGCGGTCACCATGACGGTGATCGCGAGGGGATAGCCGTACGTCCAGCTCAGCTCCGGCATGTGCGCGAAGTTCATGCCGTAGATGCCGGCGACGAGGGTGGGGGTGGCCAGGATGGCGGCCCACGCCGAGATGCGGCGCATGTCGTCGTTCTGCCAGGTCCCGACCCGGGCGAGGTGGGCGTCGAGGACGGAGTTGAGCAGCTCGTCCAGGGAGCGCACCTCGGTGTCGGTGCGGTGCATGTGGTCGGACACGTCGCGGAAGTACGGCAGCATCTCCTCGGGCCACTCCGCACGGGGCCCGGCGAAGTCCTGCACCACGGGCACCAGCGGCTGCACGGCGTCGAGGAACTCCAGGACCTCCCGCTTGAGCGAGTAGATCTGCTCGGTCAGGTCCTCGCGGCCGGATGCGAAGACGCGGCGCTCCAGCGTCGTCAGGTCGGTGCGGACCTGCACGGACGCGTCGATGTAGGAGTCCACGACGGTGTCCAGGACGGCGTGCAGCACGGCGGCGGGCCCGAACCGCAGCATCTCCGGCGCGTCGCCCAGCCGCCGGGACGCCTCGGCGATGGGATCGGCCGCGCCGTGGCGGACGGTCAGCGCGAACCGGGGGCCGGTGAAGACCATGACCTCGCCGGTCTCCACGTCGCAGCCGTCCTCGACGTACCAGAGCGTCTTCAGCGCGACCACGAGCACGTCGCCGTAACGCTCCCGCTTGGGGCGCTGGTGCGCCTGGACGGCGTCCTCCACGGCCAGGGGGTGCAGCCCCAGCGGAACGGCCAGTTCCTCCAGGTCGGCCGGGTCGGGATCGTCCATGTGGACCCAGCAGAACTCGTGCTCCCCGACCCGCTGCACACTTTCCAGCACGGCCTTCAGGCCGCCGTCGGTCCGGTCGCAGTCGACCTGCTCGGGTGCGTCCTGGGACGCGCGGTAGACAAGACACCTCATGACACACACCTGCACCGACGCGGCGATTGCATGCCTGTGAGGTCGAACGGGACGTCGCGAGGCCCCCTTGCGGGGGATGCGCCGTACCGGCATTCCGCCACCGGAACCGGGCAGCCGGAAACGACGGTCCGACTGAGGAGGTCAGATGGTGGATGCGCGCACCCTCGCCTACAAAGGGCTCGAATTGATGCCCACCTGGTTCCAGGTCCTGGCGGTCGTACTCGTCGTGATCGGTATCGCCCTGGCGGCGGTCCGAGGAAACCGGCGCTGAGGACGCCCGACAGCGTACGGGGACGCCCGTCCGCGCTCAGGCTTCCGCGAATCCCTCGCCGGCGCCCTCGGCCGGGCCGCCGCACGCGTCCCGCAGGGCCGTGCGGGCCCGCGCGCGCAGCCAGGCGTGGGCCGGGTCGTTGTCGTAGCGCCGGTGCCAGGCGAGGTGGACGGGGATGCCGGGCATCGGCAGCGGCAGTGGCCGGACCACGAGGCCGAGCCCCTCCAGCAGGGGGCGGCTGACGAGTTCGGGGACCGCCACGACGAGGTCGTGATGGCGCACGAACTGCAGCGCCGTGGCGTTGGTGGGGGCGGCGGCCACCACCCGTCGGCTCATGCCCCGGGCCTCCAGCGCGTCGTCCAGGGGGTCGCGCAGCCGTCCCCGCCGGGAGACGGTGATGTGCTCGGCGGACGCGTAGTCCTCCAGGGTGAGCGGTCCGTCGTGGCACAGGGGATGCGCCGGGCGCAGGACGAGGACGAGCCGGTCCTGGCCCACGACCTCGTGGCGGAATTCGGGCGCGGACGGTTCACCGGCGCCGGCCTCCAGGTCGACGTCCCCGCGCCGCGGGTCATGGGTGTCGGTGGCAGCCTCGGCGAGGAAGCGCAGTCGCGCCCCGGGAGCGTCGGCACGCAGCGCGCGGAGCAGGGCGGGACCGGCCGCGGCGGCGAGGGCGTCGTGCCACTTCAGGACGAACGTCCGCCGCAGCGCCGCCAGGTCGACCTCGGTGTGCGGGGACAGGACGGCTTGCGCCTGCTGCACCAGCTCGTGCACGGTCGCGCGCAGGGCCAGGGCACGCGGGGTGGGGGTCATCGTCCGGCCGGTGCGGACAAGGATCTCGTCCCCGGTGGCCCGGCGGATGCGGCCCAGGGTCCGGCTCATGGCGGGGGTCGAGACGTGGAGGCGGGCGGCGGCGTCCGTCACGCTGCCTTCCTCCAGCAGCGCGTCGAGCGCGGTGAGCAGATTCAAGTCCAGTTGCATCGTGGTAAATCCAGTCATAACTAGATTGCATTTGATGTTAATGATGCCTGGTCCTAACGTCGAAGGCGAGCGGCCGGGAGGCCGCGTCCCCCTTCGTCTGGAGCGCTCATGAACGCCTTCTCCGACTCCCGTACCGCCGCCGCCACCGAGCCCGCCGAGCCCACCGGGCTCGAAGCGGTCCTGGCGGACGCCGTGACCGCCTTGCGGACAGCCGGCGCGCACCTGCGTGAGCGCCACGACCTGGCCGCCCGCCCCGGCGACCTCGACGAGATCGTCCGCGCCATCGACGCCAACGACGAGGCCGTCCTGGCACTCGTCCAGCAGCCGCTGCTCGCCGCGCGTCCCGGGTCCCGGTGGGCGGAGGACGAACTGGCCGGCGGCCCGCTGCCCGAGGGCGAGTGGTGGGTGGTGGACGCGGCCGAGGGCAACATCAACCACATCCACGGCATGACCGAGTGGGGCGTGACCGCCACTCTGGTGCGCGACAACGTCCCGGTGCTGACCGTGGTCCACCTGCCGCTGACCGGCGACACCTACACCGCGCTCCTCGGCCGGGGCGCCTTCCTCAACGGCGAGCGGCTGCGCGCGTCCGCGAAGACCGACCTGAAGGCGGCGCTGGTGGGCACCGGCCAGGCCAAGCCGGGTGAGGCCGAGGAGGCACTGCGCCGCATGGGGGCCTCGGTGACGGCCATGCTGCTGAACGCCCTGGTGGTGCGGGTCTCGGTGCCCGCCACGATGCAGCTCATCCACGTCGCGTCCGGCCGCATGGACACCTTCTGGCAGTTCTCCGACGTGCGCTCGGGCCTGCTGCCCGGCGCGCTGCTGGTCTCCGAGGCGGGCGGCTCGGTCACCGGGACGCGGGGCGAGCCGTGGACCCTGGGCGACCCGGACTTCCTCGCCTCGGCGCCCGGCGTGCACGGCCAGGCCGTGGCGGTCCTGTCCGGCCTCGGCTGACCCGCACCGCCCGCCCGACCCGGGCCGGGCCGCCCAAGCTCCGGCTCGCCCACTCCCACCGCCCTCACGACTGGAGACCTCGTGAAGATCGCCGTACTCGGTTCCACCGGAAGGACCGGCCGCCTCGTGGTCGCACGTGCCCTGGAGCGCGGGCACGACGTCATCGCCCTGGCCCGCACACCCGAACAGGCCGGGACCCACGCCTCGGGAAGCCTGCGAGTGGTCCGGGCCGACGTGACGGACCCCGGCAGTGTCGCCGCCGCCGTGGCCGGAGCGGACGTCGTGGTCAGCGGCCTCGGTGTCACCAGAAGACAGGACCCCTCGGTACTCGTCGACGGCGCCCGCCAGATCGCCTCGGCCGGACCCCGCGTCATCTGGCTGACCTCGCTCGGCATGGGAGCCACCGCGGGAGCGCTCGGCGCAGTCAACGGAGCCCTGCTCCAGCGCATCCTGCGCCATGAGTGGGAGGCCAAGGACCTCGCGGGCCGCGCCGTCCGCGAGGCCGGCGGGACCACCGTGCACGCCGGGCCACTCACCGACCGTCCCTACCGGGGCGACGGAGAGCTGGTCCGCGCGGCGGGGTTCAAGCCCCGCCGGCTGCCGCCCAGGGCGCCGCGCGCGGGGATCGCGGCCCTCATGGTCGCGGAGGCGGAGACACCGCGCTTCGCGGACACGGACACCATCGCCCTCTTCGAGGCGGATCCGCGCTGAACCGGCGTCACGTCACGCGAACGGCGGGCGGGCACGGGCGAACGGCCCTCGCGCGTCACGCCCGAAGCGCGTGCGAGCGGAACGGTCGTCCGGCGGCCGGATCACCCCGTGCCGAGCCGTCCCGTGGGCAGGAAGGTCACGCCGTCGGCCGAGGACCCCTCGGACGTGCCCGGGAAGACCCAGTACCCGTTCTCCTCACGCGGACGGTTGAAGCCGACGTAGCCCACGACCAGTTCGTCCCGGCCGTCGGCGTCCAGGTCGGCGAGCGCCACGTCCCAGCCGAGGTAATCGCTGTCCGCCTCGTGCGAGGGGCCTCCCGGCAGGTCCAGGACATGGCGGTCGAAGGAGCTCTGCGCCCGGGCCGACGGACCCCGGTCCCCACCCAGATGGACGGTGACCCTCCCGACCGGGTGGCGGCGGCCGTACGACGCCTCCACGAGGTCGTCACGGCCGTCGCCGTTCACGTCGCCCACGGCCGCCGCCCGCAGCGCGGGAACCCTGGCGGTCCGGCCGGTGGCGTCCAGGAAGCCCGCGCCCCCGAACCGTGCGGTCGTCCCCTGGAGCACGTCGTCGGCGCCGTCCCCGTCGAAGTCCCCCAGGGACAGGGGCCTGGCGTCGAGCGGTTCACTCCAGGGCGCGATCCCGGGCGGGGAACCGGCGTGCGCGAAGCCCTCCGTCGTGCCGACGTACAGCTCCACATGGTCGGACGCCGCGGGTTCGTCGGCCTCGTCGGCGGGGTCCGGGTCGCCGACGACCGACTCGGCGAGCAGGTCCGTACGCCCGTCACCGGTGAAGTCGCCCCAGACCACCTGGCGCGTGCTGACCGTCCCGCCGAGCGAGAGGTCCACCGCCGTCACGCGGGCCGGGTTGCCGTCCGCGCGGAACGGGCCGCGCAGCACGAAGAAGGTGTCGCACCGGTGCTCCTGCGAGAGGTCCCACAGGCTGTCCGGCGGCCGGAACGCCAGCGCGTCCGGGGTGCCGTCCCCCTGGACGTCGGTGACCCCGGCGGCGTCGAACTCCGGCAGTGTGCGCGACAGTTCGGCGACGCTCCCGATGCCGTGCCTGCCGCCACGGGCGAGGTACTGCACGACGCGCGATTTGCGCTTCCCCTTCTCCAGACCGTGCACGACGACGTCCGCACGGCCGTCGCCGGTCAGGTCCGCCGCGGGCAGCACACCCCCTGACCCGCTGCGGGGACTGCCGTGCCCCTCCTGCACGAGGGCGTCACCCCGGCTGCGCAGGGAGACCCCGCGGGACGGTGTGACCCCGCCGCCCTTCGACCCGGGCAGGTAGACGGGGTTGCGTCGCCAGCCGCCCCCGCCGACGGGCCGGTACCAGCCGTCCACGAAGAGGTCCGTGACACCGTCCCCGTCAAAGTCGCCGGGCCCGGAGGCGGCGCCGGACGCCTTCACACGCGCGTCCGTCTGCGCCCCGGTGGCCTTCGGCGGGGTGACGCACTCCCTCGGCACCTTGCCGTCGGCACCGTCACGCCGTACCTCCCCGCCGTCGCCGGCGCAGTTGCCGCGCGTGACACACGCCTTCGGCGCCGCGCTGCCGGCACGGTCACGCGGGGCGTTGCCGTCGTCGGTGCAGCCGTGGCCGCCTGCCGCCAGGAGGACGAGGGCACAACTCAGGGCGAGAAGTCGTGGACGCGGACGCATCGCACGAGTATGCGCTGCGCCCTGTCACGGGCCAAGACGGGTCCGTGAAGCTGTGCCGCCCACCATGTGCGGCCCGCCGCCCGGGGTTTTGGTTCCGGCGGTGGAAGCGGGCGCGGGCGGTCCGTGTCCGCCCGTCGCTCGTCACTTCTCGCGTCGGCGTTGCGACACTGGTGGGGTGACCGACACGGAACGGCAGACGGAACGGCTCCTGGAACGGGCCATCCTCGACCTGCTCGAACAACGCCGGCCGACCGCCACGATCTGCCCCTCCGACGCCGCGCGGTCGGTGTACGAGGGGGACGGCGACGGTTGGCGCGAGCTGATGGAGCCGGCGCGCCGGGCGGCCCGGCGGCTGGTGGACGCAGGCGAGGTGGAGATCACGCAGGCGGGGCGCCCCGTCGACCCCGCGACCGCCCGCGGCCCGATCCGTATCCGCCGCGTCCGCTGACCCGGCCGGGCGGCGGGCCGTTCAGTACGCCGCGCCGTCCCGGCGCAGGAGTGCCTCCAGGGACGTGGCGGGGTGACCGGTGAGGCGGGGGATGTCGTCGGTGACACCGTCGAGCTCCCCGGCGGCGACGGCCGTGTACGTCGACACCCAGGCGTCGAGCTGCCAGTCGGGTGCGCCGTAGCCGGCACGGGAGCGGTAGGCCTCGTCGAGCGTCTCGGGCTCGTAGCGGACGGCGCGGCCGGTCGTCTCGGTCAGTACGGCGGCGATCTCCGCGAACGTCAGGGACTGCGGCCCGGTGAGGTCGTACTGGGCTCCGGCGTGCTCGTCGGCGTGGGTGAGGACGGCGGTGGCGGCGTCGGCGATGTCGTCCTGGGCCACGACGGCGGCACGCCCCGCTCCGCCGGGACCGCGGATGACGCCGTCCTCACCGACGAGTGCGGGCGCGAAGTCGGCGTAGAGGTTGTCTCGCAGGAAGGTGAACCGCAGGCCGCTCGACCTGATGTGCTGCTCGGTGCGCCAGTGGTCCCGGGCGAGAGTGAAGGTCGCCTCCGGAGCCGCCCCGAAGAAGGAGATGTACACCAGGTGTCCGACACCGGCCTCGGCGGCGGCGTCCACGAAGGCGCGGTGCTGCTCCAGCCGGTCGGGGGACTCGGAGGCGGAGACCATCAGGACCCGGTCGATGCCGCGCAGGCCCCGTACGACGGCGTCACCGTCCGCGAAGGCACCGGGGACGACGGTGGCGCCGGGCAGCGAGGGCGCCCGCTCCGGAGTCCGGGCCAGCAGGGTCTGGGGGATGCCGGCCTCGGCCAGCCGTCGGGCGACGCGTCCGCCCAGGCGTCCGGACGCGCCGGTGACGGCGTACGTGGCTTCGGTCTTGGCCATCTGGCAGATCCTTCGTTCCGGGAGAGGTCGGCGGTGCACCCCGACAGGCCGATGATCGTACGGCGGCGACCCGACGGCACGCCGGGCCGAGCGGTCGTCCCCGCCCGCCGGACCGCGCGACGCCGGCTCGATCCGAACGACCGGGCTCTAAGCGTCCAGGGGGCGCAGGAAGCGTCGCTCGTAGCGCTTGATGCAGCCGGTCGTGCGGGCCAGCTCCAGCGCCTCCTGGCACTCCGGGTCGGTCGCGCTGTCCGTCCGGTACCGCTCGTACGCCGCGAAGCCGGGGAAGGAGAACAGGGCGTACGCGATGTCGCTGTCGCCCTCGCTGGGCAGGAAGTAGCCGTGGTGGGTCCCGCCGAAGCGGTTGACGAGCCCGACCCAGCGGCGGCCGTACTCCTCGAAGTCCTCGATCTTGTCCGGGTCGATCTCGTACTTCAGATGAATGGTGATCATGAGAGCGATTATGGGACAGGGGGGATTGGGCTCGGTCGTCCGACGGTGCCGGGGCTGTCCCGCACGGCTGCGAGCATCGTGAGGCGGGGCCGGGCCGAGCCGAGTACCTTGACCTCGGCGACGGACCGCGAAGGCCCCCTGTTACGTTCCCGGGGGCCGGGCGGAAGCGGCGCCTCCGGCCGGCTGCGGATTGGTGTCGAGAATTCCGGTGTTCTTCGGCATCGGGGGTAGAGGCTGGACGGAAACGGTCATGGCTCAGGAAGCGGGCGGATCGCGTGGATGAGGCTGCCCAGGAAAGGGCTCGGCTGAGGGATGACCGACTGGTCAGAGCCTCTGAGGCGTACGAGGGCAGACCCGGCGACATCGCCCGGGCGCGCGAGACGGCACGTGTTTTTCTGAAGAGAGTGCAGGCCGAGCACGGGTTTCCCGTGTCCGACCGCGCCATGGACATCGTCCAGCTGGTGGTCAGCGAACTGCTGACGAACGCCTGCAAGTACGCGCCGGGCCCTTGCCTGCTCGACGTGGAGCTGGTGGCGGGCCGTGTGGAGGTCACCGTCTGGGACAGCGCTCCGGTACTGCCGGTGGCGCGGGCCGCCGATCCGGGCCGCGTCGGCCAGCACGGCCTGGAGATCGTCATGGCCGTCAGCCAGAGCTTCGAGGTGCATCGTGAGCCCGTGGGCAAGCGGACCGTGGCGGCGGTCGTGCTCGCGGACGACCCGGACGGGGACGTGACCGGCCACAGCCCCTGAGAAGCCGGCAGCCACCGGGAAGCCCGCGGCCCCTGAGAAGCCCGGCACGCGTCACGTGGCGCGTCGCCCACACCGGGCGCCGTACGCGGCCGCCGGACGCACGGCGCCGACGGTGACCGGCGGGCCGGGACACTCCGAGCGCGCGTCGGCGCAGCGCCCGTACCCGGGCCGCCGACGGCACCCTCACGCACGTGCGGTACCAAGGTCCGTATGAACGATCAGACCCGGCCGGCCACCGTGCGCGTGTTCATCGCCCTCGCCCCGCCCGACGCCGCGAAGGACGAGCTGGCCCGGGAGCTGCGGTCCGCCTGTGCCACGCACCCCCACGTGCGGTGGAACCGTATCGAGGACTGGCACATCACCCTGGCGTTCCTCGGGGAGCTGCCCGCGGCGACGGTTCCGGTGCTGCGCCCGCCCCTCGCCGCCCTCGCCGCGGACCGCGCCCCGCTCTCCCTGGCACTGCGCGGCAGTGGCAGTTTCGACGACCGGGTGCTGTGGAGCGGGGTCGACGGGGACCTGGACGGACTGCACGAACTCGCCGCCGACGTGCGTACGCTCGTCCGGGACTCCGGCATCTCCTTCACGGAGCGACCCCTGCGCCCCCACCTGACGCTGGCCCGCGCCCGCAGGGGAGACGCGTCCTCGGCGGGCGAGATCGCCGACGGGATCGCCGGGTTCACCGGCCGTCCCTGGCGGGCCGAACGCCTGCACCTGGTCGGCAGCAACGGCGGCCGAGGTCACGGACCGATCCACTACCGCGACATCGAGGCGTGGCCCTTCGGCACCGCGAGGACCTCCGAAGTCGGGGAGCCGACGGCCGACTGACCCGAGCGGCCGGGCGGCGGTACCGGTGCCGGGTGCCGCCCGGCGCGCTCGCGGGCAGACTCGTGCACGTGACAGCAGACGCGCGACCGGACCGCACCCCCGACGGGCGGTTCATCATCGTGGGCGGACGGCGCTGGCGGGCCACGGACCCCCGCATTCCCGAGGACGTCGCCGCCCGGCTGCGCTCGCACCTGATGGCGGCCCGGCGAGCGATCGCGGCCGCCCGGCGCGCCGAGGACCGTGAAGCCGAGCGCGCCGCCCGCGCCCGCGTCCAGCTGGCCAAGGTGGCCCTGGGGGAGCGCGGCACACCCTGGTGGGAGCAGAGCGACCCGCAACGCCGTGTCCGCTGGAGCGAGGGCCTGGCGGAACTCGACGGGCCGACGCACCCCGGCTGACGCGCTCGACGCCCCGGCCCGCACGGCAACCGGCCCGGGACCGGGAGCGGTTGCTCGCGGTCCCGGGCCGGTCCCGGGAGGCAAAGGGGTGGCGGTGTTGTCATGCCTCCCTGTTGCGAGGCGCGCACAGGGCCCAGATGACGAACCCGTTGATGGTGATGAGGGCCAGCGCCCAGAACGGCGCGTACGGCAGCCACAGGAAGTTCGCGAGCATGCTCAGGCCCGCGAGCGCGACGCCGACGACCCTGGCCCATGTGGCGCCCTGGAAGAGGGCGCATCCCGCGAGGAACACGACGACGCCGAGGATCAGATGGACCCAGCCCCAGCCGGTCAGGTCGAACTGGAAGACGTAATTCCGGGTGTTGACGAAGACGTCGTCGTCGGCGATGGCGGAGATGCCCGCGAAGATCGCCATGAGACCGCCGAAAATCATCAGCACGGCGGCGAAGACGGTCCACCCGCCGACGAATGCGCCCGTCTCCGACCTCTGTCCCACATGGGGGCGGGCTTGGCTCGCATGACTCGTCATGGTGCGCTCCTTCGATGGGTCCGACGGCCCGAAGCGCGAGTCCTCTACGCCGAACGGGCTCTCTCCAATCTGTACCTGGACAAGGCGTCCCGCATCTCAGAGGCGAAGGGCCTGGTGGGGGCCCGAGGGTGGGGTGACACGGGCTGGGCGCGCCGGGTGACGGAGGCTCGCCTTCCGTCAGGTGAAGGCCCGTCGGCGGTCACCGGTCCGGACCCCCGTCCGGCGCGGTCACCGCCGCCGGGCCGGGCCTCTGTCCGGGGTGGTCATCGGCCGCCGTTCGGGACCGGCGACTTGCGTGGTCACCCGCCGCCCGCCCGGACCGGTGACCGGCGTGGTCATCGGCCGCCGTTCCGTGGCGTAGGGTGGAGTCAACGACGCGGGGTGGAGCAGCTCGGTAGCTCGCTGGGCTCATAACCCAGAGGTCGCAGGTTCAAATCCTGTCCCCGCTACTCGAAGACGAGGGCCCGGCAGCTGTGCTGCCGGGCCCTCGCGCATGCCCGGGCCGTGGTGGCGGCCCGCCGGGTTCAGGCCTGCGCGTCCTCGTCGAAGCTGGCGTAGTAGGCGGCGGCCATGTCCTCCTCGCCGTGGCCCTGTGCGGCGGCCCGGGCCAGGCGCGCGGCGCCCGCCTCGGCGACGTCCAGGCGGACACCGCTGCCCCGGCCCGCCTCGACGATCAGGCGGGCGTCCTTCGCGGCGGTGGACACGGCGAACGCGGGCGGAGTCAGCCCCCCGTCCAGGATGAGGCCCGCCTTGGCGTGCAGGTAGCCCATGTCGAGCGGGCCGCCCGCGATCGCGTCGAAGAAGCTCTGCGGGTCCACGCCGAGTGCCTGCGCCAGGGCGAGGACCTCGCCGGTCGCGTTGGTGGCCGCGAGGACCCAGCTGTTGGCCACGAGCTTGAGCCGGGTGGCGCTGCCCTTCGCGCCGTCCTCGCCGGTCCACACCGTACGGGCGCCGACGGCGTCGAAGACGGGCGTCACGGCGTTCCGTCCCTCCTGCGGGCCCGCGGCCAGGATCAGCAGCTGCCCGGCCTCCGCGGGCTGCCGGGTGCCGAGCACGGGGGCGTCGAAGAAGGCGAGCCCGTGCTCGCCCGCGAGGGCGGCCAGGCCGGCGATCGCGTCGACGCCCGCCGTCGTCGACTGCACCCAGGCCGCGCCCTCCGTGAGGGCGGGAGCCGCCTGCCGCATCACGTCGAGGACGGCTTCCCCGTCGTACAGCATCGTCAGGACGACGTCGGCACCGCGTACGGCGTCGGCGGGAGTGTCGGCGATCCACGCGCCGTCGTCGGCAAGGGGCTCGGCCTTGTCCCGGGTGCGGTTCCAGACGCGGACGGTGTGTCCGGCCCGGGCGAGGTTGCGGGCCATCGCCGCGCCCATGATGCCGGTGCCCAGGACGCTTACGGTGAGCTTGTCGGTCATGACATCAACTTCCTGATCCGAGTCGTGCGTTGGCTGTCTTCCGTGCCTTGCGGGCCGGTGCTCGCCCGGCCGCGCGGTCCGGGGTCTCCCGGGCCGCCGTGTCACGTGTCGCGGGGCACTCGGCCGGTCAGCCGGCCGCCTGGTCGTTGTCCTTGTGGCCGCCCCAGCCGTGCCAGCGGTCGATCTCGATCCAGCCGCTGACCCGGGCGCGGTCGCGCTGCGTGTACGGCCGGCCCAGATAGTGCTGGGACAACCGGTCGATGTCGGCCAGATCCGTGTCGTCCCGCAGCTCCGTGACGCGCCCGATGAGGGTGACGTGGGTGTACCAGTCGTCCCCGTCGAGCACCGTCAGCGTGACCCTGGGGTCGTGGCGCAGATGGTCGAGCCGCTTGCGGCCCTCGTCCATGTTCACCAGCACCCGGCCCTCGTCCCAGAGGTACCAGGTGGCCGTCGAGACCGGCTGGCCGTCCGGGCGCAGGGTGGTGATCACTGCGGGGTGCGGCCTGCTCAGCATGGCGACCGTGGCCTCGGGCAGCGGCGGCTTCGACATGGGGTCTCCTCTTCCTCACGTTCTCTCAGGTGGGGTCTTCGCGCCGTGGCGACCGACCGCACCGGGTGATCGACAGGACGCCGTTCCACGCTGCCACACGAGCGGTACGACGTGATGTCCCGGTAGCCGTGTCGGCGCCCGGGAATCGCGACGAGGTGGTCGCATGGACGGTCACCTGACGGGCTGCAGACCGCGTACCCCGGTACGGGTGTGAGCTGCCGGTCCTCCGGCGCCTTCCCGAAATGGTTGACCGGAACACCACGACTGAAAGAACATCCATGGTTTTGCGCAAGACTTGCAGCGACTGGGAGAGTTGCCGACCTCAACGTCCCTAGTCAGCAACGGTTTTCGCGCTGTTGCAAGACACCGTCCCTCTGGAGAGTCGAGACATGTTCTTTCCGCGCCGTCTCCCCCTCGCCGCCTGCCTGGTGACCGTCCTCGCGGCGCTCCTCGCGACCCTGGCGCCGGCTCGCCCCGCGCGCGCGGCCGACGCCTCGGACGGGAGCACGTCCGTCCCCGACTGCGTGCGCCTCTACCCGAGTTGGCGGTACACCACGGTCGACAACGCCTGCGCGGAACCGGTGACGCTCACCGTGGAGTACACCGACGGCCAGTCCGTCCCGTGCCGGACCCTGCTGCCCGGTGACCTGGCGACGTTCCCCGGCTACGGTCCCCAGCTCAACTACGTCACGGGCCTCCGGACCTGCCCGACCGAGTCCGCGTCCAGGTGAGTCCTGACCGGGGCGGCCCCGGGCCGGCCCGGAAGCCGGAGTGAGCGGCAACTCACGCGTACGAGACGCGGGTTGCCGCTCATTCGTTCAGAGGCCGCGCAGCCAGTCGTCCAGGAGGCGGTAGTCCGGGTCGGTGAGCCCGCGTTCCGGGGCGACGCGGTGGAGGAGGGCCCGTTCGTCGTGGTGGGCGGACACGTGGGCGCGGTCCCTGTCGGTGATCTCGTCGTCGACCCAGGCGAAGGGCCGCCCGGCCGCCATGTGCAGGATCGCCCGGGTCTTCCAGTGCAGTCCCTTCCGCGCGTCCCGCTCTTCCTCCTCGGACGGCTCGGGCCATGGCAGCACCGGCAGTCGGGGCAGTCCGAGGCGGGGCGCGACGCACTCGTTCGCCTCCTCCATCCAGGTCGTGGCCCACACCAGCTCGCAGGGCAGGCTCCGCAGTCTCGGCCCGTGGGCGGGGTCCAGCCGGGCGAGCAGGGGATTGGCGTCCGGCGCCGAGGCGGTGGGGTCCGGCGCGAACGCGGGGTATCCGCCCCCGTGCGGGGCCGGTGAGCCGCCGAAGGGGATCAGGGGGCCGTCGACGTCGAGGAAGAGGACGGGCAGGGGCGCGGGACCGGGCATCGGGGAAACATAGCCGCTCGCGGTCCGCGCCGACACATGGAGGCCGCGGGCAGGACCGGCCCCGGTGGCGTTCAAGCCGTGAAGCCGACGTGGCGGGACCCGTGACGGGGTCCTCGCAGGTCACGTGGCCCAAGTCGTCCCTCGTCAGCGGCCCCGCGACGGAGCCGATGCAAATAAGTCATGTCGGAGGGGTTGCCGTCGCGTTGCCTCATTACTTAAATCAAACCCTGAACTAAGTAGCCGCGTACGACCGTTCACGCTGTCCGGGTCCATGGACCCGGTCCGGTGACGCCTTGCGGTGCACACCCCGGGCGAGGTGTTTGTCATGCCTCGATCATGGTGCGGCACCGGAACCCGCTCTCCTTCATCCGCACGGAGTGGACCACATGAGATTCAGATCCTGGGGGATCGCGCTCGCCACAGCGGCAGCGCTGGTGACCATCCCCGCCCAGACGACACCGGCGAGCGCGGCGGAGTCCCTGCTCTCGCAGGGCAAGACCGCCACGTCCTCCTCGGACGAGAACGCCGGCACCGCCGCCTCGTACGCCGTCGACGGCAACACCGGAACCCGCTGGTCGTCGGCCGGCACCGACACCCAGTGGCTCCAGGTAGACCTGGGCGCGACGGCCACCCTCACGAAGGTCGTCCTCAACTGGGAGGCCGCCTACGGCAAGGACTACCGGATCCAGGTCTCCGGCAACGGAAGCACCTGGACCGACATCAAGACCGTCACCAACGGCGACGGCGGGACCGACACCCTCGACGTCTCCGGGCAGGGCCGCTACGTACGCCTGTACGGCGTCTCCCGTGCCACGCAGTACGGCTACTCCCTCTGGGAGTTCCAGGTCTTCGGTGACGCCGGCGGCACGACGCCCACCGCCTGCGGCACCGCCAACGCGGCCAAGGGGAAGACGGCCACCGCCTCCTCCACCGAGAACGCCGGCACGTCCGCCGCGAACGCCTTCGACGGCGACAACGGAACGCGCTGGTCGAGCCAGGCCTCCGATCCGCAGTGGGTCCAGGTGGACCTCGGTTCCGCCCAGGACATCTGCAAGGTCGATCTGAACTGGGAGGCCGCCTACGCCAAGGCGTTCAAGATCCAGGCGTCCGCCAACGGCCAGGACTGGACGACGCTGAAGGACGTCACCAACGGCACCGGCGGCACCGCCTCCTACGACGTGAGCGGCTCGGGACGCTACCTCCGCGTCCTCGGTACGACACGCGGCACCGTGTACGGCTACTCACTGTGGGAGGTCGCCGTGCACACGGGCTCCGGCGGCAACCCGCCGATCGAGGGCGGCGGCGACCTGGGCCCGAACGTCATCGTCGTGGACCCCGGCACGACCAACCTGCAGGCCAAGTTCGACCAGGTCTTCAGCAAGCAGGAGTCGAACCAGTTCGGCTCCGACCGCTACCAGTTCCTCCTCAAGCCCGGCACCTACAACGGCATCAACGCCCAACTCGGCTTCTACACCTCGATCTCCGGACTCGGGCTGAACCCCGACGACACGAAGATCAACGGTGACATCACCGTCGACGCGGGCTGGTTCAACGGCAACGCCACCCAGAACTTCTGGCGCTCGGCCGAGAACCTGTCCATCAAGCCCGTCAACGGCACCGACCGCTGGGCCGTGGCGCAGGCCGCGCCGTTCCGCCGCATCCACGTCGAGGGCGGCCTCAACCTCGCTCCCAACGGCTACGGCTGGGCGTCCGGCGGCTACATCGCCGACTCGAAGATCGACGGCACGGTGGGCCCGTACTCGCAGCAGCAGTGGTACACCCGGGACAGCTCCGTGGGCGGCTGGACCAACGGCGTCTGGAACATGACCTTCTCGGGCGTGCAGGGCGCGCCGGCGACCAACTTCGACACCGGTCCGTACACCACGCTGGACACCACGCCGGTCTCCCGCGAGAAGCCGTTCCTCTACCTCGACGGCAACGACTACAAGGTCTTCGTGCCGGGCAAGCGCACCAACTCCCGCGGTGTGTCCTGGCCGGCCAACGCGGGCGGCACGTCGCTTCCGCTCAGCCAGTTCTACGTCGTCAAGCCCGGCGCGACGGCCTCGACCATCAACGCGGCGCTCGCGCAGGGCCTCAACCTCCTGTTCACCCCCGGGGTCTACCACCTCGACCAGACCGTCAACGTGACCCGCGCCAACACCGTGGTCCTCGGCCTCGGACTGGCGACCATCGTCCCGGACAACGGCGTCGACGCCATGCACGTCGCCGACGTCGACGGCGTACGGCTGGCCGGCTTCCTCATCGACGCCGGACGCACCAAGTCCGACACGCTCCTGCAGATCGGCGGGGCCGGCGCCTCGGCCGACCACGCCGCCAACCCGACCACCATGCAGGACGTATTCATCCGCATCGGCGGCGCGGGCCCCGGCCTCGCCACCAACTCGGTGGTCGTCAACAGCGACGACGTCATCGTCGACCACACCTGGGTCTGGCGAGCCGACCACGGCGAAGGCGTCGGCTGGGAGACCAACCGGGCCGACTACGGCCTCGTGGTCAACGGTGACGACGTCCTCGCCACCGGTCTGTTCGTCGAGCACTTCAACAAGTACGACGTGCTCTGGAACGGCGAACGCGGCCGGACCATCTTCTACCAGAACGAGAAGGCCTACGACGTGCCCAGCGCGGCCGCCGTCACCCACGACGGGATCGTCGGGTACGCCGCCTACAAGGTGGCGGACACCGTCGACACCCACGAGGCCTGGGGCCTGGGCAGTTACTGCAACTTCACGTCGGACCCGACCATCGTGCAGCAGCACGGGTTCCAGGTGCCGGTGAAGACAGGCGTCAAGATGCACGACATCCAGGTGGTCTCCCTCGGCGGCAAGGGCCAGTACGCCCACGTCATCAACAACACGGGAGCGCCGACCTCGGGAACGGACACGGTTCCTTCCAAGATCACCCTGTTCCCGTGACACCAGGTGACCGGCCGGCCGGCTGACGGACCCACCGGCTGACCGGCCCCCGGGGCCCGCCGCACCCGCGGCGGGCCCCGGATCCGTTTCCGGAGGACGGGATCAGTTGGTCCTGCGCTCCGGACCCGCCAGGATCCGGCTCTCCAGCGCCTCGTACTCCTTGCGCTGCCGCTCCGCGCTGCGGCGTCCCGAGAGCATCGTGCCGAGCCAGCCGAACGCGAAGCCGACCGGGATGGACACCAGGCCGGTCGTCGTGAACGGGAACCAGTTGAAGTCGACGTCCGGGAAGGCGGCCATCGGCGTCCCCGACACCAGCCTGGTCCCGGGCATGAGCAGCAGCACCGTGACCGAACCCCCGATCAGCGTGCACAGCAGGCCCGTTCGCGTGTAGCGGCGCCAGAAGAGGCTGTAGACGAGAGCCGGGGCGATGGCCGAGGCGCCCAGGCAGAAGGAGACGGTCGCCAGCGGCTGCAGACTCCGGTCCTGGACCAGACTGGCCAGCAGGATCGCCGGCAGGCCGACGACGACCGCGCAGACCCGGGCGAGCCCCATCTCCCGCCGCGGCGCGAGCGGCTTGTCACGGCTGCCGAAGACGTCGTGTGCCAGCGAGTTGGCGCAGGCGAGGATCATCCCCGCCACCGAGGCGAGCAGGGTCAGGAAGATCGCCGTAGTGACGGTGGTGAACAGGAGGGTCTCGGCCCTCGACAGATGTGCACCGAGCACCGCCCGTGACCCCAGCAGATACGCCGTGTGGCCCCTCGGGTCGGCCGCGGTGAGACCGGCCCGGCCCACCAGGGCCGCCGCACCGACGGCCACGACGGTGATGATCACCACGAACAGCGCCACGGACGACACCGCCCACGACATCGCGCGACGGACCTGCCCGGCACTGTCCGCCGTGAACATGCGCATCGTGACGTGCGGCAGGCACGCACCGCCCAGCACGATGGCGAACTGCGAACTGATCATGTCGAGTTCGCTGTGCGGGCCGCCCGCGAACTGGAGTCCGGACCGCAGGTACGCCGAGCCGCCTCCACTGCCGCCCGACGCGGCACTGAACAGCGCCCCCAGATCCCATCCGAAACCGCGCAGGATCAGCACGGTGACCACGGCGCCCGAGCCCAGGAGCATGACCATCTTCAGGATCTGGACCAGCGCGGTGCCCTTCATTCCGCCGATGGCCGCGTAACTGATCATCAGCGCGCCCACGCCGATGACGCACCCGGTCTCCATCGTGCGGCCGGAGAACCCGAGGATGTACGCCAACAGGTGCCCGGTGCTGGCGAGTTGCACCAGCATCATGGGCATCAGCGAGGCGATGGTGACCGCACACGTGGTGATGCGCACGGCACGCCCCGGCATCCGCCGCGCGAGCGCGTCGCCCATGGTGAAGCGCCCGGTGTTGCGCAGGGGTTCGGCGAGCAGGAACATCAGCAGCACCAGGGACAGCAGGGTGCTCAGGGCCAGCACGATGCCGTCGTAGCCGCACAGGGCGATGACCCCGCCGATGGTGAGGACGGTCGCCGCGGAGATGTAGTCGCCGGCGATGGCGAGGCCGTTGCGCATCGGCGGCAGGGAGCGGTAGCCCGTGTAGAACTCGTCCAGGTCGTCGTGGTCCGGGCCCGTCATCACGCACAGCAGGAGCGTCACGGTCACGACGGCGAAGAAGGCCACGAGCGACCAGGACTGCGCCGCGCCGCCGAAGTCCGTCATCGGCCCGGCTCCGGCGGGCCGAGCCGCCCTCTCCTGCGGCGCAGACGGCGAGCGAGCGGGTCGACGTAGCGGCGCGCCGTGAGTTCGTAGAGGACCACGGCCAGCCAGGTGACGGGGAGCTGGAGCAGACCGATCAGCATGCCGGTGGTCAGGCCGCCGGTGACGGGGTCGGTCATGACGGAAGGGGCGAAGGCGGAGAGGCACAGGAAGGTGGTGAAGTAGCCGAGTGCCGCCAGGGTCGCCACCCGGCGCTGCCAGCGGTACGCGCGCCGGAGGACGCGCAGGTCCCTGTGGTGGCCGACCGGCGAGCGCAACGAGGACCAGCCGCGTAAGGGCTCGGCCGAGGGCTGCTGGTCGCGGGGGACGGGGGAGGCGGAATGCCGGGCGCTGTGCGGTCGGGCTGGGTACGACTCGGACGGGTCGTAGGACATCCCGGTTCTCCTAGCACGGCTCGGGTCCGGTGGGTACGGACCGCGGGAGGTGGGGGGAGCGGTTTCGATTTCAAGTTCGAGTCACCGCACGCTATTCGGGGAAATGCGCGGCTCGCCGGACTTTCCGCGAACTGGCTGGTCGGACCGGCCGCACCCCGCTGACCTCGCATGTTGGCCCTGTGAAGGCTGAGGTTCCTGCGGCTCAAGGGGCCGACGAAGCCCTCGCGCCGACGTCTGCGGACGGGCGGCGCGCGGGGGGCTGCGAGGTCCCCGGGGCGGGTGGTGCCGACGGTCGAGAGGGGGCGGCCGGCCTTCAGCGGCCGGCCGGTGCGGGGGAGCGGGTGTGCGTCACGGGCGCCAGTACAGCGACGGGTCGGGATGGTCGGTGAAACCGAGGGCGCGGTAGAGGGGTTCGCCGTCCCGGGAGGCGTACAGGTCCACGCGGGCGACCTCCCGTTCCCGGAACCAGCCGAGCAGACCCCGCATGATCGCCCGGCTGTGGCCGCGCCGCCGGTGCGCGGGGTCGGTGACCACGCCGATCACGTGGCCGATCCGGCCGTTGCGCAGATGCGGTCCGGGCAGGCGCTGCTCGATCGTGCCGATGCCGCAGGCGGCGAGGCCGTCGTCGCCGCGCACGACGAGGATGCGCACGTCCTTCGCCGACACCTGTTCCTCCAGTACGGCGGCGAGGGCCGGCTGCCAGTCACCCTCCGCCGAGGGCGAGTTGAAGAAGTCGCCGCCGAGGGTCTCGAAGAGCAGGGCCCGCAGGCGTACGAGTTCGGGCACGTCGTCCGCGGCTGCCTGCCGCACCAGTGACATGTAATAAGCGTAGGTGTCCTTAGGGTGTTACGTCCAGGGTGTCGGGGCTGCCCTTCGACCGGGGCGCGATGCCTCGGACGCGCAGGTCCACGGCGGAGGGCCGGGGTCCTGGACCGTGGGGCGCGTTGCCGCCCCGGTGCGGCAACGCCTCACGTGTGCCGACAGGTGCGGCAGGAGATTTCTGTGAATTCCAGGGGCGGTTGAACACGCCGGGGTCCCCCTCCGTACAGAAGGTGGCCATGCCGGCCCGGCAACGAAGCGGTAGGAGTACTTCCTTGGGACGCAACACGCGGAGACGTCCGACAGGTGCACGACGCGCCAGCTTTGCGGCGGTCGCGCTGATGTTGGGCGGAGGCGGACTGATGGCGGTGAACGTGTACGCCACGGCCTCCGAAGGGGACGCGGCGGAGCCGGACCGGAGCCGGACCGCGCAGGTCCTGGCAGCCGGAGGGGCAACGATCGACTGCCCGGACGTCGGCAGCCGGCTGACGGCGACACCCGACGGGGCGAAGGCGGAGGTGGACAAGGAACTCGCCCTGTTGGACCAGCAGATCACCGAGGCGTACGCGCAGTTGCAGGACGCGACGCGGGACGGCGGGCAGGACGCCTCCTTCGCCGACAACGCGATCATGACGCCGCTGAAGGACAAGCGGGCCGCGACGATCGAGCGGATCGCGGTCGCCATCGACCGGGTGGGCGACCGGCCGCAGGGCCTCGACGCCTTCGCGCCCTGCACGCTCCGCGCCTCCGGCAACCAGGACCAGCAGGGGAACGGGCAGACGGAAGAGCCCGGTTCGGAGGGTCAGGACGACGCAGGCGAGCAGGACGGCCAGGGCCAGGACCAGGAAGGCCAGGACCAGGGCGACGGCGGCAACGGGGGCCAGGCGGGCAACGGCCCCGTCGCCGCCGACTTCCAGGACATCAACACCGTCCAGCCGAACGTGCGCACCCCCGACCCGCAGGGCGACGCCTCGCGCGGCACCTTCGGCACCAGCTGCGGCGTGAACGCGAACGGCCTGTTCAACTCCGACAACGTCATCGTGGCGCCGGGTGTCTCCAACGGCGCCCACCACTTCCACGACTACGTCGGCAACCAGGCCAACAGCGCCTTCGCGAGCGACGACGACCTCGCCGGCGGCGAGACGACCTGTGAGGACGAGGGCGACAAGTCCTCCTACTTCTGGCCCGTGCTGCGCGTGCAGAACGGCGCCCAGGAACAGGACGCGGACGCGCCCGGCGGCGGCGTCGAGGGCAACGCGGGCGAGATCGTCACGCCCAAGCAGGTCACGATGACGTTCGTGGGCAGCCCGCGCGGCGAGGTCACGGCCATGCCGAGGCTCCTGCGCATCATCACCGGGGACGCCAAGGCGTTCGTCAACGGCACCGCCAACGCCAACGCGTCGTGGAGCTGCACCGGGTTCGAGGACCGGCAGCTGAAGGACAAGTACCCGCTGTGCCCGCAGGGCAGCGACGTGGTGCGCACCTTCAAGTTCCAGAGCTGCTGGGACGGCCGCAACATCGACAGCGCCAACCACCGTACGCACGTGGCGTTCGCGGACGCCGAGGGCAACTGCGCGGGCGGCTTCCGTGCCATCCCGCAGCTCGTGCAGCGCATCGTCTACGACGTCGACGCGCCCAGCCTGGAGGACGGGGGCAGGACGACCCCGCTCTTCGGCGTGGACTCGTTCCCCGAGCAGCTCCACAAGCCGGTCACCGACCACGGCGATTTCATCAACGTCTTCGACGAGGACCTGATGCGGGAGATGGTGGACTGCATCAACGACGGCCGTAAGTGCGGCGCGGGAGCCGGTGGCGGCGGCGGTGGCGGCGAGGAGCCGGAGCCGACCGAGAAGCCGGAGCCGACCGAGAAGCCGGAGCCGACCGAGAAGCCGGAGCCGACCGACAAGCCGGACCCGACGCAGAAGCCGGAACCCACCGCGACGGCCCCTTCCCAGGCTCCGTCCGGCGGTGGCGACAAGGACGACCCGGCGGACACCGGTACCGACCCCGCCCCCAGCAAGCCCGCCGAGGAGCCGGCGGGCGGCTCGGGCGGCGACGAGGCGACGCCCAAGGCCGACACGTCGCCCTCGGCCGTCCACCGCGACCCGGTCACCACCTCGGACGAGGCCGGCAGCGAGGCGAGCGCCGTCCCCGGGCCGGAACCGACCGAGGTCGCGCAGGGTGAGCAGTCCGGTGGTTCGCAGGCCGAAGCGCAGGCCACCGGCGGCCTCGCCGACACCGGAGCCCAGCTGTGGCCGGCGGCGGCCGGGGCGGTGCTGCTGATCCTCGGCTTCGTCCTGCTGCGGCGCGTCAACCAGAGGTAGGGCCGCAGGCCGGCCAAGGGCGAGCGGAACCGCGCGGCGGTCCCGCTCGCCCTTGGCCTTCCTCCGACGCGACCGGACAGGCCCGGAACGGGGACCGCCCGATCATCGTGTGAGATGAAAGACCGATCACCGGCGCGAGGTCACACGTAAAACGCCGCTGATGGCACCATGGGCGTATGGATGTGGCGAGCAGGAACAATGTCGTGGTCACCGGCCGCGAGGACGGGCCGGTGATCGTGCTGGCGCACGGCTTCGGCTGCGACCAGAACATGTGGCGCCTGGTCGTACCGGCTCTGGCCGAGCGGTTCCGTGTGGTGCTCTTCGACTACGTCGGCTCCGGTTCGTCGGACGTGTCCGCCTGGAGCGAGGAGCGCTACGGCTCCCTGGACGGCTACGCCCAGGACGTGATCGACATCTGCGAGGAGCTGGACCTGCGGGACGTGACGTTCGTGGGTCACTCCGTGAGCGCCATGGCCGGAGTCCTCGCCGCCGCCCGGGCCGGGGAGCGGTTCGCCAGGCTGGTCCTGCTGGTGCCCTCCCCCCGCTACATCGACGACGGTGACTACAAGGGCGGTTTCAGCGCCGAGGACATCGACGAACTGCTGGAGTCGCTGGACTCGAACTACCTGGGCTGGTCGGCGACCATGGCGCCGATCATCATGGGCAACCCCGAGCGGCCGGAACTGGGGGAGGAGCTGACCAACAGCTTCTGCCGCACCGACCCCGACATCGCCCGGGTCTTCGCCCGCACCACGTTCCTGAGCGACAGCCGCGCGGAGCTGGCCTCGGTGCGGCAGCCGACGCTGGTCCTGGAGTGCGCCCAGGACGTCATCGCCCCGCAGGGCGTCGGCGCCTACGTGCACGCGTCCATCGCCGGCAGCCACCTGGTCACGCTGGACGCCACCGGTCACTGCCCGCAGCTGAGCGCACCCGAGGCCACCGCCGAAGCGATCATCACCTTCGCGGCGCCGTCCCGATGACGTGCCGCACGGATCAGGATGCGGAACCACCCGGGCACCCCGATAAGCAGCCGGAGAGCACCACAAGAGCCCATGACGACCGCCCGGCCGACGCGGCGTTCAGCGCGTTGCTGGAGGACGATGTGGAAGATCTGTACGAGAACGCGCCCTGCGGTTATCTGTCCACCCTCCTCGACGGGCAGATAGCCAAGGCGAACGGGACCCTGCTGAGCTGGCTGGGCCGCAGCCGCGAGGAGACGGTCGGCCGCCTGTACTTCGCCGACCTGCTCACCGTCGGCGGCAAGCTCTACCACGAGACACACTTCGCGCCGCTGCTGCGTATGCAGGGCGAGGTGAACGGCATCGCCCTGGAGCTCAAGGCGGCCGACGGCACCCGTCTGCCCGTGCTGGTCTCCTCCAAGGTCAAGAAGGGCGGCGACGGACAGCCCCTGCTGATCCGTACGACGATCGTCGACGCCCGGGACCGCCGCGCCTACGAGAACGAGCTGCTGCGACGCCGGCGGGAGGCGGAGGAGGCCCGTGAGGAGACCGAGCGGGCCCGGCGGGAGGCGGAGCGCGACAAGGAGCGCCTGCAGAGCGTGCTGGCCGTCCTGCAGCGCAGCCTGGTCCCGCCGTCCCTGCCCCAGGCCCCCGGGATGGAGGCGGCCGCCTACTACCACACGGCTTCCGCGGACCAGCTCGGCGGCGACTTCTACGACGTCTTCGCCCTGGGCGACGGCCGTTGGGGCTTCTTCCTGGGCGACGTGTGCGGCAAGGGCCCCGAGGCGGCCGCGGTGACGTCGCTGACCCGCTACACGCTGCGCGCGGCGGCGATGCACGACGCGGACCCGGTCACGGTGCTCACCACCCTCAACACGGTCCTGCACCAGCACTACATCCGCGGCGACCCCCGCTACTGCACCGCCGTCTTCGGCACCCTCACCCCCCACGCGTCCGGCGTGACCGTGCACCTCGCCAGCGGCGGTCACCCGCCCGCGATCCTGATGCGGGCCGACGGCGTCGCCGAGTACCTGCCGACACCGGGCGGTCTCCTCGTGGGTATCCTGCCGGACGCCCCGTTCAAGGACGTCACACGGGAGCTGACAGCCGGGGACACCCTGCTGCTCTACTCCGACGGCCTGACCGAGGCCCGTATCGGCCCCGAGGGCGCCCGCTACGGTGACGAGGCCCTGCTCGACTTCACCACCGACCTGGCGCCCGCCGGCGCCGACAAAGCCGTCTCCGCCGTCACCACCCTGCTCGAAAGCTTCGGCGACGGACTGGACGACGACACCGCCGTCCTGGCGATCGGCATCCCCGCACCCACCACATCCGACGAAGAACTGACGTGACAGAGCTGACCACCACCATCCGGAACACCCCGACCGGACCCGTGATCACCGTCGGGGGCGAACTCGACCACTACAGCGCCGGACAACTGCGCGAGACCATCCGCGGCCTGACGCTGCGACCGGGGCAGCTCCTCGCCCTGGACCTGCACCGTCTGACGTTCTGCGACTCCAGCGGCATCTCGGTCTTCGTCGCCGCGCACCGCCAGGTCCTGGCCGCGCAGGGCCGTATGGCCCTCGTCGCCGTGCCCGCCATGATCACCCGGACCCTCGGGATCGTCGGCCTCGACCAGGTCCTGGACGTCCACCCGGACCTGGAGCAGGCCGTCCGCTCACGCTCGGCGTGAGCGGTAGCGGTCCCCTGCGGTGACGCTCGGCGTGAGCGAGAATCAGGCCGTGCGGTGACTCTCGGCGTCCTCCGCTCAGGGTAGGCGTGAGCGCGAGGCGGACCGCGCGCTGATCACGCCGCCGGACCGCCGACTTCGCGCGACAGTCCCGTCACGGTCCCCGACCCGGCGGCACGCCCCCGGAGACGGAAGGCGAAGCGCTGCCCCTCCTCCAAGGGGACGGCACGCTCCAGCCCGATCGTCACGGCGGCCACGTGGAGCGGCGCCGGCGTGTCGAGACCCGGGGGCAGCGTCACGGTGCCGGCCACCGCGGTGAAGCGCAGGTGGCACCACAGGACACCGCCCGTGGGCAGCTCCGTACCGCCTTCCGCCTCGGGCAGCAGGACGATGTCGGCGGTGAAGACCGCGTGCGCGCCGATCGAGCCGGGCGCGGCCAGCACCTGCCCCCGCTCCAGGGCCGAGGTGACCGAGCCGGGAAGCAGCAACCCCAGGTTCGAACCCTCGCCGGCCTCCTCGACGTGCTGTGCGCCGAGCCTGATGCCGCCGACGCGGGCGAGGGCGCCGGCACCGGACCCGACGACTTCCACCTCGTCGCCGGTGCGGACGCGGCCTCGTTCCACCAGGCCCGTCGCCATGACCGACCTGCCCTGCCGGAGAGGGAAGACGTCCTCGACGGGCATCAGGAACGGACGCGAGACGGCGCTCACCGTTCACGCCCGGCGAGTCCGCGGGCCGGGGCCGGCCGAGGCGTCACAGCCGGCTGAAGGGCTCGGCGTACTCGAGGGTGCCCCGTACGGCGGGGTCGTACGCGGTCAGGGTGCGGACCTGGAAGTACTCACCCCAGGCGGGGTCCGGCGGGTCGATGCCATGGTCCGTGCCGGCGCGGAAGCCGTAGCGGCGGTAGTAGGCGGGGCTGCCGAGGAGGCCGACCAGGGGCTCACCGAGGGCGTCCGCTGCGCCGAGCACGGAGTGCACGAGCGCGAGACCGACGCCGCGCCGCTGGTGGGCGGGGTGGACGCTGAGCGGGCCGAGGCCCAGGACGGGTGCCGTGCCGACGTGCGCGCGCGTGCAGACCACGTGGCCGATGACCTCCCCGTCGTCGTCCAGCGCCACGAGGGACAGCGCGGGCAGCCAGCCGGCACAGTCACGGAGGGCGTCGAGCAGGGTCACCTCGACGGGGACCGGAGTGTCCGGTGCGGCGAAGGCGGCGGCGGTGACGGCACGCACGGCAGCGGTGTCGGCGGGCACCTCGCGTCGGATCAGCACCGGCACAGTCTGGGGCAGCCGGAACCGGGGCGCAAAGGAATGGGGGCGGGTCTCGCCGCCGGTGGACTCCGGGCACGTGTTCGAGCTGTCGTGGAGGCGGCAGCGGATCGCCCCGTGTGAGTCCAACCGTGGGCTTCTCCTCGGATGCGCCCATCCGCGCGCTGCCGAGCCCGTCCGTCCCCGCTGGTGTCCCCGGCCGTCCCGCTCGGGACCGCCGCGCGGCGTGCCGGCGCCTGACCCTCCCTCATGTCGAGTTGCGCGGCGGCTCCGTGGCTGATGTATGCTCGATCTTGAGCGTGCCGCCGAGTTCATCGGAGCCGCGTCTCGCGTCGATGGTCCAAGGAAAGGCGCCCCGCTTCCTGCGGGGAGATGCAGGTGCAAGGCCTGCTCGGCGCTCGATGAAGCCCCATCCCGGTTCTCCGGGGTGGGGCTCTTCTCTGTGCGCTCCCGCCGGTGCACCGGAGTGGCGCAGTCCGTGGACCGGCGGTTTCCCGCCGTCCTCCACCGTTCGGCCGCGCGCGCGATCGTCCCCGTCCTACTCTCCCTCGCATGCTGCCTCGCCCCGTGTCGCGAATGGTCCTGGTCCTTGCCCTGGCGCTCGCAGCCGCCCTGACCGGGGTGGCCGACGGCGGCGCCCGCACGGCTCGCGCCGATACACAAGGGCACGCTCCCGGACGGCAGTTGCTGTTCTTCAACCACGCCTACGGAGTGCTCGACCGGGAGACCGCCGATGCCATCGAGCACTCCGGTTATCTGCGCGAGTTCGCCGACTTCCAGGTCCGCACGACCACCGGATCGGGCGGCCAGACCTGGACCGGCCGCTACCTGATGGGCCGTGAGACCTACCTGGAACTGTTCGGGGTCGGTGACCTGCCCGGCCAGGACGGCACCTTCGGGGCCGGGGGCAGGGGGGTCTCGACCGAGCGCTCCGGAGATCTCAGGACGGTGCTGGACCGTCTGCGGGACGACGAGGGTGTCACCGACCCGGTCGAGTTCCGCCAGACCCGCGACTTCGGCGACGGGATCCCGGTGCCGTGGTTCGACGCCGTGTTCACCACGGCTCAGTACGACACCTTCGGGGCCTGGGCGATGGAGTACCTGCCCGAGTACTTCGCCGACCCGCGCAGCAACACCGAGCCCGCCGGTCACCCCGGCGACGTCGGGCGGGAGCGCTACCTTTCCGACGTCTACCGCGACCACCTCATGCGTGACGTCGCCTCCATCCGCCTCGCGGTCTCCGAGCGCGACCTCGCCGCCACCGTGCCGCTGCTGCGGGCGGGCGGTTTCGTCGTCCGTCCGGTGCCCGGCGGCGGTACGGTCGCCCGGCGCGGCGGCACCACCATCCGGTTCGACGCCGTTCCCGTCGGTGAGGTGGGACTGCGCGAGGTCACGTTCTCGCTGAACCGGCCGGTGGCGGACCGGCACGAGGAGCGCATCGGCCGCTCGACGCTCGTCGTGGGTCCGGGCGCCCGCGCCGTGTGGACCTTCGCCGGGACCCCGTAGCGGCGCAGCGCCCTACGTTGCCCCTGATTCGGCGAGCCTGACGTCACGTCGATCCCCGAACGATGCTGCCGACGGCTGGGCACGGTCCAAGGGCGAGCGCATCCTCCAATGGTCAACGTGGCGCCGAGGACGCCAACATGAGGGCCGGCTGGGTCACTGCAAACGACGCTGACACAGCCCCTGGAAACTGCCCAGCACTCGGAACAAGCACCGTTGCCGTGCTAGCGGGACGAGGGGCCGGTGAGGTGGCCGCGGTGGCTGTCGGTGAGGGCGAGGCGGGCCGTGGTGCGTTTGCCCGACGGGGCGGGGCGCACCTCGTACTCCTGACAGACCGCCAGGACTATTTCCAGGCCGTGCTGGCCGATGCGGGCGGGATCGGGGCCGCGGGGGGTCGGCAGGGTCGGTTCGCCGTCCCAGACGGTGATCTCCACGCTGCCGTCCACGACGCGCAGGTCCAGTCGGCTGGGCCCGGGGGCGTACCGGCAGGCGTTGGTGACGAGTTCGCTCACGACCAGTTGCGCCGTGCTCAGCGCCCGGGCGGTGACCGGGACGCCGTGGTCGGCCTGCACGCGCGTCAGATAGGCGGTGGCGAACCGGCGCGCGGCGCCGATGCAGCGGGTGTCCCCGTCGTAGGCGGCGCACGCCGCGGGGGCGGAACGTGCGCCGGGAGCCTTCTGCTCGTTGTCGTGCGCGGTCTGGTCCATACGGTCGCCTCGCGTTGCCTCGGTCACATGGCCCCGTTGGACGCGTACCCCTGAAGCGTGCCTCCACGTGACTGTCTGGCCGGTCTTTCGCCTCGGCGGCAAGGCCGCGGATCGGTCCAGGCTGATGGTGACATTAACAGGCGGCCGGTTGACACCAGCGTGATTGTTCCGTTTGCGTGGACGCAGCGTCGGCGGAAAGGCCGCTGAAGACGATGAGGGAGATGGCATGAACGCCGCCCGTCTGATCATCTCCCGCCACGTCACCCCAGAGGGCGTGAGCGTGCTGGGAATGGCGGGGGAGATCGATTTCACCACCGTCGGCGACTTCCGCGAGGCCCTCGCCGACCGTGAGGGCGCCGAGGGGTATCGCACGGTGGTGGACTTCAGCCGGGTCACCTTCATGGACTCCAGCGGGATCAACGTCCTGGTGGCCGCGAACCGGGACGCGGCCCGGGGCGGTGGCTGGATCCGGCTGGCGTGCCTGCCCGCAGGAGTCCACGACGTCCTGCACATCGTGGGACTCGACGAGGTGCTCCCGCTCTACCCGACCCTGGACCTCGCCCTGACCTCCTGAGAGACGGCACCGTCCGGGGAGCCGCACGCGCCGGGCCTCGGCGGTGGGGGACGTAGAATCGCGGTCCGCCCGCGAGGCGTCCCCGCCCCGCAGATCCCGTCCCGTGGAGTCCGCCGTGTCCCGTCCGCGAAGCACGCCGCGCACCGTGGCGAACCCCGCTCCGGAGGCGTTCACGCTCCAGCGGCTGCTGGAGGCGCTGGCCGACCCGGTGCGGCGCGCGGCCGTGCGCCGGCTCGCCCGGGCCGGTGAGGACCTGAGCTGCGGCAGCTTCGAGATGCCGGTCGCGCCGTCGACCGCCACGCACCACTTCAACGTCCTGCGGGAGGCCGGCGTGGTCCGGCAGTACTACGTGGGGACGACGAAGATGAACGCCCTGCGCGCCGACGAACTCGAGGCGCGGTTCCCCGGACTCGTGTCCGCCCTGCTGTCGGCGGAGGACAGCGAGCCGGACGCGCGGGCGGACCGCTGAACCGGGCCGGCGCGCGCCGCGGTCAGTGCCGTACGGTGACCACGATCTTGCCGACCTGGGCGTTGGACTCCATGTAGCGGTGCGCCTCGGCGATGTCCTCCAGGTCGAAGGTCCGGTCGACGACCGGGGTGAACGACCCGGTGGACAGCCCGGCGTTGACGAAGGCGACGCCGCGCGCCAGGCGCTCGGGGTCGGAGGTGACCTCGAAGAGGGTGTAGGTGCGGGTGCTCAGCGCGGGGTAGTCCCGGGCGTTGGGCAGCGGGGTGGTCCGCGGGTCGAGGGTGCCGTAGACGATGAGCCGGCCGCCCGGCGCGATGCCCAGGGCGATGGTCTCGACGCCGGGTCCGGCGACGGGGTCGAAGGCGGTGCGCACGCCGGTGCCGCCGGTGATCTCCTTCAGCCGGGCGGGCAGGTCCTCCTCGTCGGTGACGACGACGTGGGCGGCGCCGGCGTCGAGCAGGCGCTGCTTCTTGCCGGCGGTGCGGGTCGTCGCGACGGGGACGGCGCCGATGTGGTTGGCGGTCTGGATGGCGGCGAGTCCGACGCTGCTGGAGGCGGCGGTGATCAGGACGTGGTCCCCGGGGCGGGTGTGGCCGTCCTCGACGAGCGCCCCGTAGGCGGTCAGGTAGGCCATCCACACCGCGGCGGCGCTCTCCGCGCCGACGCCGGCCGGGCGCGGGACCGTGGCGGACGCGGGGACCAGGACGTGATCGCCGTAGGTGCCGTAGTCGGTCTGAAGGAACGACGGGACGACGCCGACGGGGTCCCCGACGGCGAAGCCCGTGACGCCGGGGCCGACCGCCTCGACCACGCCGGCGGCCTCGTAGCCCAGTCCCGAGGGGAAGACGGGCTGGTAGAAGTACGAGCCCTCGCGGAACATCAGCTCGGCCCGGTTCAGCCCGATCGCGTCGACGCGGATGCGCAGCTCGCCGGCGCCGGGCTCGCCGAGCTCGACCTCCCGCACCTCCAGGACCTCGGGCCCTCCGGTCCTGTCGAACTTCACTGCCTTGGCCATGAGGGCTTCCCGTTCCTTCGTCCGTGGTGACAGGGCGGTGCCCGGTCGCGTCGTGCGGCGGGCACACATCCACCAAACCTCAAACTACGACGAACGTCAAACTACGACGCGAGTCGAACTTAAAGGCTCTCGGGGTGGCGTGCGGCGGGAGGTGTCACGTGGGACGGGAGGGGAGTGGCCGACGCGGCCGGCCCCCGCGTGCCGGGGGCCGGCCGGTGGTCAGTCGGACCTGAGGTTCTCCAGCGTCGACTTCGTGTCGGTCTTCACCCAGCCGGACACGTCGGTGACGTCGGCCGGTGTGCTGCCGTAGGACGAGGCGTAGGCGCTCCAGCTCATCTGGTACGTCATCCAGCCGTCGCGCACGGCGAGGATCACCGACTTGCTGCCGCTGGTTCCCGAGCCGGACGTGGTGTCCTGGGTCACCAGGTAGGCCTCGTCACCGAAGCCGTCGACCTCGTCCACCTCGTAGTCGTCGTACCGCTGGTCGTACTCCGACCACAGGGCCGTGAACTCGGCGGCGGGGTCCGTCTCCTTGTGGAGGTCCATCTGGACCGACAGGTACGCGTCCGAGTACGAGGAGGCGGAGGATTTCTTCAGGGAGATGCTGCAGTAGCTCACGTCGAGGGCGTCGTGCTCCAGTGAGTTGTGGCTGGGCGCCGAGTCCTCCTCCGTGTACTCGGTCCGGAGCGACGAGTAGTCCACCGCGGAGCAGAGGTTGGACTTGGCCCGGTATCCGGCCAGGTCCGCCTTGCCGCCGTCGCCCACGTCCAGCAGGAACACCCCGCCGGCCCACAGCGCGCTGGCGAGCAGCGCCCCCACGGCCGCCCACACGACGGCGTGCCCCGCCGTGCCCTTCCCCCCTGCCCGCGGCGGCGGGGGCTGAACGTAGCCCGGCTGCGCGTACGGATGCTGCTGCGTCGGCACGGACACGGGTGGAGGCCCGTAACCGCCCGGCTGCTGAGCCGTCGCGTAGGGGTCGGCGGCCGGTCTGGGTGGCGGCGGCCCCTGCTGGGCGCCCGGTTGCCCCGCGGGTGCGGCCGGCATGGCGATCAGCGTGGGGTCGGCGTGTATCGCGGAGCCCGCGGGCGGTGACGCCTGGGGCTGGGGGGCGGCCTGGGCCGGAACGTCGTCGGGCCGATCCTTCATCGTTCTGCTCCTTCTCCATGGTCGGTGGAGACGCACAGGGCCCGGGGTGTCGCTCCCCGGGCCGCTTGGGCCGTCGTCCCGCGGGCGCGGTCGGTCCCCGGTCGGCGGAATCGGGCGGGCACGGAACCAGCTCGGACGATCACGACATCTCCCCGTGAGCCTCGGGACCGGATGGCGGAGCCGGGTACAACACGCGCGGATGGCTCAACCAGCCGATTCTAGAGGGAAGTTCGACCTGCCGCCGCATTCCGGGAATGGTCGACTCGCGGGTTCTGTTCCTCTCCGTGAAGCCTCTCCGTGTACGTGGATCCGGGCACGGCGAGGGCGAGGCGCTCGGTGCACGGAATCGGTCTCGCCGTCTTTCCGGGAGGTGACGTCCGGCCTTCGAGGCGGGACGGACGGAAGCCCGGAAAAGGGATCCCACGAGGCGGGAATGCGACGGCGGAGGGCGCTGTTACACCACACGTAGCTGACATGAGCGAGTCAAGAATCGCGAATGTGGGCGGAAGGAGAACCCTCATGGCACGCACCACCGCACGCCCCGTCGTCACCCTGAGGTCGACGGCCGGAACCGGAGTCACCTACGTGACCCGCAAGAACAGCCGGAACAACCCCGACCGGCTCGTCCTGCGCAAGTACGACCCCGTGGTCGGCGAGCACGTCGAGTTCCGCGAGGCCCGCTGAACCGGTCCGGCGTCACCAGGCGAACAGCCGCGAGGAAGGACAGCCCCATGAAGCCCCGCATCCACCCCGAGACCCGGCCCGTCGTCTTCCGCGACAGCGCCGCGAACGTCTCTTTCCTGACCCGTTCGACCGCGCGGTCCGACAGGACCGTCGCCTGGGAGGACGGCAACACCTATCCGGTGATCGACGTCGAGATCTCGTCGGCGAGCCACCCGTTCTACACCGGGACCTCGCGCGTCCTGGACACCGCGGGCCGAGTGGAGCGCTTCGAGCGCCGCTACGGCCGCGCGCCCTCGGTCGGCCGCTGACCGCGCGCCCGGACACGGGCGAGCAGAAGGAGAGCAGAGCCATGAAGGTACGCAAGTCCCTGCGCTCGCTGAAGTCCCTCCCCGGGGCTCAGGTGGTCCGCCGCCGCGGTGTGACCTTCGTGATCAACAAGAAGAACCCGCGTTTCAAGGCCCGCCAGGGCTGACGCCGCTTCTTCCGGCCCGCGTCGGCGACGACGCGGGCCACCGACGACCGAGTGCCCGGGCCCAGTTGGGCCCGGGCACTTCGGTGTTCCGGGCGTGCGCCGAGCCCGTGGGTGCTTCGGTGTTCCGGGCGTGCGCCGAGCCCGTGGGCACTTCGGCGCTCCGGCCGTGCACCACGCCCGTGATGTGCCCGCCATGCGGCACCCAGCACTCGGCGGTGAGCGCCGGGCGCCAGGTACCGAACTCCGCACGCCAGGAGATGTTTCGGCGAGACGGGCGGGCTCAGGCTCCGGGCTCCCGTGCCGGACGCGGACGTGATCGCGTTGTCAGTGGTCGCGTCTATGTTCAGTGGTGTCCCCGCCGGTGTGGCGGAAGGCTCCCTGGTGCATTGGAGATGGTGCGTTGTCGGAGTGGGAGAGGTCGAGCACGGCACGGGTGACAGCACCCGCGCAGCCCCGCAAACTCGCCAAGGTCCCGTTCGTGGAACTGGCCGACGGACGGGTGCAGGGTGTGGTGTCCAGCGGATCCGACATCGAGCGGGTCTATGTCTCGTCGGTCGCGTCGGGCACCTACGCCTTCGCGTGCAGCACCAACAACAACCGGCCGTGCGGAGGCGCGCGAGGGTCGTTCTGCAACCACATCCGCGCCCTCGTCACCGAAGCGGTCCTGCAGTACGGGGCCGCCCGCGTCGCCCGCTACCTGAGAGTCGACACCGGCGACCAGGAACCGAGCGCGCCTGTCCTCACCGCGGTCATGACCGCCACGGGCCCGGCACAGGGCGACACCAAGGCCGCGGCGCCCGTCTTCAGCCGGTTCCTGCGCCACCTCGCCTATCTGGAACTGGCGGCCAGCACCGCCCCGTTGCCGGAGATGCAGTGGTTCCCGCCGACCAGGACGGCCGCCTGATGCGCGCCGACCTGCTCGCCGACAGCGGCAACCACACCGAGCTCGACGAAGCCCTCACCGCCGTCGACTCCTTCGACCGGGTCCTGGTCGCCGGCCTGCTCCGCCCCCAGCCCGCCCAGGCCGCCGGGCTGGCCGCGCTCGCCCGGGCCGTCTCCGGGACGCCGCTCGCCGCCCGCGTCGGCGAGGCCGCCGACAAGACGGCCGCCGGAGCCGCGGGCGAGGACCATTTCGTCGCCCTCGCCGCCGCCCGTACGGCGCTGCTCGGCTCCGTCCACGACGCCCTCGTGAGCCGCGTGGACGAGGCGACCGGCCGCAGCCGCGGTGAGGCGCCGGCACCGGTGGCCGCCGAGCGCCGCGAGGTCAACGTGCTCGCCGCCGCCCGCTCCTGGCTCTGCGACCTGGTGCGCGCCGGATGGCAGGGCATCGACCACGAGCTGGTGTCCGGCTCGGCGCAGATCGTCTCCGCGATGCTGCCGGACCCCGGTCTGCGCCGCCTGGCGACGCTGCTCGACGGCTTCTCCGCGGAACTCGCCGCGTCCTGCCCGGGTGCCTCCCTCGAACGCGTCCCGGTCCGCCGCTGGGCCGACCTGTGGTCGCGTGCGCTGCTCCTGACGCTGCCCGGCGCGGCCGACGTGCCGGCCACCGTCACGCTCACCGGCCGTCTGCTGCCCCTGGGCATCGACCTCCAGGAGCACCCGACCGCCGTACAGGCCCAGGTCCACGCGGTGTTCGAGCCCGCCGACGGCTCCGCGTCCCGCCTGGTGCGCGCCGGCGTGTCGGCGCCGAAGCCCGACACGGTCGTCGGAGCCGGCCTCTGGCAGCTGCTGCGCCCCCACATGTCCCTGCTGGCCGCCGTGAGCGAAGGCCGGTCGATGGAGCTGACCGACATGCCGGCCACCGACGCGGGCGACCTCCTGTGGAGCGACGGGCACGCGCGCGCCGGTGAGCCCGCCGACGCCCTCGCCACCGCCCGGGTCGCCCTGCCCGCCGCCACCGACCCGGCGACGGCGCCCCTGGACCGGCACCCGGCCGGGATCGCCGTCCCCGTCTTCCTGGAGGGCTACGAGAGCCGGCGGGAGGACGGCGTGCTGACCTTCACCGTCGCCGGACACCCGCTCCCCGTGGACACCGACCGCATCCCGACCGCCGGGCCCCTCACCCCCGAGGCCGTCGCCACGTCCGGCGCCTGCGTCGGACTGCTCCGCTGGGACGCGGGAGCCTTCCACGTCCAGCCCCTGGTTGTGGAGACGACCGTGCGGAAGAAGGCGGTGGCGGTCCACGCCGGGGCCTGGGCGGGCGGCACCGCCGACAAGGCCGCCGTCAAGGCCGAGAAAGCCGCCACCGACGCCGTCTCGGTGCTGCGCGAGCGCGCGGGAAGGCTGCTGCGGAAATGACCGAGTACAGCGGTCCCGACACCGCCTCCGCCCCCGAGGCCGACTCCGACGAGAACCGCCGCCAGGCCCTGTACTGGCTGCTCCTCGCCCGCCTCTTCGACCCCGAGGAGCAGCCGACGCTCGAGTCGGCCGGCCTCGGCGTCGTCGAGGACCTCGGCCTGCCTCCCGCCCTGCTCGACCCCCAGTCCTCCATCGACGCGATCGTGCAGCGCCACCCCGCTCTGGCCGACGAGTTCGACGCCCTGATGGTCCCCGCGCCGGACGACGGCGGACGCGACCGGGCCGCCGAGGTACGACGCGCGGCACTGGTCTCCAAGGTGCTCCTCAACACCTTCGACACCGGCTCCGGTGCGGTCACCGCGGAACAGCTGGCGCGCTGGCAGTCCGACGCCGGCTGGCTGGAGCGCGCCCTCGGCTGCCGGCCCGGCGAACTGCGCGGCGGCCGGGCGGGCGCGGACGCCGCCGGTGAAGGCGCGGGCCGGGACGCCGCACACGACGCGGGTACGACACCGGACCTCACCCGCCTCGTCCCGGCGATCGGTCCGGAACTGGCCGGCATCGAGGCCGACCTGGTGCGGCGGATGAAGCTGCGCGAGGTGCTGGCCGACCCGAGGCTGGCCGCCCGGCTGACCCCGAGCATGTCGCTGATCGAGCAGCTGCTGAGGGACAAGAGCAACCTCTCCGGCGTGGCGCTGGCCAACGCCAAGGCGCTGATCCGCCGCTTCGTCGACGAGGTCGCCGAGGTGCTGCGCACCCAGGTCGAGAAGACCACGGCCGGCGCCCTGGACCGTTCCGTCCCGCCCAAGCGGGTGTTCCGCAACCTCGACCTCGACCGCACCATCTGGAAGAACCTCACCAACTGGAGTCCGGAGGAGGAGCGGCTGTACGTCGACCGCCTCTACTACCGGCACACCGCCCGCAAGACGACACCCCAGCGGCTCATCGTCGTCGTGGACCAGTCCGGCTCGATGGTCGACTCGATGGTGAACTGCACCATCCTCGCGTCGATCTTCGCCGGGCTGCCGAAGGTGGACGTCCACCTGATCGCCTACGACACGCAGGCGCTCGACCTCACGCCCTGGGTGCACGACCCCTTCGAGACGCTGCTGCGCACCAAGCTCGGGGGCGGCACCGACGGCACGGTCGCCATGGCACTGGCCCAGCCGAAGATCGCCGAACCCCGCAACACCGCGGTGGTGTGGATCTCCGACTTCTACGAGTGGCAGTGCGAGCCGCTCTTCCAGAGCATGGCCGCCGTCCACCGCTCGGGAGCCAAGTTCATCCCCGTCGGCTCGGTCACCAGCGCCGGCCGCGGCAGCGTCAACCCGTGGTTCAAGGAGCGCTTCAAGGACCTCGGAACGCCCGTGCTCTCCGGCCACATCCGCAAGCTCGTCCACGAACTCAAGACGTTCCTCGCCTAGAAACGGATCCCGAGATGTCCGACCTGTTGCGCGCCCCCGCCGAGATCAAGTACGCCGAGGAGCTGGACTGGCTGGAGTCCGTCGACGACAACCCCAAGCCCTTCTCCTGGCGCCTGTCCCCGAAGATGGTCCGCCTGTTCGTCCTGGGCTCCGAGCGCTCCGACGGCCTCGACCGGGAGATCGCGCCCAAGTGGTTCGGCGACCGCAGCTTCGTCGAGCGGTCCATCGTCACGCTCGCCTCCGACCGCGGACTGCTGCTCATCGGCGACCCCGGCACCGGCAAGAGCTGGCTGGCCGAGCTGTTGTCCGCCGCGATCTCCCGCAACTCGACCCTGGTCGTCCAGGGCACGGCCGGCACCACCGAGGACCACATCAAGTACTCGTGGAACGTGTCCATGGTCATCGCCAAGGGCCAGTCACGCGAGTCGATGATCCCCTCGCCCATCATGACCGCCATGGAGACCGGTGCGATCGGCCGCTTCGAGGAACTCACCCGCTCCACCAGCGATGTCCAGGACGCGCTGATCTCGATCCTGTCCGAGAAGTACATCTCGGTGCCCGAACTGGACAGCGACAGCATCGTCTTCGCCAAGCCGGGCTTCTCGATCATCGCCACCGCCAACAGCCGCGACCGGGGCGTCAACGACCTCTCCTCGGCACTCAAGCGCCGCTTCAACTTCGTCCGCATCCCCGTGGTCACGAACAAGAAGAGCGAGGTGGAGATCGTCCGCTTCCGCACGGAGGAACTGCTCCGCCGCCACCAACTGGAGCTGGACGTACCGCCGACACTCCTCGACGTGCTGCTGCAGAGCTTCGCCGACCTGCGCGCCTCGGCGGCCGCGGCCGGGAGCGACGACGAGAAACTGGAGTCCGCGCTGTCCACCGCCGAACAGATCGGCGTACTGGAGGACGCCATCCTGCACAGCAACTTCTTCGGCGAGCGGGCCCTGACCGCCCGGACGCTCGCCTCCTCGCTCGTCGGCTCCCTGGCCCGGCGCGAGCCCGAGGACCTCGCCATCCTCAACAAGTACCTGCACGGCGTCGTCGAGCCGCGCAGCAAGCAGGAGGGCGGTTCCTGGCCCGAGTTCCTCGAAGGCGGGCGCGACGCGATCGCCACGCTGTCGTGAGCGCCCACGAGGAGACGTTCACCGCGCTGCGGGGCCAACTCCACGAGGCGGCACAGACGTTCGCCGACGGGCCCGACGCCCTGGAGGGCATCCTCCTCGGCATCGTCGACGACGTCGACCGCGCGGTGCGCGAACCGCTGGAGATCTTCCCCGTCTGCCACCACTCGCCCGCCTCGGCGATCGCGATGGCGCGGCGCCTGCGGGAGAAGCAGCCGAAGGTCGTGTACCTGGAGCTGTGCGAGGACATGGCGCCCCTGCTGACGGAACTGCGCAACTGCAAGCTGCCGGTGGCCGTCCAGGCGTTCGCCAGCGAGGTCGACGGCTTCCCGGCCGAGTGGTCGCCGCTGTCGGTGGTCGCCCCCGTGACGGAGGCCTCGGCCGAGTACCAGGCGATCGCCTACGCCCTGGACACACCGGGCGTCGAACTGGTCCTCGTCGACCGCTCCTCCGACCACGTCTTTCAGTGGGACGCCCGCGCGTCCGACGACGCGGGCGAGCCGGCCGACCCGGACGCACCGCCTGCCGACGAGGAGGCGGCGCTGCACGGCGACGCGGTCGGCGTGGAGATCGGCGACCTGCGTCCGCGCTTCGCCGCACTGGAGGAGCACCTGCTGCGGCACGGCAAGGTGCGGCACTGGTCGGAGTGGTGGCACCAGTACGTGGAGCTGCCGCTCGGCGACAGCGACCACGACACCTACCGCCAGGTCATGTTCCTGATCGGCAGCCTGTTCCGGCGGCTGGCGCCGGGCGACGCCCACCGGGTACGCGTCGACGAGGACCGCGAGCGCTTCATGTGGACCAGGATGCGTGAACACCTGGCCGCCACCGGCACCGACGTGGAGGACTGCCTCTACGTCTGCGGCGCCTACCACGCGGCCAGCCGTGTCGCCGAGTTCGGTGTCCACGGCAGCGACACCTTCGCCATCGGCCCGCGCAGCGCCACCGAGTGGCGGTACGGCCTGATCCCGTCCAGCCACGCGGCGATCGAGGCGCAGTTCGGCCTGGCCGCCGGGTCGGTGTCGATAGCGGCGACGGTCTGGGCGAAGAACCTGCGGCGGACGCGCGTGCGGCCGTACCGGCTGGCGGGCCAGGCCGGCACGAAGAAGCCGCGGAAGGCCGTGGCGGCGACCGCTCCCGTGCCGGCGCCGGAGCCCTCGGACAGGCTGACCGGCTTCCTCCAGCGGCCGCCCGTCCTTGACCGCCTGGACGAGAGCGAGTTGCTCGGCTGGTCGGTGGACATCGTGCGGGCCGCCCGCCGCAACGGCTACCTCGCCTCCACCGCCGACGCCATCGCGGTGTTCGAGACGTCGATCCTGCTGGCCGGGATGCGTGACCGGGCCAAACCGACGCCGTACGACTTCCAGGACGCGGCGGTCACCTGCATCGAGAAGGACTCCGTGCCGGGCCGGCGCGACGTGCGCCGCCTCGTGGAGATCATGATGGGCGGCGACCGGGTCGGCCAGGTCGGCTACGACGCCCTGCCGCCCCTGGCCCGCGACGTGCACGACAGGCTCGCCCCGCTCGGCCTCGGACTCCAGCAGCGCGGCGTGCAGCGGGCGTTGCTGGACATCGCGTCCGAACCGGGGCTGGAGCGCTGCTCCGACGTGCTGTGGATGCTGCGGTACCTGATGCCGCAGGGCGCCGCCCGCCCGATCATGGGGCAGCGGAGGCTGGGGGAGCGGCCCATCCAGGAGTCCTGGGACCTGGCGCTCGGCACCCACCAGCGTGCGCTGATCGAACTCGGCTACGAGGGCGTCAGCATCGAGCAGGTCCTCGAACAGCGGCTGCGCCGCACCGCGTACAGCGCGCAGGCGACCACGGCGACGGTCCTGGAGGCGGTCGAGGACGCGACGCTGTACCTGCGCAGCCAGCGCCTCGCCGACGAACTGGGCACACGGGCCCTGGACGTGCTGTCCGCCGAGCGCGGCGTCGACGGAGCGCCCGAAGTGCTGCGCCGGGTGCGGCGGTTGCTGGCGTACTACCGGACCAGCCGGCCGGTGCTCCCGTCGTGGATCGAGTCCTTCGTCAAGGCGGGTTACGCGCACTACTGCACCCTGCTGCCGACGGCGTTCACCGACGAGGACGCCACCGTCCGCCAGGTCGGGGCCATGCTGGGCTTCCTGTTCAGCATGGAGGGGCTGGCTTTGTCGCTGGGCTGCGACCGGACCCAACTGGAGCTGGCGGTGGCCCAGTCGCATCCCCGGGACCCGTCGAAGACGGCACTGCTGTGGGCGGCGCAGGTGCAGCTCGGACAGCTGTCCCGCACGGACCTCAGGGCGAGGTGCGACGAGCTGCTGGGCAACCCCTTGGTGGTGCCGGCCTATCCGCGCTACCTGAGCGGACTCGTGCACGCGCTGGAGCCTGTCCCCGGACTCGCCGACTTCGTGGTGGAGGCGGTGTCGAACGCCTTCGGGCGGCTGCCCGACCCGGTGCTCCTGCCGTGGCTGCCGACGCTGATCACGACGCTGCGGGCCGGCGGTGCCGAGTCGGCGCCGCTCCTCGTCCGTGAGGCCGGGCGGATGTTCCCCGGCCGGCTCGCGGCGCTGGACGCGTGGGTGCCGCCGTGGCGGGCGCAGCCGGAACCGGCGGCGGGCCTGCCTCCGGCCGAAGCGGCACGGGGCGGCGGCTGCGCTCTCCTCGCCGCCCATCCGGCGACGTGCGACGCCGTGGCGGAGCTGCTGGGCTGCGAGGGGGCCTGGGAGACACCGGACGAGGGTCCGGCGGGGGCGGCGCTGGCCACACGCCACCCGGCGACGGCCGAGGCGCTGGCGGCGCTGCTCGACAGCGCATGAGCTTCGGCGCACCCCGCTCCCGCCGCCGACGGTCACCGCCCGTCCGGGACGGGCGCCCGACACCGTCACCGCCCGTCCGGGAGCGACGCCCTCACTCGGTACCGGGGCACGCTCCTCTCCGCCCTCGCCGGCCCGGTACCGGAGCGTGTGCCTCGGTCCCTCGCGGGCCGCGGCTTCCTAGAATGACGTCCGTGACGAACACGGGGGGAGCGCGGCGGGGCCGCAGGCCGGGGAGCTCCGACACCCGGGCCGCGATCCTGGCCGTCGCCCGGCGACGATTCCTCCAGGAGGGCTATCACGCGGTCACCCTGCGGTCCGTGGCGGCGGAGGCGGAGGTCGACCTGGCGCTGATCAGTTACTACTTCCGTTCCAAGAAGGGGCTGTTCGGGGCCGCCCTCGCGCTGGGCGCCAACCCGGCCGAGGTCCTCGCCGAGCTCCTCGAAGAGGGCGACCTGGCCACCTTGCCGGAACGGGTCGTGCGGCAGGTCGTCACCGTCTGGGACGATCCCGTCTCCGGGCCGCCGCTGCTGGCCATGCTCAGGAGTGCCGCGGGCGACGAGGCGTTCGGGGAGCTGCTCAAGGAAGCCGTGGAGCGCGAGATCGTCGAACGGGTCGCGGCCCTGCTGCCGGGGAGGAGCGCGCGGCAGTACGCCGGTGCCTTCACCACCGTGATCGCGGGCCTGATCACCACCCGTTACCTCCTGCGGCTCGAACCGGTCGCCTCGATGAGCCCGGAGGAGGCGGTCCGCTACCTGGCGCCGCAGGTGCGGCTGGCCCTGCGCGGCCCGGCACGCCCGCCGACGGCTCCGCGCCGCCCGCGCTGAGCCCGACGACCTCGGTACCTGTGCCCAGGCCACCGTCGATGCCCCCGGTGCCTCCGCCACTGTCGCCCCCCCCGCGGAAGTCAGGTCGGCCGGTCCCGGCAGCGCGGAACCGGCGCCTCCCGTCAAGCGAGGGAGACGCCGGTCGCCGGACTCACCGGTACGAGTGCTGCTCCTGAGCCGTGGCGGGAAGTGAACCCGCAGCATCGGCTGGGGAGTTGTCGTCGCTGTAGGACGTTGTGGAGTGGGCGGCGGAGCGCAGCAGGAGGGTGACGGCCAGGGCGGCGAGCGCGGCGGCCCCGGCGGCGCCCAGCAGGGCGAGGTGCATGCCGTCGACGAACGCCGTCGTGGCGTGGCCGGCGACGGGGTCGCCCATGGCGTGCGCGGCGGCGAGGGAGGAGCGGGCGGCCTCGGCCGCGTGGTGCGGCAGACCGGGCAGGTCCAGCTGCTCGCGGTAGGTCGCGCTGAGCAGGCTGCCGAGGACGGCGATGCCGAGCGCTCCGCCGAGTTCGCGCGAGAGGTCGTTCATGGCGGACCCGACGTTCTGCAGGGCGTTCGGCAGCGCGTCCGTGATGCAGGTGGTGGCGGGCGTCATGGCCAGGCCCATCCCGGCGCCCAGGGGCAGGAGACCCGCGGCGATGAGCCAGTACGAGCTGGACGCGTCCAGCCGCGACAGGACGAGCATCCCGCCCGCCACGGCCACCAGACCGGCCGTCCAGGGGCCCCGGACACCGAACCGTGCCACCAGGTGCGGGGTGGCGCGGGCGAGCGGGATCATGCCGGCGGCCATCGGCAGCATCGCGACCGCCGCCATGAGCGCACTGTCCCCGCGCACCAGTTGCAGGTACTGCATCATCACGAAGATGAACCCGAAGAAGACGAAGAACTGGAGGGTGATCGACAGCGAGCCCGCGGTGAAGTGGCGGTTCCGGAACAGCCGGGGGTCCAGCAGCGGGTGCTTCCGGCGCAGTTCGAAGCGCACGAACCCCGTCAGGACGACCAGGCCGAGGGCGATCCCGCCGAGCGTCGCCGCACTGTCCCAGCCGCGGGTCGGAGCCTCGATGACGGAGTAGACGAGGGCGACGAGACCGGCCACCGAGAGGAGCGCGCCACCGATGTCGAGACGGGGCTGACGGGCTTCGGCCGACTCGGGCACGAAGAGCAGCGTCCCGACGAGGGCGATCAGTGCGAGGGCGACGTTCAGCAGGAACACCGAGCGCCACGACCATTCCTCCAGGAGCGCGCCGGTGGCGAACAGGCCCACCAGGGCGCTCGCTCCGGCGACGGCGGCCCAGACACTGACCGCACTGGCCCGCTGCGCCCGCGGGAACGTGCTGGTGATCGTGGACAGGGTGGCCGGCATGACCAGCGCCGCCCCGGCGCCCAGGACGGCGCGCAGACCGATCAGCAGGGAGGGGTCGGTCGTCAGCGCTGCGGCGGCCGAGCCCCCGCCGAAGAGGGCCAGCCCCGCGAGCAGCGCCCGCCGACGGCCGAAGCGGTCACCGAGGGCGCCCGCGGGCAACAGGAGGGAGGCGAAGACGAGGCTGTACGAGTCGATGATCCAGGAGAGCTGGGTCTGGGTCGCGTGTGTTTCCCGGGCGAGGTCGGGCAGAGCGACGTTCAGTGATGCCATCGCGGCGACCACCGTGCCGAGAGCCAGGCACGTGACCACCAGAATCAAGTTGTGCCGTACGGCCGGAGCGGGGCCGGCGGCGTCGGCGCGCGTGGACGACATGTCGGTCTTCCTTCGTCGAGGCGGTCCGGGAGACCCCGGTGTCCTGGCTCCACACTCGGCCGCCCGCCCGCCCGTTTCCATGCCGATGAATTAACGGGAGCGTGTGCCGGGGGTGGGGGACAGGCTGCGGCCGAGCCGCGCACATCGCCGTCGCCGACGAGTTCTCGCTGGTGAGAGCCCTCAGCCGGACGGGAAGCCGTCGCCCTTCGCGTGGCGGCTTTCCCGCCAGGGTGACCGCGTCACCCGGCAACTCGCGCGCCTGTTGAATTCGCGCCGAGGGCGGGACCGGGCGCCGGGTGGCTGCGACGGGACCTCGATGCGGTGCGGCTCGGTGGCTCCGCTCACTCGTGCCCCACCGGCGACCTTCGTCCGAGGCGCCCTGGGCCGGGCGGATGGAATGACGGACGTGGCCGAGGCGACGTTGTCCAAAACCTGGCTCAGGAACCTACCTGCCGGTATACAAGCGACGTAGGTCTCGCGGAACAGCGGTTCTCCACGTCACCGCGGTGGCGCATGCCCGCGTGCGCTCCGTCGGGAGTCCGGCATGTCCCGCGGACGGTCACCGCTTCAGGGGAGGGGCACGATGGATCAGGAATCGCGCGAGGGCGGCGCTGTGCCGAGACGGCGGCGCGCCGTCGCACTGGGGGCCGCTCTCAGCAGCTGTGCCCTGGTGGCCGGCTTCGCACCCGCGGCCTCGGCCACGGACGGCGCGGGACACTCCGGGCATCGTACGGACTACGTGGCGCTCGGCGACTCGTACACGTCCGGTCCGCTGATCCCGCGTCAGGTCGACGCCAACTGTGCCCGTTCGGACCACAATTACCCCTCGCTCGTCGCCGCCGCCCGCGAGGTCGCCACCTTCACCGACGTCAGCTGCGGCGGCGCGACGACCGCCGAGATGTGGAAGGCGCAGGGGACCAACGGTCCTCAACTGGACGCCGTACGCCGCGACACCGACCTGGTGACGGTGCAGATCGGCGGCAACGACATGGGCTTCGGCTCCATCATCGGCACCTGTGCCGCCCTTAGTTCGAAGGACCTGTCGGGCAACCCCTGTCAGCAGTACTACGGTTCGTCCGGCACCGACCAGCTCACGCTCAACATCCTGGAGACGGCGCCGAAGGTGGCCCGCGTGCTCCGCGCCGTGCACGCCAGGGCGCCGCACGCCCGCGTCGTCCTCGTCGGCTACCCCGATCTCCTCCCGGAGGACGGGAGCGGCTGCTACCCGTCGGTCCCGTTCGCGGCGAAGGACTTCCCGTACTTGCGGGACACCGGCAAGCGGCTCAACCTGATGCTGCGCACGGTGGCGCTGCTGAACCGGGCGGAGTACGTCGACACGTACAAGCCGACCGTGGGCCACGACATGTGCAAGGCGCCCGCCGACCGCTGGATCGAGCCCCTACGCCCCGCGGCGCCCGCCGCCCCCGCGCACCCGAACGCGACGGGCATGGAAGCCATGGCGGGAGCGGTGCTGGCACGTCTGGACCGGCACGGCGGACACCGCTGACGGCACGCGGGCGGGCGGGGCGTCGCGACGGCGCTCCGCCCGCCCGATGCCGGCGTCCCAGGCGGGGTTCCGCTCACTGGCACCAAGTAGGTACCATCGCTGTATGCCATCGCTCAACGTGTCCTTCACCGACGAGGAGCTCGAGGGGGTCCGCGCCGCCGCCGCCGCCGCGGGCAAGAGCCTCAAGCAGTACCTCCACGACCTCGGGGTGCGCGAGATGCAGCGCAAGCAGTTCGTGGACGGCGCGGGCGTGTGGGCCGAGCGGCTGCGCGGCGAGTTCGACGACGCGTTCCCGGACGAGGTGCCGCCCTCCGAGCGACGTGACGGCGCTGCGGCTGCCTGATGCACTTCTACGTTGACGTCGCCTGGCTGCTCGACGTCCAGGAGACCGCCCTGCTCAGCGAGGACATGTCCGTCGCGGACTACTCCGCGCTCGTGGCCGCCGTCGCCCGGCACCGGACCAAGCTGCCGACGCTCGCCGCCGCCGACCCCGATGCCGCGTGGCGGGCCGCCGCGCTGATGCACACGATCGTGCGCCTGGAGCCGCTCCCGCACCGCAACAGCCTCTTCGCGGCGTTCGTCGCCGCCCAGTACATGGACCAGTCCGGCGAGGGCATCGACCCGCCCTACGGGGGCCTGTCCGACCTGGTCCGCAAGATCCGTGACACTCGTCTCGGCATCCTGCCCGTCGCCGAACAGTTGCGGGCGTGGAAGGTCTGAGTCCTCGCCGGGACGGGCGGGGTCCTTTCTCCCCGCGCTGAGCACGGGAGCTGTCCTCACGCCGAAGATCTGGTCGAAGCCCCGCAGCGCGTGCCCAGCCTCAGGCTGAGCGCAGCGTGCCGAGTTCGGGCTGAGCGCAGGTGCCGCGTTCCAGGCCGGTCGCAGCGTGCCGCGTCCAGGCCGGCCACGGCGTGCCGAGAGGCCGTGGGCTCAGCGGGCCGGGGGCCGCTCCAGGAGGTCGGTGACGTGCCGGCGGACCACGTCCCAGGCCATGGGGTGCAGCGCGCCGACGTCCGTACGGGTCAGGGCCTGCACGACCTGCTCCGCCTCGGTGCCGGGGTCGTACACGGCGCTGTCGGCGAGCACCTCGTAGCCGTCCCGGACGGCGACGCGTATGCGGTGGCTCCCGTCGGCGTCGGTGTGCACCGCGGCGGCGACGACCAGAGGCGGCGGGCCGCCCGCGTCGCCCTCCAGCTTGAGGTACGCGCCGGCCGCCGGCTCGCGCCAGTGGAGGCTCAGCAACAGGGGCCGCTTCGCGACCAGTTCGGCCAGGTCGGTCTCGTACACCCCGTCCGGCGTCAGCACGCGCGCGCGGGCGTCCAGGACGAGGGCGGCCGGGAGCAGGCAGCGCAGGGTGCTGCCGACGATGTTGCCGCCGACGGTGGCCGTGCGGCGGACCGCTCCGGTCCCGACCGAGGCGGCGGCCAGGCGCAGCACCTCGGGCACGCGGTCGTCGACGCGGTGCAGCAGCACCGCCCCGCCCAGCGCGTCACCTGCGACCACGTTGGCCTCCGGCAGGCTGCGCAGGGACATCGCCTGTTCGGGGAAGCCGTCCCGCTGCCAGGTCGCCCACACCAACGTGGCCCCGCCTACCGGCACTGCTCCCTCGGTCAGGTACCCCTGCGCTTCGGACACGGACGTGGGCAGACGCAACTGCACGACAACCGACCTTCTTTCCTGGGGAGTCGGGGGCGGCGGGATTCCGGCCGAATGGCGCCGACGTGGCGCATTCTGCCCACGCCCGCGGGGGCGCGTACAGGGCTCATGACCTCAAGCTGTGCGCCCCTCGCATGGGGCTGAACGCGCGTGACGTCGCGGTGGGCGCGTGCCCGGGGAGCCCGCCGTGGTGGCGGACCGCTCCACCAACTCCCGCTGCCGGCGGGGCCGGCAGTGAGTCAGTCGCCCCCGCCGCCCCCGCAGGACGAGCCGCCGCCGCACGACGCTCCGCCCCCGCAGCCGAAACCGCCACCGTCACCCTGCCACGAACCGCCACGCCGCCGCTTCGACGACGGCTTGCCGGCTCCCCGCACCGCCGAGATCAGCACCACGACGAGCGCGAACCCGACGATCATCACGTAAGCCACGTCCCCCACCCCGTTCTCTGTCCGTTCGGCCGTTGAAGGGGCAATGCCCGGCACCGACCCCGTCCTAAGCCGGACTTGAGGAACTGTAGAGCTTCGAACTCGTGTCTGTGCGTGGCGACCTCACGTACCCGCGGTCCGACTTGCGCACGTGCGGTACGAACCCGTGTGCGTGCATTTCAACTCGCGTACGTGAGCTACGAACTCGCGTACGGATTTTCGGAATTGCCCACGGAAGACGCCCGCCCATTCCAGGAAACCGGGCAACGGTCGCGGTTGGTGCCCGCAGATGCCTTGTGTTCGCGGCCGAGCTGCCCGGCCGTGCACGTGACGGAGTGAGAAATTCTGGGTGCCGGGACCGCATTCCCTGGGGTTCAGGCGAAGGCGGCTCGGCCGGGCGGTCGAAATATGTTTGCCTCGGACAACCTGTGGCGGGAACGATGGGGTATTCGCCGGCCCTCGATGGGGGAATGTGTTATTCCATTGCAGAGCTGTGATGTGAGTGACCGGAGGAGAATCCCATCGTCATCGTGGAGGGATCTCGGGAGAAGCAAGAAGCGCGCCAAGCCGCAATCCGGACAGCGGTGACGAGTGACCGCCTCTCGCCAGGGGAAATCCCGCGCGTTCCCGCTCCATCCTCCCGGTACCTGCGGTTCCGCTCATTCTTTCTCTCGCTCATATGACCGAAATTAGGCGCCTGATCCGGTAAGGGCGAATGCCTCTACCCCTCAATTCCTCATACATGACGGCGGACGCCGGGTGCGCGTGCAGCACGAAGAGCGGCCGGAAGCATGCGCCGACTCCGGTGTGCTCCGGCCGGCTCGCTCGCGCCGTTGTGGCGAGCGAAAACCACGTCTAGCTTTGTGCCTTGTATCGACCGGCCGATCGGAAAAGACGGCCCGTCGATTCGCGGAAAACGGTGCTGCGTTCAAAGGAATCAGTGCCGAATTCACCGACGAAGGGATACGACGATGGCGTACGAGCGTCCCACCCTCATCAAGGCCGGCAGCTTCCACAAGACGACCGGCCTGGCCGGCAAGGGCAGCCCCGACCTGCTGGGCGGCCACAGCCTGCTCTGATCCAACCGGCCGCGCCTCCTCCCTGTCACCGGCGTGAGCGGGTGGCGAGGGCGGAGGCGACGGTCATGAGCGTGGGCGGCCTGGTGCCGCCCACGCTCGCCCGTTGGAGCGCGGACGCGCATCGGCTCGGGGGCGGACACGCGTCGACCTCGCCCGTACAGGGCGGACGCGCATCGACTCCCGTAGAGCGCGGACATGCATCGACTCGCCTGTACGGGCGGACCGCATCGGCTCGCCCGTACAGCGCCGACACGCAAGTGACTCGCCGTACAGCGCGGACACGCATCGAGCGGAAGGGCCAGCCCATGGCGACCGGCACGTCATTTCCCACCACGTCCAGCTGGTTCGTCGTCCTCCCGGACACCGGGGCCGTCGCCGGTCACGCGGCACGGCTGCGTTCCTGCGCGCCGCACGAGATCCCGCACGCCTCCGGCCGGCCCTGGCTGGTCGGCCGCTGGTCCCCGCAGACGGTGACGACAGCGCGGTGCGGCGGCAGCCGTGTCGCCGTGATCGGGCAGCACGCCGTGACGGCCGAGGAAGCGGAACGCGCCGCGCGTACCGGCTCGGCGGCGGCCGTCGAGCGCACGGCCGCCCGATGGCCCGGCAGTCACCACCTGCTCGCGAGCCTCGACGGGCAGGTCCTCATCCGCGGCACCGTCACAGGGGTACGCACCGTCTTCTTCGCCGCGACGCGCGCGTCCGGTGCCCACCTCGCCTCCGACCGCGCCGACGTCCTCGCCGACCTCGTCGGCGCGGACCTGGACGAACGCCGGCTGGCCGTCCAGCTCCTCAGCCCCGGCATCCTGCATCCCCTGACCGCCCAGAGCGTCTGGCACGGCGTCGAAGTCCTGCCCGGTGACCGGCGTCTCCAGCTCGACCGCGACGGGCGCGCCCGGACCGGCCGGTGCTGGTCCCCGCCCCCACCCGAACTGCCGCTGACGGAGGGCGCCCGGCTGGTCCGCGACCGGCTGGCGGCCGCCGTGGCGGCGAGGACCGGAGGCCGCGGCCCGGTCAGTGCCGACCTCGGCGGTGTCGACTCCACCGCGGTGGTCAGCACCGCCGTACGGGCGGACGTGAAACTCGTCGCGTACACCGCCGCGGTCCACGACGTCCTCGGCGACGACGTCACCTATGCGCGGCGCACGGTCGAGGCACTCGGGGGAGTCGAACACCATGTGGTGCCCGCCCGGTCCGTACCCCTGACCTTCGACGGCGTGGACACCCTCGACGACACCCTGGACACACCCTCGCTGTACACGGTCAACCGGCACCGGCGCATGTACATCGTCGAGCAGGCCGCCCGGAACGGTTCCCCCCTGCATCTGAGCGGGATGGGCGGCGACGAGTTGTTCAGCGGCGCCTCCGCACAGGTCCACGGTCTCCTCACCCGCCATCCGCGCACGGCCTGGCGGCACACCCGCGGCTTCGCCTCGAAGCACCGCTGGTCCCGGCGCGCGGCACTGCGGCAGCTGCTCGACCGGCGTTCGTACGGCAGTTGGCTGCGGCTGGTGGCGCGGGACCTCACCTCTCCGCAGCCCGACATGTCGGTGCCCATGTTCGACTGGGGCATCCCGCCGAGGCTGCCGCCCTGGGCCACCGCACGAGCGGTGGACGCCGTCCGCGACCTGGTCCTCGAACAGGCCGGGACCGCGGAGGCGCTGGACACCGGGCACGGCGGACACCGCGAACTCGCCACCCTGCGCACCCTCGCCCGCTTCTCGCGGCACGTCGACCAGATGTCCGAACCCCTCGGCACCGCCTTCGCCTCGCCCTACTACGACGACGCGCTCGTGGAAGCCGCACTCGCCGTCCGGCCGGAGGAACGGGTCACGCCCTGGCGCTACAAGCCGCTCATCGAGGAGGCCATGCGTGGGGTCGTCCCCGAGATCAGCCGTCACCGCACCACCAAGGCGCACGCCGCGTTCGAGGAGGAGACCGGGCTGCGCCGCCACCGCGCCTCGTTGCTCGCTCTCTGGGAGGACTCGCGGCTCGACCGGCTGGGACTCGTGGACGTCGACGCGCTGCGCGACTGGTGCCTGCGGCCACTCGCGGCCGACCTGGAGAGCGCGCTCCTGCATCCGACGGTCGGCTGCGAGGTGTGGCTGCGCTCACGCGAGAGCCGGCGCCCGGGCCGGACCCCGCGCTCCGGCGACGACACCGGCCCGGCCGACGCCGGGCGCCCCGGTCACCACGGGCGCCCGTGGGACGGCGGCCGCGCGCATGGAAGCCTCCACGGCCCGGTGCGGGCCGCGGAAACCGACACAGGAGGTCCTACGGCATGACGATGACCCTGCGCCCCGGAGTGGTGGCCGCCGACACGGAGTACGGCATGGCACTGCTCGACCAGTCCAGCGGGGAGTACTTCACCCTCAACCCGACCGCGGCCCTGATCGTCCGCACGCTGCTCGACGGCACGACCAGGGAGCAGGCGGTGTCGGCGCTCACCGAGAAGTACGCCGTGAGCGCCGAGCAGGTCGAGGAGGACATCGACCGCATCCTGGACGAGCTCCGCACGGCCCAACTCCTGGGCGCCTGACGGGCGTCGGACGCCGGAGGCCGTCGCCTCCACGGGATCGGCCTCCGGTGCTCGCGGTTGTGCCGGCCGCGGGGGCGCTCGCTCAGTCGGCCCCGACACCGGCTGCCGGGGCCCTCGCGCAGTCGGCCCCGATGTCTCCAAGTCCCCTTGTCCATAAGGCTCCTGGTCCACGTCCGTGTCCCCCGGAGGGAAGGCATACGTGTCCACCTCGCAGGTCGTTCCGCACGACCCCCGTTCCGTCCCGCCCGGCCCGCGGCTCATGACCCGGCTGGCCGTCGTCCTCGCGCACCTGCTGGCCAGGCAGCCGCCGGTCCGCATCCGCGCGGTACTCGTACGGCTGCGTCGAGGAGCGCGGCCCGCGACACTGGAGGAGGCCGCCCGGGCGCGCGCGACCGTACTCGCCGTGAGCCTCGCCGCCGGAGGTCAACAGGGCTGCCTGGCACGGTCGTTGGCCACGGTGCTGCTCTGCCGCACACGCGGTCAGTGGCCGACGTGGTGCGTCGGCGTGCGCACCCATCCGCCGTTCGCCGCGCACGCGTGGGTGGAGGCGGAGGGCGTGCTCGTCGGCGAGGGCGCGCCGGCCGACTACTTCCAGCGGTTCTTCACGGTGGACTGAACGGGGTGGCCGCCGCATCTCAGCCCCCGCCGCGACCCCGACCCGAATGCCCTGGGCGTACCGAGGAGGTGCCCGTAGGTGCCGAGACCCCTTCCGGGCGTACCGAGGACGTGTCCGGAGGCACCCAGTGCGCCCCCGGGCGCATCGAGGACGCCCCCGGACGTACCGAGGACGTGGACGGACGGGTGGCGGACGCGTCCGCGCGTCCGTGGAGGCTCACCGCCCATCTGCGGCCCCACCGCACCGGGATCGTCGCGGGGAGTCTGCTGTCCCTCGTCGGCAGTGTGCTGGCGCTGGCCCAGCCGATGGTGGCCAAGCAGATGGTGGAGGCACTCGACCGGGGTCGCCCGGCGCTCGGGACCCTCACGCTGCTCAGCGCGCTGGTCGTGGCCGGCGCGGTCGTCGCGGCGCTGGGCCACTACGTACTGGAGCGCACGGCCGAGTCGGTGGCCTGCACGGCCCGCCGGCGGCTGTCCGAGCGCCTGCTGCGCCTGTGCGTGACCGAGTTCAACCGCACCGACCCCGGTCAGCTCATCTCGCGGGTCACCTCGGACACCACGCTCCTGCGTCAGGTCGCCACCCGCTCGCTCGCCTCCGCGGGCAGCGGATTCCTGGTCATGGTGGCCACGCTCGTACTGATGGCGCTTCTCGACCCGTTGCTGCTGGGGATCACCCTGGCCACCATCGCCGTGATCGGTGTCGCGGTCGCCGCGGTGGCGCCCCGCATCGCCCATGCGTCACGGCAGGCGCAGGAAGCGGTGGGGCACATGGCGACCCAACTGGAACGCACCCTGGGCGCTCTGCGGACCGTCAAGGCCTCGGGCGCGGAGGCACGGGAGACCGCGAGGCTGCACGAGGCGGCCGAGCACGCCCGGGCGGCCGGCACCCGGGCGGCCTGGTGGCAGGCACTGTCGGCCACCGCCTCGACGGTCGCGGTGCAACTGTCGTTCCTCGTCGTTCTCGGCGTCGGAGGAGCGCGCGTGGCGACCGGAGCCATCACCGTGTCGACCCTGGTCGCCTTCCTCCTGTACGTGTTCGCCCTGGCACCCCGGATCGGCCAACTGGTCGAAGCGCTCGGTCTGTTCCAGGCCGGCAGTGCCGCCGCCGTCCGCATCGGCGAGGTCTACGACATGGAGACCGAACCGGTCGGACCGACGTCACCGCCCCCCGGTGCCGGCCCGGCGAACCACCAGCCGGTCCGGCTCGCCTTCGAGCGCGTGACCTTCGCCTACGGGCCCGAAAGCCCGCCTGTGCACCGGGAGTTGAGCTTCAGTGTGCCGGCACGCGCGACCACCGCCCTGGTGGGGCCGTCGGGGGCGGGCAAGACCACCGTCTTCTCTCTCATCGAGCGGTTCCACCGCCCCGACGGCGGGCGCATCCTCGTCGACGGTGAGGACATCGGGGAACGGCCGCTGGCGGAGTTGCGGGCGCTCATCGGGTACGTCGAGCAGGATGCCCCGATCCTGTCCGGCACCCTGCGGGAGAACCTCCTGCTCAGCGCGCCCGACGCGGGTGACTCGGACCTCGCGGGGATCCTGCGCCGGACGCGGCTGGAGACTCTGGTGGCACGCCTGCCGTACGGCCTCGACACGCCCATCGGTCACCGCGGAGGAACCCTGTCGGGCGGTGAACGCCAGCGCGTGGCCGTCGCCCGCGCGCTGCTCCGCCGGCCGGGACTGCTGCTCCTGGACGAGGCGACGTCGCAGCTCGACGCGGCCAATGAGGCCGCGCTGCACGAGACCCTCGCGGAGGTCAGCCGCACGACGACGGTCCTGGTGATCGCCCACCGCCTGTCGACGGTCACCACGGCGGACCACATCCTCGTGCTGGACTCCGGCCGGGTCCGCGCCGCGGGGACCCACGCCCAACTGCTCGCCTCCGACGCGCTCTACCGCCGCCTGGCTTCCGCACCGCACACCGCGCGCCTCTGAACGCCGGGTGCCCGAGGCCGACCAGGGCCGTGAGTGCGTACCGGGTCACCTCGCCGCACGCCCGGCCGGCCTCAGGCAGCCCGTCGGCGTCTCCCGGCCTCATTGAGGTCACCCCGTCTCATGAGGGTCACCGTCGCCCGCCGAACTGCCACGGGTGCACCTCGATGTCGGCGTACCGTTCGGCGGTCAGGACGGAGCGCGCGGTGGCCGGGTCGGATGCCCGGACGAGTGCGGCCGTACCCAGCCAGACGTCGCCCGAGTCGGACAACAGCGGCCCGTACGCGATCAGCTCGGCCGGGTCGGGGGGAAGGCCGAGGTCGGCGGCGTCGTGCCCGGAGCCGAGGCCGAGCACCAAGTACCGGTTGCCGCCGGTCCGACCGCCGGGGAAGTCCCACATCGTGCGCCCCAGTACGTTGCGCCACCGGAACAGCAGGACGTCCCGGTACACGCCCGCCTGGTAGTTGGGCTCGTCGAAGGCGAACGCCCGGGCGGCGGCGGTGTCCGGAAGGTCCACGATGTGCACACTGCCGGTCGCGGCGGCGCCGTCGTCGGTGAGGGTGGGGCCACGGGCGATCATCTCCGCCGCGTACCGGTCCATGTAGGACCAGTGCGTTTCCAGCAGCCTGTCACGCAGCGCGCCGGAGTCGGGACGGTCGCGGTGGAAGCAGAAGAACTCCATGCCCTGGACTCTGTCCGACGCACGCCGACGACTCAACCGACTTGTCGGGCCGCCCCGCGGCCGAGGGCACCCGGGCGCCGACGCATGGCGGGCCCGCCGCTGCGTGGTGGGCGGGGTTCACGCACTGGCTCGCCCACTGCGGAGCCCCCCCGCCGACGTACCGACTCGCCGGCCCGCTCCAGAGGCCCGCCACGCCGGGAGCATCTCCCCCCTGCATCAAAAATCGAACACATGCTCTAATGGTGCGTATGACGCGCCGATCCTTCCCGCCCGACCTGGTCGAACTGCATCTGGCCTACGTCCGCACCTACCGCGCTCTGGCCGGCCCGCCTTCCGACCGGACCGCTCGGCTGCGGCGTGATCTGGTCCGGCTCCATGCCCAGGTCCTGCACCACCCGTACTGGTCGAACTGGTCGGGGCGCCCGTCGGCGGGCTGGGCGTCGATGCGGCAGCAGCTGCGAGGTGAGACCGGCGCCGACCGGGAGGCGTCGTGACGCCGGCCCGTCGTGGGTCCCCTTCTTCGCCCGGCCGGAAGCCGGCACGCTCAGGTCGCCCCTGGGCCCCGGACGGAGGGACCCGCAGGCGCGGTGTCGGCGTTCGGGTGTGCACGTACGTTCTCGCGCGCCTCACCACCGGGCCCGTGTGTGGCGGAGCGTGGGGCGGGGTGACATGACAGCGGGGAGCCCGCCACCGGCATACGGTGGCGGGCTCCCGCGGCGCTCCAAGGGCGCCGCTGCTTGCTTCCGACCTGAGCCGGTCGGCGTCTCGACCGAAGTCGGCCGGCGGGCTCACTGCGTGGTGAGCATGCCCTCACGCAGGTGGGCCAGCGTGCGGGAGAGCAGGCGCGAGACGTGCATCTGCGACACCCCGAGCCGCTCACCGATCTGGGACTGGGTCAGTTCCTCGACGAACCGCATGTGGATGATCTGCCGGTCCCGCTCGTCGAGCTCGGCGATCATGGGCGCGAGCGCGTGGAAGTCCTCCACCAGTTCCAGGGAGGCGTCCTGGGTCCCGATGAAGTCCGCGAGCGCGGTCTCGCCGTCCTCGTTGCCGCTGATGGCGGCGTCCAGGGAGGCGGAGTTGTAACCGTTGGCCGCGAGCCGGGCCTCGATGACCTCCTCCTCCGGCAGGCACATCAGCTCGGAGAGCTCCTTGACCGTGGGCGTGCGGCCCAGGCGGCTGCGCAGCTCCTCGGTGGCCTTGGCCAGCTGTACGCGAGCCTCCTGAAGGCGCCGCGGCACGTGCACGGCCCAACTGGTGTCGCGGAAGAAGCGCTTCATCTCCCCGACGATGTAGGGGACGGCGAAGGAGGTGAACTCGACTTCGCGCGTGAGCTCGAACCGGTCGATGGCCTTGATCAGACCGATCATGCCGACCTGGACGATGTCCTCCATCTCCTGTTCGCCGCGGCTGCGGAAGCGGCCGGCCGCGTAGCGGACGAGAGACATGTTCATCTCGATCAGCGTGTTGCGCACGTACTGGTAGTCGGCGGTGCCTTCCTCGAGGACCGCCAGTTGGTCGAAGAACTGCCGTGAAAGCTCTCTGGCATCCTTCGGTGCCACTTTCTGCGGGTCCGTGATCTCCGGCAGCCCAGCTATACCCGCGTCGACCTTGTCAGCCGTCAATGCCGTCATTCTCATGCCCTCCCAGATAGATCGGCCCCTCACTCGCCCCCTGTGGGCCGACGACCCGCGATTACCCCGGGCCTCGCCACACATGCATGTCTTCTGCGGGCGATCGCCGAAGGACGTCGCCGCGCCCGGTCGCGGGCTCGGCGGCGGCGGGTCGGGCGAGGTGCTCATCGGGGCCTGAGCGGGGCGAGTTGAGGAAACGACACCTTCCTCGGGGCATTCAAGCGGCCGGGCCCGCCGGAGCGTAAAAGCTCCGGCGGGCCCG
>NZ_JBSGZN010000048.1:0-60042 GCF_053611025.1 Streptomyces sp. NPDC054842
GGCCGTCCTCGCGGACGGCCGGACCCCGGTTCAGCCCGCGGACGTACCGCTGCTGTGCGCGATGCAGGCGACGTCGATGCGGTCGGCGAGCTTGGCGAGTTCGATGGTGAGGGTCGCGACGGTGTCCTCGTCGAGCCCGTCCTGGCCGGCCTCCACCAGATGCAGCCACCGGCCGCCCACCGTGCGCAGCAGCTTGCTGACGTCCGCGGCCGACACCTGCAGCGTGCCGCGGTCGTCGACGATCAGGGGGAGGGTCACTTCGCGGTTCACAGAGGGGATCGTAGCTGCCGGATGCTCACGCTCCGTGCCACACCGTGGTGATGTTGCAGAACTCTCGGATTCCGTGCCCCGACAGCTCACGCCCGTAGCCGGACCGCTTGACCCCGCCGAACGGGAAGGCCGGATGCGAGGCCGTCATCCCGTTGACGAACACGCCGCCCGCCTCCAGGTCGCGCACGAACCGGTCCACCTCGGCCTCGTCCCGCGTCCACACGTTAGAACTCAGGCCGAACGGCGAGTCGTTGGCGATCCCGACCGCCTCGTCCAGGTCGGCGGCCCGGTAGAGCGTGGCCACCGGGCCGAAGGCCTCCTCGTGGTGGATGCGCATCTCGGGGGTGATGTCGGCGAGGACCGTCGGAGCGTAGAACCAGCCGGAGCCCTCGGGCCGCTCGCCCCCGCACAGGACCGTCGCGCCGTTCTCCACCGCGTCGTCGACGAGTTGCTCCAGGTCGTCGCGGCCCTGCTCGGTGGCGAGCGGGCCGACGTCCGTGCCCTCGTCCAGCGGGTCACCCACCGTGAGGTCGTTCATCGCCGCCCTGAAGCGCTCGGCGAACGCGTCGAAGACGTCCGTGTGCACGATGAACCGCTTGGCGGCGATGCAGGACTGCCCGTTGTTCTGGACCCGCGCCGTCACCGCGGTCCGCGCGGCCTGCTCGATGTCGGCCGACGGCATGACGACGTACGGGTCGCTGCCGCCCAGCTCCAGGACCGTCTTCTTGATCTCCTCACCGGCGACGGACGCGACCGCCCGCCCGGCCGGCTCGCTGCCGGTCAGGGTGGCCGCCTTGACCCGCGGGTCGCGCAGGATGTCCTCGACCGCGCCCGAGCCGATGAGCAGCGTCTGGAAGCAGCCGTCGGGGAAACCCGCACGGCGGAAGAGGTCTTCCAGGTAGAGGGCGGTCTGCGGCACGTTCGAGGCGTGCTTGAGCAGGCCCACGTTGCCCGCCATCAGCGCGGGCGCGGCGAACCGGACGACCTGCCAGAGCGGGAAGTTCCACGGCATCACGGCCAGCACCGGGCCCAGCGGCCGGTAGCGCACGACCACCCGGGAGGCGCCCGAGTCGCGCGCCGCGGACTCGGGCGGCTCCTCGTCGGCGAGGAGCTCCTCGGCGTGGTCGGCGTACCAGCGCATCGCCTTGGCGCACTTCGCCGCCTCGGCGCGGGCCTGCTTGACCGGCTTGCCCATCTCGGTGGTCATCACCTGCGCGATGTCGTCCTGGTCCTCATCCAGGAGGTCGGCGGCCCGGAGCAGCAGCCGCGCGCGCTCGGCGAAGGGGGTGGTGCGGTAGGTGCGGAACGTCGCCGCGGCGGTGGCGAGCCTGCGCTCGATCTCCTCGGCGCCCAGCGCGTCGTACGTCTTGAGTGTCTCGCCGTTCGCCGGATTCACCGTCGCGATGGGCATGGCCGTCCTCCTGAGAGCGGGGCAGTCCTTCGACCCTCCCGCGCGGCGTGACACCGCGCAACGCGGAGGGCACCTTGCGCGGCCGGTGCCCTCGTGCGGACCCCGGCCCTCAGTCCGAGTGCTCCAGGAGACGGTCGAGAAACGCCGACTGCGCCGGCACGATCACGGCCCGGGCCCGCTCCAGGCCGCACCACTCCACCCGGTCCAGCTCCGGGAACTCCTGGACGCGCCCCGACTTCGGGGGCCACTCCATCGCGAAGGTGCCGGGGACCACGGCGGCCGGGTCGAGGTCCGCCTCGACGGCCCAGGCCGTGACGATCTTGCCGTTGGACTGCCGCACCTCACCGAGCGGTGTCGCCTCGCCGTCGGGCGGCGGCAGCCCCAGCTCCTCCTGGAACTCGCGGCGCGCCGCGTCCCAGGACGGCTCGTCGGGCTCGTACTCGCCCTTGGGCACGGTCCAGGCGCCCGCGTCGCGCCGCGCGAAGAAGGGGCCGCCCATGTGGCCGAGGAGCACCTCGATCCCGGCCGGGGTGCGCCGGTAGAGAAGGAGTCCCGCGCTGCGCCTGACCGTCACCCCGCCACCTCCGGGTGCGCCGCCAGCAGCGTCTCCACGGTGTCGGCCTCGGCCGGCGCCTTGTCCTCGCGGTAGCGGAGCACGCGCGCGAAGCGGAGGGTGACGCCGGCCGGGTAGCGGGTGGAGCGCTGGAGACCGTCGTAGGCGATCTCGACGACCAGTTCGGGCCGTACGCGCACCACGTGGCCGTCGTCGTCGAGGGCCAGCTCCTGGAGCCGCTCGGTCTGCCAGGCCAGCATCGCGTCCGTCATGCCCTTGAACGTCTTGCCCAGCATGACGAAGGTCCCGTCGTCGGCGCGGGCCCCCAGATGCAGGTTGGAGAGCCTGCCCGTGCGGCGTCCGTGGCCCCACTCGGCGGCCAGCACCACGAGGTCGAGGGTGTGCACGGGCTTGACCTTGAGCCAGGCGGCGCCGCGCCGGCCCGCGCTGTAGGGGGCGTCCAGCGCCTTGACGACCACACCCTCGTGACCGCGGGCGAGCGTGTCCGCGAGGAACGCCTCGGCGGCGCCGGACTCGTCGGGGCCGGACACGAGGGTGCGCCGGACCCGCAGGGGCTCGGGCACCAGCCGCGCCAGCTCCGCGTGCCGCTCGGTGAACGGCAGGTCCAGCAGGTCCCGACCGTCGACCGACAGCGCGTCGAAGAAGACGGGGGAGACGGGCACCGCCGCGGCGGCCGTGGCCACGTCCACCCGTGAGCCGACCCGCCCGGCGATCTCCTGGAACGAGCGCGGCCGGCCGGTCCCGTCCAGGGCGATGACCTCGCCGTCCAGGATGAATCGCTCGCCCCGCAGCTCCAGCGCCGAGGCGGTCAGCTCGGGCAGCCGGCCGGTGATGTCGTCCAGCGTGCGGGTGTAGACCCGTACCTCGTCGCCGTCGCGGTGGACCTGCACGCGGATGCCGTCGAGCTTCTCCTCGACGGCGCACGGGCCCAGCTTGCCGACGGCCTCGGTGACGGAGCCCGCCGAGTGCGCCAGCATCGGCAGGACCGGCAGTCCCACGGTGAGCCGGAAGGCGTCCAGGGCGCCGGGCCCCTCGTCGAGCAGCGCCTGCGCCACCGTCTGCAGCGACCCCGCGAGCATCACCGCCCGCCGTACGTCCGCGGAGGGCGCCCCGGTCGCCATGGCCAGCCCTTCCACGGCCAGGGCGTCCAGGGCGCCCTGGCGCACCTCGCCGGTCAGCAGCCCGAAGAGGAACCGCTGCTCCGGCTCCGTGGCCGCCGCCAGCAGGTCACCCATCAGCCGCTTGCGCTCCGCCTGGGAGCCGGTGCCGGTGACCGCGCCGAGCCGGGTCAGGCGGGCGTCGACGTCGCGCACGGTCAGCGTGGCCCCGGTGGCGGGCGGTACCGGTGTGCCGAGGAGCTTCCAGCCGATGCCGAGCCGCCCCTGCGGCAGCCGTCCCGCCAGATAGGGGATGACGACCGGCACGTCCTCGGCGTCGGCTTCCCGGAACAGCTCGGCGAGCAGAGCGATCTTGCGGGTGCGCGCCGAGGTGGCGGCGACCTCCTGGGACACATGGGCGAGCCGGCTCAGCAGCATGCAGCCATGGTGCAACGGAGCCGCCCCGCGCACACCCCCAGGGGGCCGCCCGCGCACCGCCCGGCCGCGGTGCTCAGCCGCCGGAGACGGCCGCGTCGAGGTCCGCGAACAGCAGGTCGCCGTTCAGCGCGACCGCCGCCCGGTAGCCGGCGCCCGCCGCGTTCACGACCTGCTCGGCGTGACTGGTCGCGTTGCCCGCCGCCCAGACGCCGGGCACGGTGGTCCGGCCAGTCTCGTCCACCACCGGGAAGGTGCCGAACGCCGTGTCGCGGTGCTCGGCGCCCAGCCGCTCCAGGAGTTCGGTGCGCGGGGTCATGGGAGCCCCGACGAAGACCACGGTGCGGTCGTGGACCGAGCCGTCGGCGAGGCGGACCCCGGTGAGCCGGTCCCCGTCGACCACGAGCCCGGCGACCTCCCCGGGCACGACCTCGACCCCGGCGGCGGCCAGCCGGCGCAGGTCGTCGTCCGCGAGCGTGTCCTCGTCCACCGCGTGCAGGAACAGCCGCACGTCCTTCGACCAGTGGCTGACCATCAGCGCCTGGTGCACGCTCATCGGCCCGGCCGCCAGTACGCCGAAGGCCTCGTCGCGGACCTCCCAGCCATGGCAGTAGGGGCAGTGCAGCACGTCGCGCCCCCAGCGCTCGGCGACGCCCGGCACCTCCGGCAGCTCGTCCACCAGGCCGGTGGCGACGACCAGCCGCCGCGCGTGCACCGTGCGCCCGCTCGCCAGCACCACGTCGAACTCGTCCGCGCCGTCCCGGCGGACGTCCACGGCGCGGTCCCGGACCAGCTCCACGCCGTACCGCTCGACCTCCCGCCGTCCCTCGGCGAGGAACTCGGCGGGCGGCATGCCGTCGCGGGACAGATAGCCCTGCATGTGCGCGGCGGGCGCGTTGCGCGGTTCGCCGGCGTCGACGACGAGCGTGCGGCGCCGCGCCCGGCCGAGCACCAGTGCCGCCGACAACCCGGCCGTGCCGCCGCCGACGACGACTGCTTCGTACCTCTCGGTCATGGTGACCACCTCCGCCTGAACGGTCACCCGGCACCTGCCGTCTTGACAAATGCCTTTGCCGAACCTGCAATACAGTGATGGGCGACGACACGGGAACGGGCGGGACGCGGGACGACGGGGCGGAGGCGGACGCCGTCCTCGCGGGGGTCGGGCCCCGGCTGCGGCGCATCCGCAAGGAGCGCGGGGCCACGCTCGCCGGGCTGTCCGAGGCCACCGGCATCTCGGTGAGCACGCTGTCGCGCCTTGAGTCCGGGCTGCGCAAGCCCAGCCTGGAGCTGCTGCTCCCGATCGCCCGGGCCCACCGGGTGGCGCTGGACGAACTGGTCGGCGCGCCGCCGGTCGACGACCCCCGCGTGCGGGCCAAGCCGATCCAGCGCCACGGCCGCACCCACTGGCCGCTCACCCGCCAGCCCGGCGGACTCCAGGCGTTCAAGGTCCTCGAACCCGACCGCCGCCAGGAGCCCGACCCGCGCACCCACGAGGGCTACGAATGGCTGTACGTGCTCTCGGGCAGGCTCCGGCTGGTGCTCGGCGAGCACGACGTGGTGCTCGGCCCCGGCGAGGCCGCGGAGTTCGACACCCGGGTGCCGCACTGGTTCGGATCGACGGGGGAGGGGCCCGTCGAATTCCTGAGCCTCTTCGGGCCCCAGGGCGAGCGGATGCACGTCAGGGCGCGGCCCACCAGGCCTGCCGCGCCGTGACGCACGCGACTGTTCCCTGATCGGCAAGCGACCGCTTAGTATGCGGACGAGCCCGGTCAGACGAAGCAGTCCCGTGGAGGCCCCGCATGCAGGCATGGCAAGTGCACCAGAACGGCGAGCCGAGCGAGGTGATGCGGCTCGCGGACGTGGAGCGGCCGGTGCCCGGCCAGGGGCAGCTCCTGCTGAAGGTGCGCGCCGCGAACATCAACTTCCCGGACGCCCTGATGTGCCGGGGCCAGTACCAGGTCAGGCCGCCGCTGCCGTTCACGCCCGGCGTCGAGATCTGCGGCGAGACCGAGGACGGGCGCCGCCTCCTCGCCAACCCCGTGCTGCCGTACGGAGGCTTCGCCGAGTACGCCGTCGCGGACGCCGCCGCCGTCCTGCCCGCGCCCGAGGCCCTCGACGACGCCGAGGCCGCCGCCCTGCACATCGGCTACCAGACGGGCTGGTTCGGTCTGCACCGGCGCGCCCGCCTGGAAGCGGGGGAGACGCTGCTCGTCCACGCGGCCGCCGGAGGGGTCGGCAGCGCGGCGGTGCAGCTCGGCAAGGCCGCCGGCGCCACCGTCATCGGCGTGGTCGGCGGTGCCGACAAGGCGGCCGTCGCCCGCGACCTCGGCTGCGACGTCGTCGTCGACCGGCGCGCCGAGGACGTCATCGCCGCCGTCAAGGAGGCCACCGGCGGACGCGGCGCCGACGTGATCTACGACCCCGTCGGCGGCGAGGCGTACACGCAGTCCACGAAGGTCGTCGCCTTCGAGGGCCGGATCGTCGTCGTCGGCTTCGCGAGCGGGACCATCCCCAGCCCCGGGCTGAACCACGCGCTCGTGAAGAACTACGCGATCCTCGGCCTGCACTGGGGCCTGTACAACACCAAGAACCCGAAGCTGGTCCAGCACTGCCACGAGCAGCTCACCGAACTCGCCGCACGCGGCGCGATCAAACCGCTGATCAGCGAGCGCGTGCCGCTGAGCGGTGCGGCGGCGGCGGTGCAGCGCGTCGCCGACGGCACCACGACCGGACGCGTGGCCGTGGTCCCCTCCTCGGAGAACGGAGCAGACGCATGAGCGACGCCACCCGCGTGAGCGGCGCCCTGGACGCCGCCGCCCTTCGCGAGCGCACCCGGGAGCTGCTGGCCGCGCACCCGCCCGAGGCGACGGACCGCCTCGACTTCCTCCGGGCCCGCTTCGACGCCGGCCTCGCCTGGGTCCACTTCCCCGAGGGCCTCGGCGGCCTCGGCGCCCCGCGTGCCCTCCAGGCCGTCGTGGACGCCGAACTGGAGGCCGCCGGCGCCCCCGACAACGAACCGCGGCGCATCGGCATCGGCCTCGGCATGGCCGCGCCGACGATCCTCGGCTACGGCACCGACGAGCAGAAGCGGCGCTTCCTGCGCCCCCTGTGGACCGGTGAGGAGGTCTGGTGCCAGCTCTTCAGCGAGCCCGGCGCCGGATCCGACCTCGCCGCGCTCGGCACCCGCGCCGTCCGTGAGGGCGACGACTGGGTGATCAACGGGCAGAAGGTGTGGACGTCCAGCGCCCACGTCGCCCGCTGGGCCATCCTCATCGCCCGCACCGACCCCGAGGCGCCCAAGCACCGCGGGATCACCTACTTCGTCTGCGACATGACCGACCCGGGCGTCGACGTGCGCCCGCTGCGCCAGATCACCGGCGAGGCGGAGTTCAACGAGGTCTTCCTCACCGACGTACGCATCCCCGACGCCCACCGGCTCGGCGACGTGGGAGACGGCTGGCGGGTCGCCCAGACCACCCTCATGAACGAGCGCGTGTCCATCGGCGGCATGCGCATCCCCCGCGAGGGCGGCATGATCGGCCCGGTCGCGAAGACCTGGCGCGAGCGCCCCGACCTGCGCACCCACGACCTGCACCAGCGGCTGCTGACCCTGTGGGTCGAGGCCGAGGTCGCCCGGCTCTCCGGCGAACGGCTCCGCCAGCAGCTCGTCGCCGGCCAGCCCGGCCACGAGGGCTCCGCCATGAAGCTCGGATTCGCCCGCCTCAACCAGGAGATCAGCGGCCTGGAGATCGAACTCCTCGGTGAGGAGGGCCTGTTGTACGACGACTGGACGATGCGCAGGCCCGACAAGGTCGACTTCACCGGCCGCGAGGCGGGCTACCGCTACCTCCGCTCCAAGGGCAACAGCATCGAGGGCGGGACCACCGAGGTCCTGCTGAACATCGTCGCCGAACGCGTGCTGGGCCTGCCCTCCGAGCCGCGCACCGACAAGGACGTCGCCTGGAAGGACCTGGCCCGATGACCGATCTGCTCTACTCGGAGGAGGAAGAGGCGCTGCGCGCCGCCGTCCGCGACCTCCTCGCCGACCACTGCGACGCGGCCGGCGTCATCACCCGCACCGAGACCGACGCCCCGCACGACCGCGCCCTGTGGAAGGCGCTCGCCGAGGGCATGGGCCTCGCCGGACTCCTGGTACCGGAGGCGCGCGGCGGCCAGGGCGCCACCCACCGCGAAGCCGCCGTCGTCCTGGAGGAGTTGGGCCGCGCGGTCGCGCCCGTCCCCTACCTGACCAGCGCGGTCGTCGCGACGGAGGCGCTGCTGGCCTGCGAGGGCGACGAGGCCGACGCGCTGCTGGCCGCCCTGGCGTCCGGCCGGACCGTCGGCGTACTCGCGGTCGCCCTGTCCGTGGCACCGGGCGGCACCCCCAAGGCCGTACGGCACGAGAACGGCACGCTGCACGGGGAGTTGACCGGCGTCGCCGACGCCGCGGCCGCCGACGTCCTGCTCGTCCCCGCCGGGGACGGCGCCCTGTACGCCGTCGACGCGGACGCCGTCACCCTCACGCCGCAGGTCTCCCTCGACCTCACCCGCCCCGTGGCCACGGTCGTCCTCGACGGGGCCCCGGCGCGACTGCTGAGCCCCGACGCCGCGTCCGTGATCCGCCGCGCCCTGCGGTCCGGTGCCGGTCTGCTCGCCTCCGAGCAGCTCGGCCTCGCCGACTGGTGCCTGACCGAGACGGTCCGCTACCTGAAGGACCGCAAGCAGTTCAACCGTCCCGTCGGAGGCTTCCAGGCGCTCAAGCACCGCCTCGCGAAGCTGTGGCTGGAAGTCGTCAACCTCCGCGCCGCCGCCCGCAACGCCGCCGACGCGCTCGCCACCGGCAGCGAGGACACCGACGTCGCCGCGGCCCTCGCCCAGGCGTACGCGGCACCCGTCGCCGTGCACGCCGCCGAGGAGGCCCTCCAGCTGCACGGCGGAATCGGCATGACCTGGGAACACCCGGTCCACCTGTACCTGAAGCGGGCGAAGGCCGACTCGCTCGCGTACGGCACGGCGGGCAGGCAGCGGGAGGAACTGGCCGCACTGGTCGACCTGCCGGCGCCCTGACACCCGGCCCGCTCCCGTCCGAGGCCCGTCCCCTTTGGGGGCGGGCCTCGCGCGTGCGCCGCCGCTGAAGTGAACCCGCGGCGGCAGTCCGGCCAACTCCGCGCACGCCACTGCTTTTTGAGGCCGCGCGGACCGCATACTCTCCCCGACCCGATCTCGCCCGGACGGGGGGTGCGCCCACCTGTCCGGTACGGCACACCCAGGGAGACAGCATGGCCCTCACCACCCGCCGCAGAGCCCTCACCACGCTCGGCGCCGCCCTCGCCGGCTCCGTGGCGCTGCCCGCCGCGTCCGCCCGGGCGGACGAGCGCGGACACAGCCCGCGTCCCCTGTGGCGGGCCCACGCGCACAACGACTACGAACACCCGAGGCCCCTCTTCGACGCCCTCGACCACCGCTTCGGCAGCGTCGAGGCCGACATCTACCTCGTGGACGGCCAACTGCTCGTCGCCCACGACCCGGTCGACCTCGACCCCGCCCGCACCCTCGAAGCCCTCTACCTGAACCCCCTCGCCGCACGCGTCAGGGCCAACCACGGCTCCGTGTACCGCGGAGACCGCAGGCCGCTGCAACTGCTCATCGACATCAAGACCGAGGGCGCCGCGACCTACCTCGAACTCGACCGCCTGCTGCGGCGCCACCGCCACCTCTTCACTAGCTACGCCCACGGCAGGGTGCACCCGGGAGCGGTGACCGCCGTGATCTCCGGCGACCGGGCGGCCCGCGTCCCGATGGAGGCGCAGCGCGAGCGGCGCGCCTTCTACGACGGCCGCCTCGCCGACCTCGGCACCGCGGCACCCGCCTCCTTCGTCCCGCTGATCAGCGACAACTGGACGCTCAACTTCACCTGGCTGGGCGTCGGTCGGTTCCCCGACGCCGAGCGGCGCAAGCTGCGCGGCATCGTCGCCTCGGCGCACGCGCGCGGTCAGCGGGTGCGGTTCTGGGCCACCCCCGACCTGGCGGGGCCGGCGCGCGACGCCGTCTGGGGCGAACTGCTCGCCGCCGGCGTCGACCACCTCAACACCGATGACCTGGCCGGTCTCGAAGCGTTTCTCGACGCACACGACAAGTCGTAGAACTCCACACGTTCGGAGGACACGTCAGCAGCCCGGAACAACCCTCCGCTACGCGACACTTGCGGCCGAATGCCGCGGTGTGGACGTGGCGGAGGAGGTTGACGATGGCCATTTCCATCTCTGTGGTGGTGCTGCTGCTGATCCTGGCGGTGGTCTTCGTGCGCAACGGCGCACTGAAGCTCTCGCACGCCGTGGTCTGCGTCCTGCTCGGCTTCTACCTGGCGAGCACGAGCATGGCGCCGACCATCAGTGAAGGGCTCACGGCCACGGCGAACATCGTGAGCAGCCTGAACCCCTGACGTCAGGAGCGTGAGAAGACCCCGATGCCGTTGGGCACCGGCCGTTCCGCCCCGCCGCTGGGGTGGTTGCGCACGGTGACGGCGGCGGCTCCGGGCTCCCGGGCCACCAGGGTGGTGGAGCCGCCGCCGTCCAGGCTGAAGGCGTCCTCGGCACCCGACGACCGCAGGGCGTCCGCCACTTCGGCGATGGTCAGACCGCTGCGGTAGGCGGGTGCCCCGTCGACGGCGAGCAGGAGCAGGCGGCGGCCGCCGTCCGCGATGCCGGCCGCGGTCCGCACGGCGGACGTCCTGTCGTCCAGGCCGGGCAGCGGCTTGCCGTCCCTGAGCACCGGGTAGCCGCCGAGCGCGAAGCGGTACGCGACCCGGGAACGGGCCGCCACCAGCCGGTGCCGTACCCGCACGGTCTCGCCCGCCGACAGCTTGCGCAGCCGTTGGGCGCCCGCCTCCCGCCCGACCAGGACGGTGGTGTCCGCCGCGACGGGACCCGCGCCGGGGGTGTCCGAGCCCGAGACGACCCGGCCGTCCCTGACCGTCACCTCGTAGGTGTCCGAACTGCACGGCGCGGCGCGGTCGGTGTCCGTTCCGCACACGGCGCGGGCCCGCGAGACGCCGCCCCAGTCCGAGGTGAACGCGCCGACCGAGTCCTGCGGCAGGGCGTACTGGTTGAGCCCGCCGAGGGCGAACCCCCCGTCCGGCGTGTGCACCGAACCGTCGAGCGCCAGGCTGTCCAGCCGGGCCCTGCCGTCGGCGCCCACACCGAGGACGTCCTTCGTGCTGGTGCCGGGCGGGAGGGCGGGCCCGAAGCGCTGTCCGTCCGGGACGGCGGCCTTGAGCGGGTGCCCGCCCGCGATCGCCGGTCCGACGGGCGCGCCGGTCGCCTCGGTCCCGGGGTGCTGGGTCTCGGTGATGTTGAAGAAGTCGCCGTTCACGCCCGCGACGGCGCCGCGCGAGTCGGCGAGGCGCGAGACGGGCTCCCGGGACGCCACGACGCCGGGATACAGCAGGCCCACGCTGGTACGGGAGTCGCGCAGGTCGACGCTCAGCAGGTGGACGTGGGTCACGCCCTTCGCCGCCGGCAGGTCGAACTCCCGGTAGAGCACGCCGGGAGCGATCCGGGTGCCGTCCTCCGCGGCGTTCACCGGGGCCGCGCCCGCCAGGGCCGCCCCGGCCAGCGCGCTCCACGCCGCGAGTGCCGTCAGTACCGTTCTGAACCGTGCGGTGCGAGGCGTCACAGTCCCCCCTGATGTCTCGTCAACTGTCCCAGGACTCAGGGGGAGTGCACCAGACGGCGGTGGCCGCGCCGGTGGCTACGTGCCGACGACGCGGGAACGGATCAGAAAACGCACTCCTTCGGGTGCCTCCAGCGAGAAGCCGCTGCCCCGTCCGGGCACGACGTCGACGATCAGCCGGGTGTGCCGCCAGACCTCGTACTGACTCCGGGACATCCAGAACGGCACCGGCTCCGCGACCCCGTCCGCCTCCAGTTCGGCGAGCAGGATGTCGGAGCCGCCCGTGCGGAACTCACCGGCCGGATAGCACATCGGCGCGCTGCCGTCGCAGCAGCCGCCGGACTGGTGGAACATCAGCGGTCCGTGCAGCTCCCGCAGCCGGCCCAGCAGTTCGGCGGCGGCCGGGGTCAGTTCGACGCGTGCGGGGGTGTCCACAGCGGTGGCTCCCGTCCTCGGAGTGTTCGGGGCGCGACGCGGGTCCCGTCCCGTGGCTGTGCTCAGCCGACACCCCGCGACGTTGCAGGGAGGTTGCGAGGCCGCCGGACCGAAGTCGCCGGCGGCCTCTTGGACGTCACGGAGCCGTCTCGGCCGTGACGTCGCGGACCGGCTCGACGGCCCGGCCCAGGGTGGTCAGGCGGGCGTCGAGGGTGTCGCCGGCCGGGTGGAGGCGGACGGTGTCCACGCGGGTGTCGCGCCGGACGCGGAGCCGTTCACGGAGCATGTCCTCGGGGCCGATCAGGGGGGTCGCCAGCACCATCTCGTCGGTGACCAGCGCGGCGGCGCCGTCCCGGTCCCCGGCCTGCCGGCGCGTACGGACCTCGGCCGCCACCTCGGCCCAACCCTGGCGGCGTAGGCCCTGTTGTGGAAGTTCGTGGACGCGGAGCCCATGCCGCCGAGACTGAACGCCAGCTCCTTCCTCCGCTGGCGAAGCTGGGCGTGGAGCGCCGCGTCCAGGCCGCGGTCATCGCCACCCAGGCCCGGGACCGGCCGCGCCACGGGGGTCGCCGAGGACGGCCGGCGACGTGTGGAGAGGCGCGCCGGCATCGTCAGACGGACGCCGGTCGAGGACGGGTCACCCAAGGACCGGAAATGCGACCCCGTAGGGCACGTCGCGCGGGACACGTCCGCGCACGTGAGGGCGCGGACGAGCCCTTCCTGGCGGCTCGGAACCGGATCTTACGCATGGCGCGGCAGCACCAACACCCCATCTCCAGAAGGGCGTTCAGTTTTCGGTCAGTCCGCCGGGGGCTCCGGCGGGGGTGCGGCGTCCCGCGGAACGTCCTCCGTCACAGGTCAGGAGGTGTTCGTGCCGGCGAGGCGTCCGCGGCCGGTGGCCGATTCGTGGAGCCGGCTTCAAATGTTGCGTACAAATTGCGCACATCCCTCTCCGCACGCGGGTTCTGATGGTCTAGATTGACCGTGCTTCACATGGTGGGACACGACGCGACAAATAATGATCTATGGGTTGCCGTCATGACGGGCGGCCGGTCGTGTCGCCCGCGCCGGATGTGTGAGTGAACGGGTCTCGGCCCCAGGAGGGGGCCGTCGGGTGAGGGGGACACCCGTGTGGTCTGCGAATTCTCAGGCACCTCGACCGTGCGCGACGGGCTGCAAGTCCGTTGCCCACCGCGGGGATTGTTCATGCAGCACTGACACAACCGGTATGTGACGCGCGGGAGGCGGGGGCCTCCCGAGGTGGGATCTGTGCGGGAGGCGGGGGCCTCCCAGGGGAGGGACAGTGCGGGAGGCGGGGGCCTCCCGGGGGGAGGGAAAACAGTGTTGGGCGAGCACGTCGAACAACTGGGAACCGGGGGGTTCTTGTGCCGCAGGGGGGACTAGTCGGCCCATTTCCGACGACGCACGGGCGTCTGACGAACGGGGCAATCACCCAGCCCGCGAACGACTGGGAGCAGCGCTACCGCCGTACCGTGATCACCAGCGACACCGTGGCCACCGCTCTGGTGGTGGCGGCGATCGGCAACTTCTTCGGGGCCCGGGACGCGGCCAACTGGCATGAGAAGTGGGGCATCCTCGCCTTCGGCACCGAACTGCTGGTGCTGGGAGCGCTCGCGGTGAGCCGGGCGTGGGCGCCGGTCGTGCTCGGCCAGGGCGCCGAGGAGTTCCGCAGGCTCGGACGTTCCCTGTTCGCGGCCACCGTCGTCCTCGCGCTCGGGGGGATAGCCCTCACCTCGCGCAACATCAAGCTCTGGATCTTCGTGGCGATCCCCGCGATCGCCCTCGTCACCATGACCGCGCGGTACCTGCTCCGTCTCCGCCTGCACAAGCGGCGGAACGAGGGGCGGTGCCTGCGACCGGTGCTCGCCGCCGGAAGCCCCGCCACCGTGCGCGACCTGATCGACCGCACCCGCAGATTCCCGCACCTCGGCTGGCGGGTGGACGCGGTGTGCACGACGGACGGCCTCGACCTCGACGGCGACGACCATCTCGACGGAGTGCCGGTCGTCGGCCGGCTGGCGGACGTCGCCAGTCACGTCCGGCGGGACGGCTACCGCGTCGTCGCGGTCACACCCGACCCGCACTGGTCACCGGACCGGTTGCAGCGGCTGGCCTGGAACCTGGAGGGCAGCGACGCCGACATGGTCGTCGCCCCCGTGCTGATGGAGGTGGCCGGACCGCGGCTGCACGTCGACGCGGTGCTCGGGATCCCGCTGCTGCGGGTCAGCATGCCGACCTTCACCGGCGGCCGCCGGGCGGTCAAGGAGGTCGTCGACCGGCTGGGCGCGGCGTTCCTGATCGTGCTGTTCGCGCCGCTGATGGTCCTCGTCGGACTGCTCGTCCTGCTGGACAGCCGGGGCGGGGCGTTCTACCGCCAGCGCCGGGTCGGCAAGGACGGCCGCGAGTTCACCATCCTCAAGTTCCGCACCATGGTCACCGGGGCCCACCGGGCACGCGGAGAGCTGGCCGGCCTCAACGAGGGCGCCGGCCTGCTGTTCAAGCTCCGCCGGGACCCGCGGGTGACCCGGGTGGGAGCGGTACTGCGCCGGTACTCGCTCGACGAACTCCCGCAATTGTTCAACGTACTCGCCGGATCGATGTCGCTCGTCGGTCCCCGGCCACCGCTGCCGGAGGAGTCCGCCGCCTACGGCCCGGACATCCGGCGGCGGCTGCTGGTCAAGCCCGGGCTCACCGGCCTGTGGCAGATCAGCGGACGAAGTGACCTGCCGTGGGAGGAGGCGGTGCGCCTGGACCTGCGGTACGTGGAGGACTGGTCGCTCGCACTCGACACGGTGATCTTGTGGAAGACGCTGCGTGCGGTGCTCCACGGACAGGGGGCGTACTGATGCGCGGGAGCCGTCGTCCGGCAGGCGCGCGGACCGCAGGCCACCAGGGCCTGCCCAGGGGGAGGGACGCGTCATGAAAGTCAGCGTTTTCGGGCTCGGCTACGTGGGCTGCGTGTCGGCCGCGTGCCTGGCCAGCATGGGACACCAGGTCATCGGGGTGGACGTCAACCAGGCGAAGGTCGACCTGGTCAACGACGGCAGGGCCCCGGTGGTCGAGGAACGGATCGGCGAACTCACCGCCGAGGTCGTCCGCGGCGGCGCCCTGCGCGCCACCCGCGACGTCCGCGAGGCGATCGAGGGCAGCGAGGTGTCGCTCGTCTGCGTGGGCACGCCCTCGGAACCCAACGGCAGCCTGTGCACCACCTATCTGGAGCGGGTCACCGAGGAGATCGGCGCCGCGCTGGCCGAGCGGGGCGGACGTCACACCGTGGTGTTCCGCAGCACCATGCTCCCCGGCACCTGCCTGAACCTGCTCGTGCCCATCCTGGAGAAGTACGTGGGCGGCACGGCCGGCGTGGACCTGGGGGTCGCGGTCAACCCGGAGTTCCTCCGCGAGGGCAGCAGCGTCCGGGACTTCTTCGACCCGCCCAAGACCGTCATCGGCGAACTCGACCCGGCCGGCGGCGACGTCGTGGCGGCCCTGTACGGCGGCCTGCCCGGCGAGGTGTTCCGGGTACCGGTGCCGACCGCCGAGGCGATCAAGTACGCGGACAACGCGTTCCACGGCCTCAAGATCGGCTTCGCGAACGAACTCGGCGCGATCTGCCGGGCGCTCGGCGTGGACTCGCACCAGGTGATGGACGTGTTCCTGGCCGACCGCAAGCTGAACGTCAGCCCCGCCTACCTGCGGCCCGGCTTCGCCTTCGGCGGCTCCTGCCTGCCCAAGGACCTGCGCAGCCTGGTCCACGCGGCGCAGCGGGCCGACGTCTCGGTGCCGATCCTCTCCCACGTCCTGCCCTCCAACGCCGACCACCTCCAGCGCGCGGTGGAACTCGTCGAGCGCACCGGCAAACGGAAGGTCGGCATGTTCGGGCTGTCCTTCAAACCCGGCACCGACGACCTCCGCGAGAGCCCGCTCGTCGAACTCGCGGAGCGGCTCTTCGGCAAGGGGTACGACCTGCGCATCCACGACGCCAACGTGAGCCTGTCCCGGCTGATGGGCGCCAACCGCGAGTACATCGAGACCCGGCTCCCGCACCTCGGGCAGTTGCTCGCCGACTCGGTCGACGAGGTGCTCGAACACGCCGAGGTGTGCCTGGTGGGGACCAGCGACCCGGCCGTGCTGTCGGCGCTGCCCCACGGGGACGGCCCGGCGATCATCGACCTCATCCGTCTTCCCGACGCCGAAACGCGCCGGACCGAACCGGGGTACATGGGCCTTGCCTGGTGAAGCAGTCAGCGACGGCCGGCCCGACCGGCGCGCGCTGATCCTCGTGGAGAACCTCTCGGTGCCGTTCGACCGGCGGGTGTGGCAGGAGTGCACGACGCTGCGCGACGCCGGCTGGGAGGTGCACGTCATCTGTCCCAAGGGCAGCAAGCGGGACACCGAAGCCGAGGCGGAGATCGACGGCGTGCGGATCCACCGCTACCCGCTGCGGGCGGCCACCGGGGGACCGGCCGGCTACCTGCGGGAGTACGGAACGGCGCTGTGGCACACGGCCCGGCTGGCCCGCAAGGTCGGCCCGGTCGACGTCGTCCACGCCTGCAACCCGCCCGACCTGCTGTTCCTGCCGGCCCTGTGGCTGAAGCGGCGCGGCGCGCGGTTCGTCTTCGACCAGCACGACCTGGTGCCCGAGCTGTACCTCTCCCGCTTCGACCGCGGCGAGGACCTGCTCTACCGCGGCGTGTGCGCGCTGGAACGGATGACGTACCGGGCCGCGGACGTGGTGCTCGCCACGAACGAGAGCTACCGCGACGTCGCGGTGCGCCGCGGCGGCAAGCGCCCCGAGGACGTCTTCGTGGTGCGCAGCGCGCCCCAGACCGACCGCTTCCAACCGGTGCCCCCAGAACCGGAGTTGAAGCGCGGCAAGCCGCACCTGCTGTGCTACCTCGGCGTCATGGGTCCCCAGGACGGCGTCGACTACGCCTTGCGGGCACTCGCCAGACTGCGCGACGAACTCGGACGGACCGACTGGCACGCGGTGTTCGTCGGATCGGGCGACGCCTTCGACGCGATGGTCGAGCTGTCCCGGCGGTTGGGGCTCTCCGACCAGGTGGAGTTCACCGGGCGAATACCGGACGCCGACCTGGTGCGCTACCTCTCCACCGCGGACGTGTGCCTGTCTCCCGATCCCTGCAATCCGCTCAACGACGTGTCGACCATGAACAAGGTCCTGGAGTACATGGCGATGGGCCGGCCCATCGTCTCCTTCGACCTCCGGGAGGCGCGCGTCTCCGCCGGTGACGCCGCCCTCTACGCCTCCGCCGACGACGAGGCCGAATTCGCCAAGCTCATCACGCTGCTGCTGGACGACCCGGAGAAGCGGGCCCGGATGGGCGAGACCGGCAAGCAGCGGATCGACGGCCGACTCTCCTGGCGCAACTCACAGGCGTCGCTGCTCGCCGCCTACACCGCCGCCTGCCGTGACCGCGCTCCGGCGCGGGCGGGCGGCCTGGTCCGGACAGGGAAGAGGCCGCGCCGTTGAGTGATGACACGATCCGCCTGGTCACCATCGGGCGGATACTCCGTCGGCGCCGGCGGCTCCTCGCCGTCCTCGCCGTCGTGGGTGCGCTGGTCGGCTACGGCGCCTCGCTGGCGTTCCCGCCGCGCTACACCGCCTCGGCATCGGTCCTGCTGCCGGGCCAGTGGGAGGAACGCGAGCTGCTGACCCAGGTCGACGTCGCGACCAGCTCCACGGTGGTCGAGCGCGCGGCCGCCACCCTCGGCTGGACCGGCCTCAGGGGCGAGGAGCTGCGGGATCGGGTGAGCGCCAAGGCCGCCGACGGGAACATCATCACGATCTCGGGCACCGCGGACACCCCGAAGCACGCACAGCGCCTCTCCGACGAGGTGGCCCGGCAGTTCGTCGACTTCGCCACCCGGATCGCCGGCGGCGGCAACGACCAGGCGGCCACGGAGGCCGAGGCGCTCCGTCAGCAGGTGGTGGAGACCAACCGCCGCATCACCGACCTCTCCAAGGCGGCCGACCCGGGCCAGAACGTGGAGAGCGTGCAGGCCCGCACCACCCTCGAGAAACTGCGCACCTCGCTGGAAGAGGCCATGACGAAGCTGGACCAGGCCGACCCGGCGAGCAACAAGGCCGGCATGGTCGTCATGGGCCCGGCGGCCCGGCCGACCGGCGAGACACCGCCCACGCGCACACAGCTCGTCGTCGGGGGAGCGGTGCTGTTCTTCCTGCTCTCGGTCGTCGGGCATCTCGCCGCCGCCCGGGTGAACCGGCGGCTGCGCACCGAGGCGGAGATCTCCGCGGCACTGGGCTCGGCGCTGCTGGGCACCGTCGACGTGCCGCACCGGGGAAGCACGCGCGGGCCGGACCACCACGGGACACGGGCCCGCGTCCGCCGGCTCCTCGGCGCCGACACCCCGTGGGACGCGCCGGCCCCGCTCAGGTCGGGCGACGAGGCGGGCCGGCTGATCCGCTACCGGCGGGTGTGCGCCCGCCTCCGGAGCCAGGTGCCGGCCCCCCGGCGCCTGCTGGCCGTCGTACCGGAGGGTGACGACACCGCCCGCCGGGCCGCGGGGCAGCTCGCCGCCGAGGCCGGGGGCGATCCCCTGCTGCGGGTGGTGGAGGTCTCCGTGGACCGGCCCATGGTGCCGGACCGCGACACCGAGTCCGGAGCCCTGGTCGTCCTCGGCGCCGGCAACTGGACCGCGGACGAACTCGCCGGCATCGCCGGGGCGTGCGCGGACGGCGGGCACGAACTCGTCGGCGCCGTCGTCGCCGACACGGTCCTGGCCCCCGAGGCACGGCCCGCGGACCGGACACCGGACCAGCCCACGCGGAAGCTCGCGGTGCGGGGCAACGCGGCGGGAGGCCCGGCGTGACGACACGAACGTCCACGGACGCACCCGCCGCGGCTCCCCTCCTTGACCTCCAGGCGCTGGTGGTGGCGGTACGCAGACGCCGCCGCCTGTGGTCCTCCCTGGCCCTGCTCGGGCTGCTCGTCGGCGCGGCGGTCGCGGTCCTGCTGCCGCCGCCACCGACCGCGGTGACCAAGGTGCTCGTCGCGCACCAGCAGGACCAGCCCAACGACACCGGAACGCTCATCCGCACCGACGTCGAGGTGCTGGGGACCACCCGCATCGCGGGCAAGGCCCTCGACACCCTCGGCTCCCGGGAGGATCCCGCGGACTTCATGCGGGACTACCGGGGCACCGGCCTGACCAACAACCTGCTGCAGATCGAGGTCACGGGCGACAGCGACGCGGAGGCGGTCGCCCGGGCCAAGGCGCTGGCCGACGCGTTCGTCGCCGACCACGTGCGGCGGATGCGGGCGGCCGCGAAGGCCGAGGCCGCGGCCCTGCTCGAACAGAGCGACCGCATGCGGACCGAACTCGCCGAGGTGAACAAGGCGATCGGCAACCAGTCCCCGGAGAGCGACCCGAAGGCGTCGGCGAGCATCGAGTCGCTGTTCGCCCGCCGGGCCGAACTGAACTCGCGGATCGCCGACTTCGACCAGCGCTCCGCGGAGGCACGCACCGGCGCACCCAAAATCATCGCCGGTACGCAGATCGTGGACGCCCCGCGGGCGCTGCGGCACTCCCTGCCCAAGGCCCTGGCCACCGACGCCGTCATCGGCCTGGTCCTCGGCCTGGTCATCGGGCTCGTGCTGGCCGCGGTCGGGGCGGTGGTGGGGGACCGGCCCGTGCTGCGCCGGGACGTCGCGGCGCACCTCGGCGCCTCGGTCGTCGCGGAGCTGCCGCGCCGTCCGGGCCCCCCGTGGCGGCGCCGACGGACCCGGACGGCCCGCGAACGGCTCACCGCGACCCTCGCCAGGGCCGTACGCGGCTCTACGGAACCGGTGTCCCTGCTGGAACTGGGCGCCGCACGCCCGGCGAGCACGCTCGCCCTGGACCTCGCCGCTGCCCTGGCACCGGAGGGACGGGTGGTCGTCGTCGACGCGCTGCCCGGCCGGGAGCTCTCGGGCCGCCGCCCGAAACCGGGCGACCCCGCCGTGGTCGGCGCCGAGCGCGCCGAGACCGTGCCGCTCCAGGAACGCCGGCTCGCCGTCGGCTCGGTGGCGCCCGGCACGGCGTGGACCGACCTGCGCCACCTCGGCACCCAGACCGTGCTCGTCGTACGCGCCGGGCACGGCAGCACCGCATGGCTGCACACCGTGGCGCGGCAGCTCGCCGACCAGCGCATCCCCGTGATCGGGGTGGTGCTGATCGACCCCGATCCGCGTGACCGCACCGACGGCACGCTCTGGGACGGCCTGCACACCGCGCTGCGCGGCCGGAGCGAGCGGCCGGACCGGCCGAACGGGGAGGGGCGGCGGCGGACGGAGCGGCTGCCGCTGTGGGCCGCACGGGTCCCGGAAAACGACCAGGAGGCTCGGTAGCACATGTGTGGCATCGCAGGCACCTACCGGTGGCCGGAGGGCAAGGTCGTCACCGACCGGCTCACCGACATCCTCGCCCACCGCGGCCCGGACGGGGCGGGCCGGTACGGCCACCCCGTCGGCGACGGCGAAGTGCACCTCGGGCACCGCCGGCTGGCCATCGTCGACCTGTCCGAGACCGGCGCCCAGCCGATGGTCTCCGACGGTCTCGCCCTCACGTACAACGGCGAGCTGTACAACGCGCCCGAGCTGCGGGCCGAACTGACCGCCACCGGGGTGCGCTTCCGCGGCACCTCCGACACCGAGGTGGTGCTGGAGGCCTGGCGGCGCTGGGGCACCGACTGCCTGCCCCGGCTGCGCGGCATGTTCGCCTTCGGGATCTTCGACGAGCGGACCGGTGAACTGGTCCTCGCCCGCGACCAGCTGGGCATCAAGCCGCTGTTCCTGCTCCGGCGCGGTACGGGCCTGGTGTTCGCCTCCGAGCTCAAGGCGCTGGCCGCCGCGACCGGGGGGTCCCTGGAAGTGGACCACGCGGCCCTGGTGGCCTCGCTGCTCTACTACTGGGTGCCCGACTCGCGGTGCGCGTACCGCGAGGCGGAGAAGCTGCCGCCGGGAAGCTGGCTGCGGTGCCGCCCCGACGGCCGGGTGGAACGCGGCCGGTACTGGAACCTGAAGGACGTCGCCGCCCGGGGGCAGGAGCGGGCCCGCAGCGGCGAGCAGCCCGACCTGGCCGCCGTCGTCGAGGACTCGACCCGGCGCCACATGCTCTCCGACGTACCCGTCGCGACCTTCCTCTCCGGCGGCCTCGACTCCAGCTACCTGACCGCGCTGGCGGCCCGCCACCAGCCCGGGATCTCGGCCTACACGATCGGATTCCGCGCCGAGGACCAGAAGTTCGAGGCGATGCCCGACGACCTGCGGTACGCCCGTCAGGTGGCCGAGCGGTTCGGCGTCGACCTGCACGAGATCGAGATCGCCCCGAACGTGCTCGACCTGCTGCCGGAGATGACGTACCACCTGGACGAGCCCATCGGCGACCCGGCCGCGATCAACACGTTCCTGATCTGCTCCGCGGCCCGCGACGCCGGGGTCAAGGTGATGCTCTCCGGCATGGGCGCGGACGAACTGTTCGCCGGGTACCGCAAGCACCTGGCCAACCTGCTCGCGCTGCGCTACCAGCGCGTCCCGCGGCCGCTGCGCCGCGGGCTCTCCAGCGCCGTGGACCGGCTGCCGGTGGCCACCGCCCGCCGGGGCTACCGGTCGGTGCGCTTCGCGAAACGCTTCCTGTCCTTCGCCGACCTGCCGGAGGAGACCGCGTTCCGGCGCAGCTACACCATGTACGACCAGCAGGAGCTGCTCGCCCTGGTCGATCCCGACCTGGCCGGGACGGTGGACGACGTGCTGACCGAGCACGCCGACGTCTACCGGGACAACGAGCTGGACGACTTCGTCAACCGCATGTGCCTGGCCGACGCCCGGATGTTCCTGCCGGGCCTCAACCTCGCCTACACGGACCGCTCCAGCATGGCCGCGTCGACCGAGGTGCGGGTGCCGTACGTGGACGTCGAGGTGGTCGAGGCGGCGTTCGCGGTGCCCGGCGACCGCAAGATCGCCGGACGCCAGGGCAAGGCCGTACTCAAGGAGGCGGCCGCCTCGGTCCTGCCACGGGAGATCGTGTACCGGCCCAAGGGCCTGTTCAGTGCCCCGCTGCGGGCCTGGATGAGCCGGGACCTGGCACCGCTGGTGCGCGAGGTGGTGCACGACGGGGTGCTGGTCAACTCGGGGATCCTGCGCCGCGACGCGCTGGCGCGCATGGTCGCCGAGGACGCCGCCGGGCAGCGGGACTTCTCCAAGCACCTGTGGCACGTGCTGACCCTGGAGCACTGGTACCGCGGCGCTACCTCCGGATCCGGCCCGAGCACGCACGGCACGGCTGAGAAGACGGCTCAGAATCAAGGGGACTTCGCGTGAAACAGGTAGTGCAGAACTACAAGAGCGGCGAGCTGGCCGTGCTCGACGTGCCGGTGCCGGGGTGCAAGCCGGGCGGTGTGCTGGTCCGCACCGCCTACTCGCTGATCTCCACCGGGACCGAACTCATGAAGGTCTCCGAGGCGGGCATGTCGATGCTGGGCAAGGCCCGCTCGCGGCCCGACCAGGTGGCCAAGGTCATGCAGAGCGTGGCCACCAACGGAGTGCCCGCCACGTACCGCAAGGTGATGGGCAAGCTGGACTCGTACACGCCGCTGGGCTACTCGCTGTGCGGGGTGGTCGAGCAGGTCGGCGACGGCATCGACGACGTGAAGGCCGGCGACCTCGTGGCCTGCGCCGGCAACGAGCACGCCCTGCACGCCGAGCTGAACTGGGTGCCGAAGAACCTCTACACCCCTGTCCCGGACGGCCTCGCCCCGCGGCACGCGGCGTTCGGCACCGTCGGGTCGATCGCGATGCAGGGCGTCCGCCAGGGCGAGCCCCGGCTCGGCGAGGTGGCGCTGGTCATCGGCCTCGGGCTGATCGGCCAGCTGGTGGCGCAGCTCCTCACCGCCTCGGGCGTCCGCGTCGTGGGCGCCGACCCCGACCCGGCGCGCTGCGAACTCGCCGAGCGGCTGGGCGCCGTGGCCTGCGGCGACCCCGCGTCCGCGGCCGTGGAGTCCGCCGTCGCCGAACTCACCGCGGGGCACGGCGTGGACCAGGTGTACCTGGCCGCGGGCGGCGGCAGCAACCAGCCCGTCGAGCTGGCCGCCCGGCTGTGCCGGGACCGCGGCCGGGTGGTCGACATCGGCAAGTGCCGCCTGGACCTGCCGTGGAACGCGTACTACGAGAAGGAACTCGACGTCCGGTTCTCCCGGAGCTACGGCCCCGGGCGCTACGACCCGGAGTACGAACTCGACGGACGGGACTACCCGATCGGCTACGTGCGCTGGACCGAGCGCCGCAACCTGGCGTGCTTCCTCGACCTCCTCGCCCGCGGCAGCGTCGACGTGGAGCCGCTGGTGTCGCACGTCGCCGACTTCGACGACGCGGTGGACACCTACCAGCGGCTGAAGGACGGCGAGCTGAAGGCCGTGGCCGTGCTGTTCCGGTACCCCGAGCAGGCGGTGGAGGCGGTCGCGCCGACCGTGGCGGTGCCCGAGGTCAAGAGAGGCGGCGGCACCGCTCCGACCCCGGCCCGGTCCGCCACCGCGCCGGTGCGGCTGGCGTTCGTCGGCGCCGGCAACTACGCCACGTCCATGCTGCTGCCGCACCTGGCACAGCGCGACGGTGTCGCCCTGTCGACCGTCGTCACCACGACGGCGCTGTCCGCGGCCAACGCGCAGCGCAAGTTCGGCTTCGCCGAGGCGACCACCGACCTCGACGCCGTGCTCGGCGACCCGTCGATCGACGCGGTGTTCGTGGTCACCCGGCACAGCTCGCACGCCGAGCTGACCCGCAAGGCGCTGCTGGCGGGCAAGGCGGTGTTCGTCGAGAAGCCGCTCGCGCTCACCGAGGACGAACTCGCCGGCGTGCTCGCGGCGGTGGAGGAGTCCGGCAACGACCGGCTCCAGGTCGGCTTCAACCGCCGGTTCGCGCCGCTGCTCACCGAGGCCAAAAAGCGCTTCGGCGCCCGCACCGGCCCGGCGAGCCTGCGCTACCTGATCAACGCGGGCCGGCTCCAGCACGGCAGCTGGTACCTGCAACAGGGCGCGGAGGGCTCGCGGTTCGCCGGCGAGGGCGGGCACTTCATCGACACGGCGAGCTGGCTGCTCGGCGCCGACCCGGTCTCGGTGTACGCGGTCGCCGCACCCGGCAACGAGGACCTCCAGATCGTCCTCGGCTACCCGGACGGCTCCACCGCCACCCTCAGCTACGTCACCACCGGCGCGCCCGGCTTCCCCAAGGAGACGCTCGACCTCGTCGCGGACGGCAAGGTGCTGCGCCTCGACGACTTCGTCCGCGCGTCGGTCTACGGCCGCAAGCGGTGGGTCAGTTCGCGGCTGCCCAAGGCCCGGGACAAGGGCCAGGCCGCCGAACTGGCCGCGTTCGTGCGGGCCGTGCGGACCGGCGGTCCGATGCCGGTGCCGCTGGAGTCGCTGGTCGCCACCACGGCGGCCACCCTCGCCGTGCAGGCCGGGCTGGCCGGCGGCGCCCCGGTGACGCTGGCGAGAACCCGATGACGATGAGCGCGGGCTGGTACCTGCGGCGGCTGTCCCGGATGGGACCGCGCGAGATCGGCGGCCGGGTGGGCGACACGGTGCGCCGGCGGCGCTGGCGCTCGGCGCCGGCCGGCTGCCCGGACGTGACCGGGGCCCGCTTCACCGCGGCCCTGCCCGCCGGGACGCTCGCCGCGATACCCCCGGACGCCGCGAAGCGCCTGGTCGCCGGGGCGGACCGGCTGATGGACGGGCACGCCGAGTACTTCGGCGTGCCCCGCGACGACATGGCCGACCCGGACTGGTGGTGGGACCCGAAGACCGGGCGCCGGGCTCCCGGGGGCTACGCCTTCGACGTGCCCTACCGCAGCGAGGACGCCGTCGGGGACATCAAGCAGATCTGGGAGCCGTCCCGCCACCAGCACCTCACCGTGCTCGCCGCCGCCTACGCGATCACCGGGAACGAGCGGTACGCCGAACGCGTCGCCGAGCACCTGCGGTCGTGGTGGGCGGCCAACCCGCCGCTGCGCGGCGTGCACTGGATCAGCGGGATCGAGCTGGGCATCCGGCTGCTGTCCTGGGTGTGGGTCCGCCGGCTGCTCGACGGCTGGCCCGGCGCGGCCGCGCTGTTCGAGGACAACCCGGTGGCCCGGAACCAGATCTGGCACCACCAGCGCTGGCTGGCCGCCTTCCCCAGCCGGGGGTCCTCGGCGAACAACCACGTCGTCGCCGAGGCCGCCGGGCAGCTCGCGGGGGCCTGCGCGTTCGGGTGGTTCCCGTCCTCGGCGCGCTGGCGGGCCGGCGCGCTGCGCTCGCTGGAGCGGCACCTGCGCGGCAACACCTTCGGCTCAGGGCTCAACCGCGAACTGGCCACCGAGTACCACGGGCTCGTCCTGGAGCTGGGCCTCGCCGCCGTGGCCGAGGCGGACGCCGCCGACGTGCCGGTGCCCGCCACCGTGCGCCTGGTGCTGCTGCGGATGACCGACGCGCTCGCGGCCGTCGTGGACAGCGGTCTGCGGCCGCCGCGCCAGGGCGACGCGGACGACGGGCACGGACTGGTCCTGGACGGGCCGGGCACCGACCGCTGGGCCTCGCTGCTCGCCACCGGGGACGCCGTGTTCGGGCGGCTCGACTGGTGGCCCGCGGTGACCTCCACCGACGTCCGCACCCCGCTGCTGGCCGCGCTCGTCCGGCCGTACGGGAAGAAGGGCACGGCGCCCGCCGTGACCCGCCCCGCGACACGGCCCGACCACTTCGCCGACGCCGGGACGACCGTCCTGCGTGGACCGGACGGGATCTGGTGCCGCTGCGACGGCGGACCGCACGGCTTCCTGTCCATCGCCGCACACGCCCACGCGGACGCCCTGTCCGTGGAGGTCCGGCACGACGGGGTCGACGTGCTCGCCGACCCGGGGACGTACTGCTACCACGGGCAGCCCGAGTGGCGGCGGTACTTCCGGTCGACCCTCGGCCACAACACCCTCACGCTGGACGGCGAGGACCAGTCCGCCTCGGGCGGCCCCTTCCTGTGGACCCGGCACGCCCGCAGCCGCGTGCTGGTCGCGGACACGTCCGACCCGGGCGTGGCCCGCTGGAGCGCCGAGCACGACGGCTACCGGCCCTCGGTGCACCGCCGCCGGGTGGAACTGACAGCCGCCACAAGGGAGTTGAGCATCGTCGACGAGGTGCGAGGGCCGCGCCGGGCCGTGCAGCTGGCGTTCCACCTCGGCCCGGCCGTCGCCGCCGACCTGGTGGGGAACCGGGCGGCGCTCACCTGGATCCGGGACGGCGAGGGACGCTCCGCGGTGCTCGACCTGCCCGGTCAGCTCGACTGGCGGGCCCATCGCGCCGAGACCGCCCCGCCCCTCGGCTGGTACTCCGCGGGCTTCGGGCGCAAGGAACCCGCCACCACGCTCATCGGCACCGGCTTCACCGACAGCACGGAGGACTTCACCACCGTGCTCAGGTTCCACGGCTAGGGGGACGCGTGGACATCAAGAGGCGGCACTGGCCGGCGGCGCTGGCACCGCTGGCGCTGGTCCTGCTGGCGGCGACCGGCTGCGAGAGCACGCCGGGCGCCGCGGCGGAACCACCGAAGGCCGCGCCGTCCACGCCCGCGGCCCGCTCCGTGGCCCGGGTGTGCGCCGAGCCCGCGGCAGGCCCGGACAAGGCGCCGGCGGGCGCGGTGACCATCGACCCCAAGGTGGTCGGCGACCTGGCGGCGAAGACGAAGAGCAGCCCCCCGAACACCACGTTCTGGCTCCGGCCCGGCACGCACCGGCTCGACCCGGACCGCTACGCCCAGGTCATCCCGAAGAAGGGGGACCGCTACCTCGGTGCGCCGGGCGCGGTCCTCGACGGGAGGAAGAAGAACCAGTACGCGTTCGGCGGCGGCGCCCGCGACGTCACCATCAGCCACCTGACGGTGCAGCACTTCGTCGCCCCGCGCGACGAGGGCGTGGTCAACCACGACTCGGCGGACGGATGGGTGATCGAGCACGCGACGATCCAGTACAACTCCGGCGCCGGACTGATGGCCGGCGCGCGCCAGCAGGTCCGCGCCAACTGCCTGCGGAAGAACGGCCAGTACGGCATGAACGCGTACAAGGCCGGCGGCCCGCTGCGCGGACTGGTGGTCGAGGGCAACGAGATCGTGGGCAACAACACCGGCGACTGGGAACGACGGCAGAAGGGCTGCGGCTGCACCGGAGGCGTCAAGTTCTGGGCGGTCGACCGCGCCGACGTACGCGGCAACTGGGTGCACGACAACCGCGGGACGGGGTTGTGGGCGGACACCAACAACAACGACTTCCGCATCGAGAACAACGTGTTCGAGGCCAACGACGGTGCCGCCCTGATCTACGAGATCAGCTACAACGCGGTCATCCGCAACAACACGATCCGGCGGAACAACTGGGTCGAGGGCCGCAAGGCGGCGGAACGCGGCGACACCTTCCCGTTCGCGACGGTCTACCTGTCCGAGTCCGGCGGCGAACCGAGGGTCAGCGCCCGCACCGACAAAATAGAGGTCTACCGGAACGTCCTGATGGACAACTGGTCCGGGATCACCCTGTGGGAGAACGCCGACCGGTTCTGCAACAGCCCGGCCAACACCTCGTCCGGTGACTGCACCCTGCTGGTGAAGGACACCGACCGGTGTGCGAAGCCGGCGATCGCCGGCCCCCCGCTGTACGACGACTGCCGGTGGAAGACCCAGCGCGTCGACATCCACCACAACCGCTTCACGCTCGACAAGTCCGTCGTCAAGTGCACGGCCAAGTGCGGCCTGATGGCGGTGCTGGCCAACTACGGCACCTACCCGGACTGGTCTCCGTACCAGGGCGAGGGGGTGGCCGAGGCGATCACCACCGGCCAGCACAACCGCTGGCACGACAACGTCTACCGAGGACCGTGGAAGTTCGTCGCCCACGACCCGAGCCGCGTCCTCGACTTCACCCAGTGGCAGGGCACGCCCTACCGGCAGGACAAGGGCAGCACCCTCGACCCGCGGGGCGGTGGCTGAGATGGCCTCGGACCTGCGGCACGAGAGGCCGCCCGGCGAAGCGGACACGGCCGCCGCCGCCACACCCAGGATGGTCGGGATCGTCTGGGGCCTGCTGATCCTCAACACGCTCGGCTCGGCCGGCGCGAAGACCATCGTGCCGCTGCCCCGCTCCCTCATCCAGATGGTCACCATGGGCGCGCTCGTCGCCGCGTTCGCGCTGGCGCTCGTCGTCAACCTCCGGGTGCGCATCCGCCCCAGCGCCTACGTTCTCCTGCTCACCCTGCTGCTGGTGCCGAGCCTGGTGTCCAGCGCCAACCTGGGTTCCGGGTTCGGCGCGCTGTTCCGCTGCGGCCGGCTGGCCCTCTTCGTCGGCACGCTGTGGCTGCTCAGCCGCTGGTGGGACGGCGGCCCCACGTTCGTCCGGCACCACATCCGGATGTACTTCGCGGTGCTCGGCTCGGTCGCCGCCGGTCTGCTCATCTCCCCGGGCGCGGCCCTGCCCGAGCTGTACGGCGGGCGGCTCGTCGGCGCGCTGTGGCCGCTCACCCCGCCGCAGATCGGACAGTACGCCGCGGTCATCATCGGGCTCACCGTGCTGCTCGTACTGGGGCGCAGGACCGACCGGGTGAGCGCGGCGGTGGTCGTCGTGCCGTCCCTCGTCCTGCTGGCGCTGACCCACACCCGTACGGCCACGCTCGGCCTGATCATCGGGCTGACCCTGGCGATCGGCTCGCTCGTGCTCACCAGCGCCGCCGCCCGCCGCTTCTTCACCTGGTCCGTGCTGTGCGCCGCGGTGGCCGCGGTGGGGTTCGCCGGGGCGCTGCGGTCATGGTTCCTGCGCGGTCAGAGCCAGGAGAACTTCTCCAACCTCACCGGCCGGGCCAAGGTCTGGGACGCCCTGCTGGCAGCGCCCCGCAGCACCGGAGAGAAGCTGTTCGGCATGGGCCTGGGCGACAAGTCGTTCGGCGGGCTGCCCATCGACAACAGCTGGCTGGCCGTCTACCACGAACAGGGGCTGACCGGCGTCGCGCTGGTCGTGGCGGTCATCGTCGTGCTCGGCGGTGTCGCCCTGCTGCGGCCGCCGTCGCTGTCACGGGCCTGCGCGATCTTCCTGATCAGCTACTGCGCGATCGCCTCGTACACCGAGGCCGGACTCGGCGACGCCTCGCCGTACCTGCTCCACCTCGCCGTGGCCGCCTCCCTGCTGGCGGCACCGGCGGACCCGCCGCTGCCGCCGCCCGCGGCCCCACAACGGCACGTCCCGCGATGGGCCCGCGAACCGGAGGTGACCTGAGCATGCACGTCCTCGTGGTGCACAACCACTACGCCTCGGCACAGCCGAGCGGCGAGAACAAGGTCGTCGGCCAGGAGACGGAGCTGCTGCGCGCGGCCGGCCACCGGGTCGAGGTGTTCGAGCGGCGCAGCGACGACATCGCCGCGATGTCGCTGCTCGCCAAGGCCGGCGTGCCGCTGCGCGTGCCGTGGAACCCGGCGGTGCGGCGGGAGCTGGCCGCCCGGCTGCGCGCCGACCGGCCGGACGTGGTCCACGTCCACAACGTCTTCCCGCTCCTGTCGCCCGCGGTGCTCGCCGCCTGCGCCGACGCCGGCGTGCCCGTCGTCGCCACGCTGCACAACTACACCCAGATCTGCCCTCCGGGCACACTCCAGCGCGACGGGCTGCCGTGCACCGAGTGCGTCGGGTCGACGCCGCTGCCCGCCGTCCGGCACGGCTGCTACCGCGGCTCCCGGCCGGCGACGGTGCCGCTCGCGGTCAGCCTGTCGGTGAACCGGCGCCGGTGGTGGTCCGGCGTGGACCGGTTCCTGTGCATCTCCGCCGCCCAGCGCGAGGTCCTGGTCCGGGGTGGCATGCCGCCCGAACGGCTGGCGGTGAAGCACAACTTCGTGCCCGAGCCGGACGACGTGCGCACGGGCCCCGGCGAGCACCTGCTCTACCTCGGCCGGCTCGCGGAGGCGAAGGGCGTACGGCTGCTCATGGCGGCCTGGGACGAGATCACCGCCGACGGCGGGCCGGGCGTGCCGCTCGTGATCGCCGGCACGGGGCCCCTGGAGCGGGAGGTGACCGCCTGGGCGGCGGGCCGGGACGACGTGCGCTACGCCGGGCTGCTCGACACGGCGGAGAGCCGCAAGGCCGTCGCCCGGTCGGTCGCCGTGGTGGCGCCCTCGACGTGGCTGGAGGCGTTCGGCCTGGTCGTCGTGGAGGCGATGGCGGCCGGGGTTCCGACCGTCGCCGCCGGTCACGGGGCCTTCGTCGAACTCGTCGAGGACGGGGTGACCGGCCTGCTGCACCGGCCGGGGGAGGCTGCCTCGCTCGCCGCCTGCCTGCGCCGGGTCACGGCCGGGCCGGACCTCAACGGGGAGATGGGGCGGGCGGCACGGCGGCGCTACGAGCGGGACTTCGGCCCGGCCGTCGGGCTGAAGCGCCTGGAGGAGGAGTACCGCACCGCGATCGCGGGTCGGTCAGCACAGACTCGCGGCGGGGACTCCCGCGCGAGCAGGGGGGATGGGGACAACAGATGACACGATGCCGACTCTGCGGCTCGGCGACGCTGGCGAGCGTCGTCGATCTGGGGGCGACCCCGCCGTGCGAGAGCTTCCTCGCCGCGGACGCGCTGGACCAGCCGGAGACGACGTACCCGCTGCACCTGCGGGTCTGCACCGCGTGCTGGCTCGCGCAGATCCCACCGCTGATCACACCGGAGGAGACGTTCAAGGAGTACGCGTACTTCTCCTCGTTCTCGACCTCCTGGGTGGAGCACGCGCGCACCTTCGTCGACGCCGCCGCGGAGCGGGTGGGCCTCGGCCCCGACGCCTTCGTGGTCGAGGTCGCGAGCAACGACGGCTACCTGCTGAGGCACGTGGTGGACCGGGGGATCCGCTGCCTCGGCATCGAACCGTCGGTGAACGTCGGGGCGGCGGCACGGGACGCGGGCGTGCCCACGCTCACGGAGTTCCTGAGCCCGGACACCGGCAGCGCCGTCCGCGCCGAGCACGGCCCGGCGGACCTGGTCGTGGCGAACAACGTGTACGCGCACATCCCGGACGTGGTCGGGTTCACCGAGGGACTGCGCCGCCTCGTCGCCGACGACGGCTGGGTCTCCATCGAGGTGCAGCACCTGCTGACCCTCATCGAGGAGAACCAGTACGACACGATCTACCACGAGCACTTCCAGTACTACACGGTCGCGTCCGCGATCCGGGCGCTGGCCAGCGGCGGACTCGCCCTCGTGGACGTCGAGTTGCTGCCCACGCACGGCGGCTCCATCCGGCTGTGGGCGCGTCCGGCGGAGGTGGCGGGCGAGCCCACCGCGCGGGTCGCCGACGTACTGGACCGGGAGAAGGCCGCCGGACTGCAGGAGCTGTCCGGGTACACCGAGTTCTCCACCAGGGTGGCCAAGGTCCGCCGGGACCTGCTGCGGTTCCTCGTCGAGGCCGCCGAGCGCGGCGAGACGGTCGTCGGCTACGGCGCCCCGGGCAAGGGCAACACCCTGCTCAACCACTGCGGCGTCCGGCCCGACCTGCTCGCGTACACGGTCGACCGCAACCCCTACAAGCACGGCAGATTCACCCCGGGCACCCGCATCCCGATCCTGCCGCCCGAGCGGATCGCCGCCGACCGGCCGGACTACGTGCTCGTCCTGCCGTGGAACCTGCGCGACGAACTGGTCGAGCAGCTGTCCTTCGTGCACGAGTGGGGCGGCCGGCTGGTCTTCCCCATCCCGGAACTGAGCATTGTCGAGGTCACGCGATGAAGGTCGTCCTGTTCTGCGGCGGTTACGGGATGCGGATGCGCAGCGGCGCGTCCGACGACGTCCCCAAGCCGATGGCGATGGTCGGCCCCCGGCCGCTGATCTGGCACGTCATGCGCTACTACGCGTACTTCGGGCACACGGAGTTCATCCTGTGCCTCGGGTACGGCGCCCACCACATCAAGGACTTCTTCCTCAACTACGAGGAGACGACGTCCAACGACTTCGTGCTGCGCGGCGGGCGCACCGAGCTGCTGTCCACCGACATATCGAACTGGACGATCACGTTCGCGCAGACCGGCATCGAGTCGCCCATCGGGGAGCGGCTGCGCCGGGTGCGGCACCATCTGGACGGCGACGAGATGTTCCTCGCGAACTACGCCGACGTGCTCACCGACGCCCCGCTGCCGGAGATGATCGACCGGTTCGCCGGGCGCGACGCGGGCGCCTCGATGATGGTGGTGCCGCCGCAGTCCTCGTTCCACTGCGTGGAGCTGGGCGAGGACGGCCTGGTCGGCGGCATCACCGCGGTGAGCGACATGCCGCTGTGGGAGAACGGCGGCTACTTCGTGCTCCGCCAGGAGGTCTTCGACCACATCCCGGAGAACGGGGACCTCGTCGCCGACGGCTGCGGCCAACTGGCCAAGCAGGGACGGCTCGTGGCCCACCGGCACCGCGGCTTCTGGAAGCCGACCGACACCGTGAAGGAACGGGCCGCGCTGGACGAGGCCTACGCCCGGGGCGACCGCCCGTGGGCCGTGTGGGAACGCGACGGCGCCGGGGCCGGCGTCCGAGCGGGGACCGCGTGATACGGCTCGGCGCGGGGCGCCTGGACCGGATCGTCGCGGTCGGGGCGCACTGCGACGACATCGCCATCGGCGCCGGCGCCACCCTGCTGACGATGTGCCGCGCGCGGCCGGGCCTCCGCGTCGACGCGCTGGTGCTCTCCGGCGGCGGCACCGAGCGCGAGCAGGAGGAACAGGCCGCGCTCGCCGCCTTCTGCCCGGACGCCGACCTGCGGCTGACCGTGCACAAGCTGCCGGACGGCCGGCTGCCCGCGCACTGGGAGGAGGCCAAGGACGCGGTGGAGGACCTGCGCGCGCACACCGAGCCCGACCTCGTGCTGGCCCCGCGCACGGACGACGCGCACCAGGACCACCGCGGCCTGGCGCAGCTCATGACCACCGCCTACCGCGACCACCTGGTGCTCGGCTACGAGATCGTCAAATGGGACGGCGACCTCGGCCGCCCGTCGGCGTACCAGCCGCTGTCGCCGGAGACCGCCGAACAGAAGGTGCGGCTGCTGCAGGAGCACTACCCCTCGCAGCGGCACCGGCCCTGGTACGACCGGGAGGCCTTCCTCGGCCTCGCGCGGATCCGGGGCATCGAATGCCACGCGCGCTACGCCGAGGCGTTCGCCGTCACCAAACTCACTCTCGACCTGGGGGATTGAACCTTGCGCGTACTGCTGACCGGACACCAGGGCTACCTCGGCACCGTGATGGCCCCGGTGCTCGCGGCCGCCGGGCACGAGGTCGTCGGCCTCGACGCCGGACTGTTCGCCGACTGCGTCCTCGGCCCGGCGCCCGCGGATCCCGCGGGCCCGCGCGTGGACCTGCGCGACGTCACGGCCGAGCACGTCGCCGGGGTGGACGCGGTGATCCACCTGGCCGCGCTGTCCAACGACCCGCTGGGCTCGCTGGCGCCGGAACTCACCTACGACATCAACCACCACGCGTCCGTGCGGCTCGCCCGGCTGGCCCGCGACGCCGGAGTGCGGCGCTTCCTGTACGCGTCGACCTGCTCCGTCTACGGTGCCGCGGGCGGCGGGGACCTCGTGGCCGAGGACGCCCCGCTGCGCCCGGTGACGCCCTACGCCGAGTCCAAGGTGCGGGTGGAGGACGACCTGCACGCCCTGGCCGACGGCGACTTCAGCCCGGTGTACATGCGCAACGCCACCGCGTTCGGCTACTCGCCCCGGCTGCGCGCCGACATCGTGCTGAACAACCTGGTGGGCCACGCCCTGCTGTCGGGCGAGGTGCTGGTGCTCTCCGACGGCACCCCCTGGCGCCCGCTGGTCCACGCCGCCGACATCGCACGCGCCTTCACGGCCGCGCTCACCGCGCCGCGGGAAGCGGTGCACGACCGGGCGTTCAACATCGGCAGCGAGATCAACAACGTCACCGTCGCCGAGATCGCCGAGCAGGTCGCCGCCGCGGTGCCCGGCTCGAAGGTGGTCATCACCGGCGAGAACGGGGCCGACCCGCGGTCGTACCGGGTGGACTTCTCGCGGTTCCGCGCCGCGGTGCCCGGCTTCGACTGCGAGTGGACGGTGAAGCAGGGCGCCCTCGAACTCGCCGACGCCTACCGGGAACACGGGCTGACCCGGGAGGACTTCGAGCGGCGCTTCACCCGGCTGGCCGTGCTGCGCGCGGCGACCGAGGCCGGTGCCGTCGACGACACCCTGCGGTGGCGCCGATGACCACGGCCGGCGAGGAGATGCACGCGCTGGTGAAGCGGCTCTACCCGCTGTGCCGGAGCATCACCGGCGACGGCGTGCGCGCCACCCTGGACATCGTCGGCGAGTACCTCCCGCTGACGGTGCACGAGGTGCCGACGGGGACGCAGGTGCTCGACTGGACCGTGCCGCAGGAGTGGAACATCCGGGACGCGTACATCGCCGACGGCGACGGCCGCCGGGTCGTGGACTTCGCCGCGTCCAGCCTGCACGTGCTGGGCTACAGCGTGCCCGTGTCGGCGACCATGCCGCTGGCCGACCTCCGCCCGCACCTGCACACCCTGCCGGACCACCCCGCGTGGGTGCCCTACCGCACCAGCTACTACCGGCCGGAGTGGGGGTTCTGCCTGTCCCAGGAGACCCTGGACGCCATGCCGGACGGCGACTACGAGGTGCGCGTCGACTCCACCCTGGAGGACGGCCACCTCACCTACGCCGAGCACGTGGTCCCCGGTCAGGTCACCGACGAGGTGATCGTCTCCTGCCACGTCTGCCACCCGTCGCTGGCCAACGACAACCTGGCCGGCATCGCGGTGGCGACCTACCTGGCCCGGGCGCTGGCCGAGCGGACGCCGTATTACACCTACCGGTTCATCTACGCGCCCGGCACCATCGGGGCGATCACCTGGCTGGCCCGCAACCGGGAGCGGATCGACCGCGTCAAGCACGGCCTGGTGCTGGCCTGCGCGGGCGACCCGGGCCGGCTCACGTACAAGCAGAGCAGACGCGGCGACGCGGAGATCGACCGCGTGATGCGGCACGTCCTCACCGCCTCCGAACGCCCGCACCACATCACCGAGTTCACGCCCTACGGCTACGACGAGCGGCAGTACTGCTCGCCCGGGTTCGACCTCGGCGTGGGCTCGCTCAGCCGGACCCCGTACGCCGGGTACCCCGAGTACCACACCTCGGCGGACAACCCGGACTTCGTCTCCCCGGAGGCGATGGCGGACACCCTCGCCGTCTGCCGCGAGACCTTCACCGTGCTGGACGCCAACCGGCGCTACCTCAACCTCAGTCCGTACGGCGAACCACAGCTGGGGCGGCGCGGGCTGTACGACTCGCTCGGCGGGCGCAGCGACGCCAAGGAGGCGCAGCTGGCCATGCTCTGGGTGCTCAGCCTCTCCGACGGGGAGCACAGTCTGCTGGACGTGGCCGAGCGGTCCGGGCTGCCGTTCGACACGGTCGCCGGCGCGGCCGACGCCCTGCACGGCGCCGGGCTGATCAAGGCATGACCCCGATGGCCACCGAGGGGGCGGATCCGCGGACGACGAGGACACCGGCCGGATCCGCCCGGCGTGCCGTCGTCGGCCGGCTGTCCTGGGGACTGGGCGACCAGGCGGCCTCCAGCATGACCAACTTCGCGGTGGGGATCTACGTGGCCCGCTCGCTGGGGCTGACCGCGTTCGGCGTGTTCAGTCTCGCCTGGGTCACCTACGGCGTGGTGCTCAACGTCTCGCGCGGGCTGGCCACCGACCCGCTCGTGGTGCGCTTCAGCGGCGTGCCGCACGCGGCCTGGCGGGAGGCCGTGACCCGGTCGTCGGGCATCGCGCTCGGCGTCGGCACCGCCCTCGGCGCGGTGTCCCTGGTGGCCGGACTCGCTGTCGGCGGGCGGGTCGGGCCCGCGTTCGCCTGCCTCGGCGTGGTCCTGCCGGGGCTGCTGCTCCAGGACGCGTGGCGGTTCGCGTTCTTCGCCGCCGGCACCGGCCGCAAGGCGTTCGTCAACGACCTCGTGTGGGGGGTCGCGCTCGTCCCCGCCATGGTGGTGGCGGCCCGCGTGGGCAGCGTCGCCGCGTTCGTGCTCGCCTGGGGCGCGTGCGCCGCGCTGGCCGCGGTCTACGGCTGCTTCCAGTCCGGCATCCGGCCCCGGCCGGCCGGAGCGCGCGACTGGCTGCGCGAGCACCGCGACCTCGGCTACCGGTACCTGGTCGAGAACGTCAGCAACAGCGGCGCGAGCCAGCTGCGGGCGTACGGGCTCGGCGCCGTCGTCGGTGTCGGCGCGGTGGGGGTCATCCGGGGAGCCGAGCTGCTGCTCGGCCCGTTCCTCGCCCTGCTGATGGGGCTGTCGCTGGTCACCGTCGCGGAAGCGGCCCGGGTGCTGCGGCGGGCCCCGCACCGCCTCGGCAGGTTCTGCCTGCTGCTCGGCGGCGGGCAGGCCGCCGCCGCGCTGCTGTGGGGCGGCGCCCTGCTGCTGGTGCCGGACCGGGCCGGCGAGTTCGTGCTCGGCGGGGTCTGGGGCGCCGCCTCGGAACTCGTCGTGCCGGTCACGCTCGGCGTCGCGGGCGCCGGCCTCGGCACCGGCGCGGCGGCCGGGCTGCGCGCGCTCGGCGCCGCCCGGCGCAGCCTGCGCAGCCAGCTGATCGGCTCCGCGTGTTACGTCACCGGCGGACTCGGCGGGGCGGCCCTGGCCGGCACGGCCGGCTCCGCCTGGGGTGTCGCCGCCGCGACCGTCTGCGGCTCGGCCGTGTGGTGGCTGCACCTGCGGTCCGCCCTGCGCGAGCGCCACCACAACTCCGTTCCCGAAGTGAGGACTTCATGACCGCCCAACCCAGGCTGAGCATCGGCCTGCCCGTGTACAACGGCGAGGAGTACCTCGCCGAGTCCCTCGACGCGCTGCTCGGCCAGACCTACGAGGACTTCGAGCTGGTCATCTCCGACAACGCCTCGACCGACGGGACCGAGGACATCTGCCGCCGGTACGCCGCGAAGGACTCCCGCATCCGGTACCTCCGGCTGCCCCGCAACATAGGTGCCGCGCCGAACCACAACCACGTCTTCACCGAGTGCCGCGGCGAGCTGTTCAAGTGGGCCTCGCACGACGACCTCTACGCACGGGACCTGCTGCTGCGCTGCGTCCAGGCACTGGACGAGCGGCCGGACGTCATCCTCGCGCACAGCGGCCAGGCGGTCATCGACGGCGACGGCCAGGTGACAGTCCCCTACGAGTACGGCCTCGCCACCGACTCCCCGCACGCGCCGGAGCGCTTCCGCAGCCTGCTCTTCGAGCCGGGCGGCGACGACTTCTACGGGGTGATGCGCGCCGACGTGCTGCGCCGGGTGAAGCCGCACGACAGCTACCACCACGCGGACCGCACGTTCGTCGCCGAGATCACCCTGCACGGGCCCTTCCACCAGGTCCCCGAGCTGCTGTACTTCCGCCGGGACCACCCGACCCGGGCCGAACGGGCGAACCCCTCCAAGCGCTCGCGTTGCGTCAACCTGGACCCGCGCCGGGCGGGCCCGCTGCACCCGACGCCCCGCCTGCTCGCCGAGTACGTCTGGGGCTTCGTCTCGGCGATCCGGCGGGCGCCGCTGTCCCCGGCCGACCGTCGCGCGTGCCACCGCCACCTGGCCTCGTGGATGACCAGCCGGTTCCGGCCGGGCGCCGGCGAGCGCGTCGAGGACCGCGCGCGGGTCGACCCGGACCACCTCACCGTCTCCGTGGACGCCCTCGTCGCCGGCCGCGAAGGGAGGCGCACGTGATCGTCGCCGGCGGGACCCCGGTGCGCGTGGGCGTGTTCGGCCTGCTCGGGTCCGGCAACCTCGGCAACGACGGTTCGCTGGAGGCCGTGCTCGGATACCTCGGCGCCCGGCACCCCGAGGCGCTCGTGGACGCCCTGTGCGGCGGCCCCGAGGAGGTGACGGCGCGGTACCGGATTCCCGCGACGCGGCTGCACTGGTACCGCGGGGAGTACCGCACCGCGTCACGCGCGCGCGCCGTCGCCGCCAAGGGCCTGGGCAAAATCGTCGACGTCTTCCGCACCGCCGCCTGGGTGCGCCGGCACGACGTGGTGATCGTGCCCGGCATGGGCGTCCTGGAGGCCACGCTGCCGCTGCGGCCGTGGGGCTTCCCGTACTCGCTGTTCCTGCTGTGCGCCTCGGGCCGGCTGTTCGGGACCCGGGTGGCGCTGGTCGGCGTCGGCGCCGCCCCCATCCGCGACCGGGCCACCCGGGCCCTGGTGCGCTGGTCGGCGCGGCTGGCCACGTACCGCTCGTACCGGGACACCCTCTCCCGCGACGCGCTCCAAGCGATGGGCGTCGACACCGCGCGCGACACGGTCCACCCGGACCTCGCCTTCGCCCTCCCGGCGCCCCCGGCGAGCACACCGTCCGGCCCGCCCGGTCCGGTCTGCGTCGGCGTCATGGACTTCCACGGCGGCAACGACGACCGCGCGCGGGCCGAGGAGATCCACCGCCGCTACCTCGACGGGACGACCCGCTTCGTCCGCGCCCTGGTCGAGGACGGCCGCCCGGTCCGGCTCCTCACCGGCGACGACTGCGACGCGCCGGTGGCCGCCGCGATCATCCACGCCGTCGACTCGCCGCTGGTCACCGCCGCGAAGGCGGCCTCCCTGGCCGACCTGATGAAGGAGACGGCCGCCGCCGACACCGTGGTGGCCACCCGCTACCACAACCTGGTCTGCGCGCTGAAGGCCGGCACACCCACGCTCGCGCTCAGCTACGCCGCGAAGAGCGACGCGCTGATGGCCCGGATGGGACTCGACGCGTACTGCCATCCGGCCCGCGAGGTGGACGCCGACCGGCTGCTCGCCCAGTTCCGGGAGCTGGAGGGCGACTCGGCGGAGCTGCGGCGGACCCTCGCCGAGCGGAACCTGCTCGTCTCCCGCCAACTCGACGACCAGTTCACCGACTTGACCGCGGCCCTGTTCCCGGCGGCCGACCACGCCCACGTCCTGCGGGAGGCCTCGTGAAGGCGACCGAAGTCCCGGCCATCGCCGGTGCGTACCTGTTCGAGTCGACGCCCTACGCCGACGAGCGCGGCTTCTTCTGCCGCACCTTCGACGCCGACACGGTGCGCTCCGTGGGACTCGACCCGGACTCCTTCGTCCAGGACAGCGTCTCCCGCTCGGTGCGCGGCGTGCTGCGCGGCCTGCACCTGCGCTCCGGCGACGGCGAGGCCAAGCTGGTGCGGTGCTCCTACGGGAGGATCTTCGACGTCGTCGTGGACCTGCGGCCCGACTCGCCGACCTACCGCAACCGGGCCTTCTTCGAGCTGTCCGGCGACACACCGTCGACCCTCTACATCCCGGCCGGCTGCGCGCACGGCTTCCAGGCGCTGACGGAACCGGCCGACGTCACCTACCGGATCGACCGCCCGCACGACCCGGCCGAGGACGTGACCATCGCCTTCGACGACCCCGAACTCGCCATCCCCTGGCCGCTGCCGGCCACGTCCATGTCCAAGCGGGACCAGGAGGCGCCGAGCCTCGCCGAGGTCCTGCAGCAGAGAGAGAAGTGAGACCGGCGTGGACACCGACAAGAGCGCGACCACCCCGAGCGCGGAGACCGAACAGGCCGGTGGGGCGGCCGAGTTCGCGCTGCCCCGCTCGCGGGCGGCCAACGAGCGGCTGCACGCCCTGATCCCCGGCGGCGCGCACACCTACGCCAAGGGCGACGACCAGTACCCCGAGCACCTGGCCCCCGTCATCAGCCACGGCCGCGGCGCCCACGTCTGGGACGTCGACGGCAACCGCTACATCGAGTACGGCTCCGGCCTGCGGTCGGTCAGCCTCGGTCACGCCCACCCCCGCGTGCTGGAGGCGGTGCGCCGGGAACTCGACCGCGGCAGCAACTTCGTCCGCCCGTCCATCGTCGAGGCCGAGGCCGCCGAGCGCTTCCTGGCCACTGTGCCGACGGCGGAGATGGTGAAGTTCGCGAAGAACGGCTCCGACGTCACCACCGCGGCCGTACGCCTCGCGCGCGCCGCCACCGGCCGCCCCAAGGTGGCCGTCTGCGGCGACCACCCGTTCTTCTCCGTCGACGACTGGTTCATCGGCACCACTCCGATGTCCGCCGGCATCCCGTCGGCGATCACGGACCTCACCGTGGCGTTCCCGTACGGAGACCTGGCCGCCACGGAGGAACTCCTCACCCGGCACCACGGCGAGGTCGCCTGCCTGATCCTCGAACCGGCCGGCCACCGCGAGCCGCCGCCCGGATACCTCGCCGGTCTGCGCGAACTGGCCGACCGGCACGGCTGCGTGCTGGTCTTCGACGAGATGATCACCGGCCTCCGCTGGTCGGAGGCGGGCGCCCAGGGCCTGTACGGCGTCGTCCCGGACCTCTCCACCTTCGGCAAGGCGCTGGGCAACGGGTTCGCCGTCTCCGCGCTGGCCGGCCGCCGCGACCTGATGGAGCTGGGCGGACTGCGTCACGCGCGGGACCGGGTGTTCCTGCTGTCCACCACGCACGGGGCGGAGACGCACTCCCTGGCGGCCGCGATGGCCGTGCAGACCACCTACACCGAGGAGGGCGTCACCGCGCGGCTGCACGCCCTCGGCGAGCGGCTCGCCGCCGGTGTCCGCGACGCGGCGGCCGGCATGGGCGTGGGCGACCACGTCCTCGTCCGGGGCCGGGCCAGCAACCTGGTCTTCGCCACGCTGGACGAGAAGGGGCAGCCCTCGCAGGGGTACCGCACGCTCTTCCTGCACCGGCTCCTCGCGGGCGGGGTGCTGGCCCCGTCCTTCGTGGTGAGCAGCGCGCTCGACGACGACGACATCGACCACACCGTCGACGTGGTGGCCCAGGCATGCGCGGTGTACCGCAAGGCACTGGACGCCGGTGACCCCACCCCGTGGCTGACCGGACGTCCGGTGAAGCCGGTGTTCCGCCGCCGGGCGTAACCTGACGCAACACCTGACGCAACATCAGGGCCCATTACTCGGTTACCAGTTGACGTGGAATCGCGCGACGAAGGTCCGGGGGCCGTACGGTCTCGTCAGTCAGTCAGTCAGTCAGTCAGTCAGGCGCTCGCGGGCCGGAGGGGGCCGTCCTGTCGTCCGTCCGGTCCTCCGTCCGAGCGGCCGCCCGGGTGGCCGTCCGGTCGCCCGGCCCGTCGGCCACCCGGTCGACCAGCCACGCGGTCGCCGGTACGGCCGCCAGCGCGGTGCACCAGCCGCCGAGGACGTCGGTCGGGTAGTGCGCGCCGAGGGCGACCTGCGCCCACCCCATGGCGGCGCCGGCGACCAGCGCCGCGGCGAGCACGAGTGACGCGCCGGCCGCCCTGCCGAGACCGGGCCGGGCGGCCGCGAGCAGCGCCACCACGAGGGCGAGCGCGGTGAGGAAGGCGGTGTGCCCGCTCGGGTAGGAGAGGTTGTCGTCGCCGTGGATGGTGCGTCCCACCAGGTGCTTGAGCAGCGTCGACGTGCCCACGGCCGCAGCGGCTCCGGCGACGACGAGCACCGCCGCGCGCGGACGCCGCAGCAGCAGGCAGCCCGTCACGCAGGCCACGACCAGCGCCGCCGCTCCGACCGGCTCGCCGAGGAAGTCGGTGGCCAGGGCGACGCGCCGCCACGGCGGCCCCACGCTGTCCGCCGTGGGCTCGACGAACCACCGGTCCACCGCGCCGGGCCCGCCATGGCCGGCGTACAGGACCCCGATGCCGACGACCACCAGCACGGCGAGGGCCGCGACCGGCCCGAGCCAGGCGCGCAGCGAGGCCGGCAGCACCGCGCCGGCCGCCCGGCCGCTCACGGGCGCACCGTGTTCCCTGAACCACCGCTGGTGACCCGCTCGTACGCCTGGCCGGTGGACCCGACCGGTACCGGCCGGGCCGGGCCGGCGTTCCGGTCCGCTCGTGTCAGGCGATCCAACCCGTTCCCCCCGTGTCGTCCGGCCCACCTCCCGGCGACCCTAACCCGAGCGCCGCCCCGCTGTTGAGGCACCGGCAGAACGCGGGCCCTTCCGCTCCGTAAGGGACGGGGAACCTCCGCGTCCGCCGGGGGAGGACGCCGCGACGGGCCAACTGAAGGCCATGTTCCTGTGGTTGCGGATGTCCACATGACGGGGCAAAGTACACACCGGCCGCACCACGGCTCAAACCGCGAGGTTGCGCCGGAACGCCAAGTTTTTAGCTGCATCCGGGATTAGGGCCCGGCACCACGGGCTAACGGAGCAACACCACGGGTTGGCTTCAGCCCATGCTCGGTCCAAGGGGGAATGGATGGACGGCCTGAAGTCCGTTTGTACGGTGACCGGAACGCGGGTCTTACCGGCCCCGCACTCGGGTTCCCGCGCCTGCGGATCACCTGCGACGCCGCCGCCCGCACGAGACGGCTCACGCCCACCGGTCGACCGCCGGTGCCGCGGTTCCGTCCTCGTCGCCGGGGCGCCGCGTACGGCGATACCCGCGGCCTGCGAGCCGGCCGAATGACGCGAGGGGAGCCGGGCCTGCGCTTCCAGGTGCTGGGGCCCGTCGCGGTGCGGTGCGGGGAATCCGCCGCCCGGCTGCCGAGCACCGTGGCGCGCCGCGTGCTCACCGTGCTGATGCTGTCCCCGGGCGAGGTGCTCAGCACTCCCCGGCTCGCCCGGGCGGTCTGGGGCTCCTGCTGCCCGGCGACCGCCTCGAACCAGGTGCGCAAGGCGGTGGCCCAGCTCCGGCAGGTGATCCCCGGCGCGGGCGACTACCTCCTCACCGACGGCCCGAACTACCGGCTCGACGTGGGCGCCGTCGAGTCGGACCTGGTGGAGTTCAACCAACGGCGCTTACGGGTGCGCAAGTTGACGGCGGGCGGAGCCGACGAGGCCGAGGTGATCGGGGAACTTCAGACGGCCCTCGCCCTGTTCCGCGGCCAGGTCGCCGCGGACGTCGTCGACGCCGACGAGCTGGACAACGGGCTGATCCGCGCCGCCGCGCGCGTCGTGGAGGAGCGGCGGCTCGCGGTGCAGAAGGAGTTGATCACCCTCCAGCTGCGCTCGTCGCCGCCCGCACTGGTCATAGGAGATCTCCGGGACCTGGTGGCCCAGCACCCGCTGGCGGAGGATCTGCGGGCGCAGCTCATGCTCGCCCTGTCCCTCTCGGGCAGGCAGGCCGACGCGCTCGCCGAGTACGCCGAGATCCGTACGCTGCTCCGCGACGAGCTCGGCATCGATCCCGACGACTCGCTGGCGCGGGTGCACAAGGCGGTCCTGCGCGGGGACGCGCTGGCCTGCCTGCGGGCCGGCGCTCCCCCCGGATATCGGGGGCAGGACTCCGCGCCGAGGAGTGACGCGGGTAGACACCCGGCGGTACCGCCCTCCCGCAGGACGCGTATCCGCGCCACCTGCACCCTGCCCCACGGCCTCACCGACTTCGTCGGCCGCCGCCAGGAGGTCGACGCGCTGCTGCGGACCGCCAGGGAGGGCTCGCGGGGTTCCGGGCCCTTGCTGATCTGTGTCGACGGCATGGGCGGCATCGGCAAGACGGCACTCGCCCTGCACACGGCCCACCGGCTGGCCCAGGACTATCCCGACGGCCAGTTCTACGTCGACCTGCACGGGTTCAGCCCGGGGGAGGGGCCCCGTGAACCGGCCGAGGTCCTGCACGTGCTGCTCCGCTCGCTGGGAACGGAGGCGGCGCGCATCCCGGCGGACCTCGACAGCCAAGTGGCTCTGTGGCGTGCCCTGCTGGCCGAGTCCAAGGTGCTGCTGCTGCTCGACAACGCGGCGAGCGAGGCGCAGATCGTGTCCCTGCTGCCGCCGGGCAACGGCTCCCTCGCCCTGATCACCAGCCGGCGCCGTCTCTACGGCCTCGACGGCACCGAACCGTGCCCGGTCTCCCGGATGAGCGACGCGGACTCCAGGCAGCTCGTCGAGCGGCTGCTGGGGGGCGACCTGGACCCGGAGGCCACCCAGCGGCTCGTCGCGCACTGCGGCGGCCTCCCGCTGGCGCTGCGGCTGGCCGCCGCCAAACTGCGCAGCCGCCCCACCTGGAACCTGTCCCACCTGGTGGAGCGCCTGGGCGACATGCAGCGGCGCCCCGCCGAACTGAAGGCGGGCGACCGCAGTGTCCGGTCGGTGCTCCAGCTCTCCTTCGACACCCTGACCGACGCGCAACGCGACGCTCTGGGCGTACTGACATTGCTGCCGGACGCGAGCCTGGACGCGTACGAGGCGGCCGCCCTGCTCGGCACCAGCCCGCCCGAGGCCGAACTCCTCCTGGAGAGCCTCCTCGACGTGAACCTCCTCGAGCAGCCCCGCCTCGGCCGCTACTCCCTGCACGGACTCGTGGCCGGTGTCACGGCGAGCACGGGGGAGGTCAAGTGGCTGCTGCGCAGCGACAGGCGGCGGTCGGCGCTGCGCCGGCTGCTGGACTACCACCTGGCGGTCAGCGACCGCAGTTGCACCCTCCTCGGCCGCAAGGACGCGGAGACCGGCGCCCGCGTGGACGACGTCCCGTACCTCCCCGAGATCGGCAGCCGGGAGGAGGCGACAGAGATCTGCGAGCGGGAGTCACCCGCGATGCTGGCGGCGTTGTGCACCGCCAGGCAGGAAGGGTTCTTCGTGCCGGCCGCGCAGCTCGCGCACAACCTGCGGTTCGTCCTGGCGCCGGACGGCTGCCAGGCCTTCGACACCGGCGCGGAGTACGGCGACGGGGCCCCGCCGCCCAAGGAGTCCGAGCTGTTCCGGGCGGCCCTGCTGGGCCTGGCAGCCGCTTGCCGGCGGACCGGACTGGTCGAGCAGAGCAGGACCCTGGCGGGCGAGGCACTGAGCATCAGCGTGTCCCGCAGGCCCCGGTGGCGGAGTCCCGTGCCGCACTCCGCAGGCGCGGTGCGGCCGGGGCGTGCCGCGGGCCGGGCGGGGCAGCGGTGAGGACGCCGGATCCCCGTCAGGCTGGAGCGGGCTCCAGCCTGACCGGGATGCTGCGGTAGGCGCGGAAGGTGACGCTGGGACGCCGCTCGATCGCGCCCGCCGCGGCCGGGGTGGCCGGCGCGTGCGCCAGCCACCGCAGCACCGCCCGCCCTTCCACCTGGGCCAGCGCCGCACCCAGGCAGTGGTGGACACCGCCGCCGAAGCTGACGTGCGGGTTGGGGTCGCGGGTGATGTCGAGCTCCTCGGGCCGGGCGAACCGGGCCGGATCGTGGTTGGCGGAGCCGAGGAGCAGCACCAGGATGCGGCCGGCGCGCACGGTCCGGCCGTCGATGTCCACCGGCTCCCGCACGTAGCGGGCCGTGGCCTGGATCGGGGCGTCGTAGCGCAGGAACTCCTCGACGGCGCCCGTCGCCAGCTCCGGGCGGGCGCGCAGCAGGGCGAGCTGTCCCGGGTGTCGCAGCAGCGCCGAGAAGATGGTGGAGATCAGGTTGGTGGTGGTCTCGAAACCCGCGAAGAACAGGAAGACCACGTTGTCGACCAGCGTCTCCCGGTCGAAGCCGGGATGGGTGCGCCGGGCGGCCAGCAGGTTGCTCACCAGATCGTCGGTGGGGCGGCGGGCCCGTTCGTCCACCAGGGCCGAGACGTAGGAGCGGAGCCAGGTGACCGCCTCGTGCGCGGGCGCCCGCTCCTCCGGGGGGACGTAGAGGGCGAACGCCTTGGCCAGCTCCACGGCGTACGGCCGCACCGCGGCCCGGTCGACGTCGGGGATGCCGATCAGCTCGCACACCACGGTGACCGGCAGCGGGAAGGCCAGGTCGGTGACCACGTCGAGCACCCCGCCGGGTCCCGCGCGCTCCTGGGCCTCGGCCATCAGCCGGTCGACCTGGGTGGCGACGTAGTCCTCCAGCCGGCGCATCAGCCCGGGGCTGAACGAACGCTGCATGATCCCGCGCAGGAAGGTGTGCGCGGGTGCGTCCTGGTCCAGCACGATCCGCTTCAGGAAGTCGTTGGCGGGCCCGGCTCCGGTGGAGAACTCGTGGTACTCGGGCGGGTATTCGTGCCCGAGTCGGCGGTCCTTGAGCAGCAGGCTGACGTCCCGGTGGTGCGAGACGACCCACTGGCCGGCGGCGCCGCGGGCCAGCCGGCCGGCGGCGCGGAGGCCGGCGTACACGCGGTAGGGGTCCGCGACGACGGCGGGATCGCGGGAGTCGAACCTGGCGGGCAGCGTTCGCATGCGGCCGGCACCTCCTGTGGCTGGCGCGTGGTGTCCCGTGAGCCTGCCAGCTCCGCGGCGGGGGCGCGGGAACCTGTCGCCAGTCCTTCACGGCCGCCCGCCGCGTCCCGCCGGGCTCCCAGACTGGGCGGGCCAGGGGAACGACCCGACCCACACGGCCGAGCACCCGCGGGTGCCGGGAGGTGACGCAGCCTTGAAGAGCGTGCTGAACATGCCGCGCTTCCTGCTGGACGACGCACGGGCGATGCGTGACCCCTATCCGGTCTACCGCCGTCTGCGCGACCACGGCCCGGTCTGCCGGGGCGGCCCCGGGCAGTGGGTCTTCCCGCGGTACGAGGAGGTCTCGGCGCTGCTGCGCGACCCGCGGCTGGGCCGGGAGTTCCCCGAGGAGTACCAGGAGGTGTCGGTGGGCGCGGGACCGGCCAACGACTACCTGCGGCGCATCGTCGTCGACCGCGACCGGCCGGACCACACGCGGCTGCGCCGGCTGCTGGTCAAGTCGCTGAGTCCGGCGATGGTCCGCGGCATGCGCGAACCCGTCGGCCGGCTCGTGGACGGGCTGCTGGACCGGTTCGCGGACGAGGGCCGCTTCGACCTCGTCCGTGACCTGGCCGTGCCCGTACCGATGATGGTGATGAGCGAGCTGCTCGACATCCCCCGCCCCGACCGTGCCGACATCGCCCGCCTGTCCACCTCGCTGGCCCAGGCGTTCGCGGTCTTCATCCCGGAGGACAAGCGCCGCGAGGCGCACAGTGCCGTGGTCGAGCTGCGGGAGTACATGGTCGGACTCCTCCGCGAGCGCAGGCGCCGGCCGGGCGAGGACCTGCTGTCGCGGATGATCACCGCGGTCAGGGACGGCGAGGAGCCGCTGACCGACGAGGAGATCATCGACAACGCGCTGTTCGTCTACTACGCGGGCTTCGAGACGACCACCAACGCGATCGCCACCGGCGGCGACCTGTTCCTCCGGCAGCCGCACACGCAGCGGCAGTTGCGCGCCGACCCGGGCATCGTCGGCACCGCGGTGGAGGAGTTCCTGCGCTACGACGCGCCGATCCACGCGACCACCCGGATGGCCGTCGAGCCCGTCGAGGTCGCCGGCCTGACCATCCGTAAGGGGCGGGTGGTGGTGCTGCTGCTGGCCTCCGCCAACCACGACGAGCGGGTGTTCCGCGACCCGGCCCGCGCCGACCTGACCAGGTCGCCGAACGCGCACCTGAGCTTCGGCGGCGGGGTGCACCTCTGCCTCGGCGCGGCGCTGGCGCGGGTCGAGGGCGCGGTGGTGTTCGAGCGGCTCGTCACCCGCTTCGCGGACATCGAGGCCGCCGGCGAGGGCGTGTGGGAGCCCAGCGAGGGCGGATTCCGGTTCCCCTACTGGGCCCACCGCGGCATGCCGGTCGCGGTGCGCCCCGCCTGACCGGGGCGGGGCAGCGAACCCACCGGTGCGGCGATCGCGGTCACCACGACGCCGGGACCGGCCGCCCAGCGCCCCCGCAGGGCGGGAAAGCCGGTGGCGGCGGCGTCGAAGTCCGCGTCGGCCCGGCGGACCCGGCGGGCACCGCCCGCCACCGGCCGCACCGTGAACCCGCCGCCGTGGCGGCCGCCTTCGAGGACGGCCTCGGCGTCGTCGAAGCCCAGCCAGCACCCCATCGCCGGATACCAGACCTTGTAGTACGACTCCTTGGCGCTGAAGAGCAGCCGGCACCACGGCACGTCCGGCTCCGCCGCCGCCAGCCCGTCCAGGTGCGCCCGCTCGGCCGCCGAGGCCACCTGCGCCAGCACCCGGGCGGGCAGCGGGGCGCGCGGTTCCGCGTCGATGCCCAGTCCGTCGGCGTCGCGGGTCCGCGCCACCGCCGCCGCCCGGTAGCCGTGGCAGTGCGTCAGGGAGCCGACCGTCCCGGCCGGCCACCGGGGCGCCCCGCCGGTACCCCGCGCCAGCGGTACGGGTGCCTCGCCGAGGTCGGCCAGGCAGGCGCGCGCCAGCCGCCGCACGGTCGCGTACTCGGCCCGCCGCCGCGGCGACGCGCCGGCCACCTGCCGCAGTTCCGTCCCGGGGAGTTCCGGTCCGGTCAGCTCGCCGCCGCTCGACCGGGCCGCCGCGCAGGCCGGCAGCAGCGCGCGGATCAACCGGCCGCCACCGTGGCCCGCAGAGCGACCTTGTCGATCTTCCCCACCGGGGTCCGCGGCAGGACGGGCAGCTCGCGGACCTCGTCGGGCAGCTTGAACGAGGCCAGCCCCCGGCCGGCCAGGTACCGCTTGATCTCCACCAGCGAAGGCGCCCGCCCGGCGTGGCCGCCCGGGACCACGAACGCCAGGACGGCCTCGCCGAGTTCGGGATCCGGGCGGGCCACCACCGCGGCGTCCTCGATGGCCTCGTGTCCGCGCAGGTGCCCCTCGACCTCGTCCGCCGACACCTTCTCGCCGCCCCGGTTGATCACATCCTTGGCGCGGCCGACGACGACCAGGTTGCCCTCGGGCGTGAGCCTGGCCAGATCGCCGGTGCGGAAGAAGCCGTCCGGCGTGAACGAGGTCGAGTTCGCCTCGGGCGCGTTCCAGTAGCCCTTGATCGTGTACGGCCCGCGGGTGACCAGCTCGCCCACCGCGCCCGCCGGAACCTCGCGCAACTCCTCGTCCACCAGGCGCAGTTCGTCGAGTTCGGACAGCGGCCGGCCCTCGGTTCCGTGCACGACCTCGTCCGGATCGTCGAGACGGGTGTAGGTGAGGAGCCCCTCGCCGATGCCGAACCAGTTGGAGATCCGGCAGCCCAGCGCGGTCTGCGTGCGGCCGGCGGCCTGCTCGTCGAACTTGGAACTGCCCACCTGCAGCACGACCGACGTCATGTCCACCGGGCGGACCGCGGCGGCGCGGGACCACAGTGCCGCGAGCGCGGGCACCACCGTGGTGTGGGTGACCCCTTCCCTGCCGATCAGCGGGAACACCTCGTCGGGGGAGGGGCTCGCGGCCAGGACGGCCTTGCCCCCCACCAGCAGCGCGCCGAGCACACCCGGGCAGCCCAGCGCCGCGTTGTGCGCCGCCGGGTTCGCGGCCAGGTAGACGCTGTCGGCATCGAACTGAAGGGCCTCGGCGCAAGCGGCGATGTTGAAGAGGTAGTCGTCGTGCGTACGCGGGATCAGTTTGGGCTTCCCCGTACTGCCGCCGCTGAGCAGCAGGAACGCGACACCGGACGGATCGACGGCGGGGAGCGGTCCGCCTCCGGCGCCCTGGGCGCGTATCCGCTCCAGCGGGGTGAACTCCTCACTGTCGCCGGCCACGATCACCGTCCGCACGCCGGGGAGGGCGGCCGCGTGGCGGGCGAGGGCGCGGTAGTCGAAGCCCTGGAAGCGGTCGGTGGTGACGTAGCCGACCGCGCCCGAGGCCTCGATCAGGTGGCGCACCTCGTTCGCGCGGTGCCCGGGCAGCGCGAACACCGGGATGATGCCGGCGCGGAACATCCCCACGGTGACCGTGACGAACTCGACGACGTTGGGCAGCTGGACCATGACCCGGTCCCCGGGGTTCAGCCCCCGGGCCCGGAGCCCGCGGGCGATCTCGTCGGCCTCGGCGCGCACCTCGCCGTGGGTCACTCGGCGCCTGCGGTCCACGGCGGCGATCCGGTCGGGAGTGGTCCCGGCCGCGACGGTCAGCGCGTCGCCCAGCGGTACCCCCCGCCAGATCCCGGCAGCCCGGTAGCGGGCGGCTTCCTCGTCGCTCCACGGGGTGAACTCATCCATGGGCGCCAGTGTTCAGGCCCGGCCGGCCGGGACGCCCCGGACGAACAGAGCCGTGAAAGAGACGACGGCCCTCCCCGCGATCGCTCCTAGTGTCACGAGCGTCGCCGAGGAGATCCCGGCCCCCAGGGGCGTCCCACGAAGGAGTGGCAGATGAGCCGACCCCCCACGCTCCGAGCCCACGCGGCCGTACCCCGCACGCTCGGCTGGCTCGACGAGCCCCGCCACGACACCGGGGTCGAGATGTTCGACGAGGTCTCCCACACCTACCGGCCCTACCCGGACATCGCCGCGGCGGCCCTGCGGATCTCGGGCGGGCTGATCGCGGAGGGCGTGCCGCGCGGAGCGGTCGTGCCGCTGCTCTGCTCCACCGGACCCGACCTGATCGCCGCCTTCTACGGGGTGCAGGCCGCCGGTTGCGTGGTGAGCGTGCTGGCGCCGCCCACCCGGGTGTCCGGGGAGGCGGGCCGCGCGCACACCCGCGCCGTCGTCGCCGCCGTGGACGCCGGAGCGGTCGTGGTGGAGGCGGCCCACCGCGACCACCTCGTGGAGGTACTCGCCGAAGGCGGGCTGCGCACGCGGGTGCTGCTCCTGGAAGAGCTCGCCGAGGCCGCGCCCGGCCGCCGCGCCCCGGACGAACGCGCCCTCGTCCAGTTCACCTCGGGCAGCTCCGGACGGCCGCGCGGGGTGCGGATCAGCCACGCGGCACTCGACGCGAACACCGCCGCGATCCGTGCCTGGGAGCAGGCCGGTCCCGACGACTCCTGGTGCTCCTGGCTGCCGATGCACCACGACATGGGACTCATCGGCTGCCTGGTGGTGCCGGTCTCGGGAAACAACCGGCTGGCCGTGTGCAGGCCCGAGACCTTCCTGCGTCACCCGATGGCCTACGTCACGCGCTTCGACGCCAACCGGGTCGCCCAGCCGGCCACGATCACCGCCACCCCGGCGTTCGGACTGCGGCGGATCACGGACAGGATCGGCCACGCGGACCTGGAGGGCGCGGACCTGTCCCGGACCCGGGCCGTGATCGTCGCGGCCGAGCGCGTCGACCCCGCGGTGGTGGACCGCTTCACCGAGCTGATGCGGCCCCACGGGCTGGCACCCGGCGCCCTCACCACCGCCTACGGCCTCGCCGAGAGCACGCTCGCCGTCACCGGAGTCCCGGTCGACCGGACCCCGCGCGCGGTCCGCGTGCACCGGGACGACCTGCGCGTGGGAGCGAAGGTCCGCCTGCTCGCCGAGACCCCGGAGCACGCCGGGACCGGCGAGAGCGTGCAGGTCATCAGCTGCGGAAGCGCCCTGGACGGCATGTCGGTGCGGGTGGTCGACGACGACGGGCGGCCGCTGCCCGAGGGCCATGCCGGCGAGCTGGTGGTGAGCGGCACGTCACTGGCCGACGGCTATCTCACGGCGGACCCCGGCCGGGGCACCGCCTTCGAGGACGGCCGGCTCCTCACCCGCGACGTCGCCTTCGAACTGGGCGGCGAGTTCTACGTACTGGGACGGCTCGGCGACAGCGTCAAGGTCCACGCCCGTTCCCTCTTCGCCGAGGACGTCGAGCTGATGCTCGGACAGGCCGGACTCGACCTCGGCCGGGTCTGTGTCGTGCTCGGCGAGGCCGGCGGCCGAGCGCACGCCGTGGCCGTGCTGGAGGACCTCGGCACCCGCGCCGCGGAGGTGGCCGAGGACGTGCTCGCCGCCGCGTGCCCCGGCACCCGCCGCCGCGTGGCCCGGGTGCCGCGCGGCGCGATCCCGCGCACGAGCAGCGGCAAGAGCCGCCGCCGGCAGCTGTGGCAGCACCTCAGCCGGGAGCACCTCTTCGACCAGGTGCCCGCCACGACCGACTCCCCTGCCTGACCGGCCGGAGAACAGGAGACCACATGCCCTACTCCAGTGAAGAGGTGCGCGAGACGGTGCTCGCGATCATCGAGCAACTCGCCCCCGAGCGGGAGCGGTTCGAAGCGGGCAAGGACATGCGGCTGGTCGAGGACCTCGGTTTCCACTCCCTCGCCCTGCTGGAGATGGCCTTCGCGATCGAGGACGACTTCGACCTGCCCCCGATCGACGAGAAGACGGGCCGCTCCATCCAGACCACGGAACAGGTCCTGGCCTACGTCCTGAGCCAGGTGGAGGCCGGGACACCGTCGTGACCGCGCCCACCGACCCGAGCACGACGCCACGAAGGAGCCACGATGACCGAGGCGATCTCCCTCTCGGACCTCACCAAGCGATTCGGTGACCAGACCGCACTGGACCGGGTGTCGCTGCGGATACCGGCCGGGACCGTGGTGGGCCTGCTCGGCCCGAACGGCGCCGGCAAGACCACGCTGATCAACTGCCTGACCACGCTGCTCCAGCCCGACGGCGGCAGCGTCCGCGTCCTCGGCCACGACCCGGAGACCGAACCCTCCCTGGTGCGCGCGAACATCGCCGTCACGGGGCAGTTCGCCGCCCTGGACGAACAGATCAGCCCCCGCGAGAACCTGGTGTTCTTCGGCCGGTTGCTGGGCCTGAGCCGCGGCGAAGCACAACAGCGGGCGGGGGAGATGCTGGAGCGCTTCGAGCTGGCGGAGGCCGCCCACACCCCGGTCGGATACCTCTCGGGCGGCATGCGCCGACGCCTCGACCTCGCGGTCAGTCTCGTGGTCCCCCGGCCGGTGCTGGTGCTCGACGAACCGACCACGGGCCTCGACCCGCGCAGCCGCAAACTCCTGTGGGAGATGGTCAGGGCCGAGGCCCGCCGCGGGGTGGCCGTCCTCCTCACCACTCAGTACCTGGACGAGGCCGACCAGCTCGCCGACCGCATCGTCGTCATCGACAAGGGCCGGGTGCTCGCGGACGGCTCCTCGGACGAACTCAAGCGGGACGTGGGCGGCATCATGTGCCGGCTCACCCTGACCGGCGCCGCCGACCCCGGCACGGTCCGCGACGCGCTGCGCGACCTGCCCGGTGCGGTGGCCGAGGGCGACAAGGTCACCGTACCGATGTCCCATCCGGAGGAGGTCGCCGCGGTGATCGGCCGGCTCGACGGCACGGGACTGCGGATCGCCGACATCGAGGTCACGAGGCCGACCCTCGACGAGGTGTTCTTCGCGCTCACCGAACCCCTGCAGCGGGAGGCCACCCGATGAGCACCACGTCCGACGTCACGGGCGTGCCCGCCGTCCCCGCCCAAGGCCGCCCGGCCGGCCGGCGGCACGACTTCCACGTGCTCTTCGACCGGCTGCGCGTCCGCTCGTTCTCGCGCGGCGGCCTGACCGCCACGGTGGTGCAGCCGCTGCTCTTCTTCGCCGTCTTCTACTGCACCTTCGCCAGGATGCTGGACGAACAGGGCATCGGCTTCGGCCGGTTCGTCACCCCCACCGTGCTGGTGCAGGCGCTGATGTTCGTGGCCATCGGCAGCGCCACCGAACTGGCCGCCGACCGCTCCAGCGGCGTCTTCACCCGGCTGCTGACCAGCCCGGTCGACATGCGCGCGATGAGCCTGGCGCACCTGTGCGTGGTGGCGCTGCAAGGTCTGCTGTCGACCGTCGTGATCGCGCTCGCCGGGCACCTGGCCGGCTTCCGGTTCGACCAGGGTCCGCTCGCCGCGCTGGCGTTCGTCGTGTTCGCCGTGGCCTTCACCGTGGCACTGTCGCTGGCCACGGCCACCATCGCGCTGCGGCTGCGCAACCTGGAGGCGCTCAGCGCGGTGCTGCACCTGCCGTACCTGCCCCTGCTGGTGCTGTCCACCGGCTTCGTCGAGGCGGACCTGTTCCCCGGCTGGCTGGAGCCGGTCGTCTCGGCCTCGCCCGTGTCGGGGGTCATCGACGCGCTGCGCGCCCTCTCGACCGCCGAGCCGGCCTGGGGGGCGATCCTGCCCGGGCTCGCCTGGCTGGTGGGCCTGCTCGCCCTCTTCTCGTGGACCACGACCGTCGCGTTCAGGAAGGTGGCCGTCCGATGACCGTGCAGTCGCCGGGACCGGTCGCGCCCACGGCGCCGTCGTCCCCCACGCCCCAGCCGGCCACCCTGACCGCGGCCTGCGCCGTCATCGCCGGCCGGGTGATCCGCCAGTTCGTCCGCAACCGGATGATGCTCATCGTCACCGTCGCGTTTCCGCTGCTTCAGCTCTTCATGCTGCTGGCGGCGTTCAGCGTGCTGGTGCGCGACACCCAGGACGTCGACTACGTCCAGCGGCTGGCTCCGCTGATCGTGCTCACCACGGCGTTCTCCTCGATCCTCACCACCGCGATCGCCCTGTGGAGCGACATCCGCAGCGGGGTGTTCAACCGGCTGCGCGCGATGCCGCTGGACATGCGCGCCTACGTGTTCGGGCGGATCGGCGGGGACTTCGTACGGATCATGGGCGTCGCCGTACTGGTGACCCTGATCGCGCACACCGTCGGCTTCCGGTTCTCCCGCGGACCGCTCGCCGTGCTCGGCTTCTTCGGGATCGTGGCGCTGTTCGGGATGATGTGCAGCGCGCTGGCCGTGGCCGTCGCGCTCGTCGCCCAGCACCCGGGCATCATCGTGCGCTACGTGCAGATGCCCACCCTCGTGCTGACCCTGATGTCCAGCGGTTACGTGCCGCTGGACGCCTTCCCGCACTGGATCCGGCCCGCGGTGCGGGCAAACCCGGTCTCGCTGGCCTCCGAGTCACTGGCCGCCCTGGCCGGGGAGGGGGCGCTCGCGGTGCCGGTGCTCGGTACCGCGGCCTGGGCCCTCGGCATCACGGCCGTGTGCACCGTCGTCGCCACGCGCCGCTTCGCGGTGCTCGTGAAGCGGGGCTGACCGTGGCGGACATCCTCGTGCTGGGCGCCGGGGTGGCCGGCCTCGGTCTCGCGGCGTTCGCCGCGCGCCGGGGCCACCGGGTGACACTCGTCGAGCGGGACGGACCGCCACCGGAAGGCGGGGCGCACGCCGAGGCGGCCGGCTGGGAACGGCGCGGTGTGCCGCACGCCCGCCAGGGGCACGCCCTGCTGGGGCTCGGCGTCGGCGTGCTCCGCGAGGAGTGCCCCGAGGTTCTGGCGGACCTGACCGGCCGCGGCGCGGTGCCCGTGACCCTGGAGACCGGGAACGGCGATCTCGGTCTGCTGTGCCGCCGGCTGGTCTTCGAGGCCGCGCTCAGACGCCGGGTCGCCGCCGATCCCGCCGTCACGCTGCTGCGCGACCGGGCCACCGGCCTGCTCAGCGCCGGGGCGCCGCACGGCGTCCCCCATGTGGACGGGGTGCGCCTCGCGGAGACGGGGGAGGTGGCCGCCGAGGTGGTGCTGGACGCGACCGGCCGCCGATCCGCCGCGGCGGCCTGGCTGACCGGCATCGGAGGCGCCCCGCCCCGCGAGAGGGCCCAGGCGTGCGGCTTCTCCTACATCGCCCAGGAGTTCGCGCTGAAGGCGGGCGGGCGCTTCCCGTCCCTGCGGTCACCGGTGGTGCACGAACTCGACTTCGCCACGGTGCTGGCCTTCCCCGGTGACAACGGCCGCTTCCACCTGTCCACGACCGTGTCCTCCCACGACCCCGCGCGGACGCGGCTGCTGGACCGCGAGGTCTACCTCCGCTTCCTGGCCAGCGTGGCTCCGGTGCGGGACTGGCTCGACGGGGCGACCCCGGTCGGCGACCCCCTGCCGATGGCCGGTCTTGAGAACCGCTACCGGTCGCTGACGGCGGACGGCGCCCCACTGGTCACCGGGTTCGCCCTGGTCGGTGACGCCTGCGCACAGACCAACCCCACCTTCGGCCGCGGTGTCTCGCTCGGCCTGGCCCACGCCCGGACCGTCGCCGACCGGCTCGGCCGGCTCGGACAGGAGCCGGCCGCCTGGGCCCTGGAGACCCACGAGTCCACCGGCCGGTGCCTGGGGCAGTGGTTCGAGCAGCAGGTCGCCACCGATGCCGCCCGCCTCGCCGAGCTCGCCGGCGGCCCGCACGACGACTCCCTGGCCTCCCGCGTCCTCACCGCCCTGGCCGTCCTGCGCGAGGACGACGAGCACGTCCGCGTCGCGGCCGAGCGGGTCTACCACATGCTGCTCAGCCCCGCGGAGCTGATGAGGGACCGCAAGGTGGCCCGCCGCGTGCTTGCGTTCCTGCGCGAGCACCCCGACCTGAGCCGCGACCACGTAGGACCCAGCCGTCAGGACTTCGAGCGCCTGGTCATCGGCTGAGCGCCCCACAGAAGGGAACACCATGAACGTCACCCTGCCCACGGACGTCACGCTGAGCTACGACTTCTACGGGCCCGAGGACGGGCCCGTGGTCGTGCTCGTGCCCGGACAGCACCAGGCGTCCCTTTTCGAGACCATGCAGGTGCCGCAGCTGACGAAGGCCGGCTACCGGGTCGTCACCTTCGACCTGCGCGGTGTGCATCCCTCGGAGGAGACCCCTCCGCCGTACACGGTGGAACTGCTCGGACAGGACCTCGCCGCGCTCAACGAGGCCCTGGAACTGGGCCCTTGTACCTACATCGGCTACTCGGTGGGCGCGATGATCCTGCTGGAGCTGGCGATGAAGCGCCCCGACCTGATCGAGCGGGCCGCGCTCATCGGGGTGCCGTGGAAGCCCGGCAAGCTGCAGCAGGCCATCCAGGCCGAGGCGGTGGACCGGCTGAAGAACGGCCACAAGGTCCCGGCCCTGCTGGAGGGCACCTTCCGCGCGATGTACCTCTTCGGGCCGCGCGCGCTCAACCGCGACCAGTTCATCGCGCCCTACCTCGACGGCCTGGCGGGACTCGCGGAGTCGGGCGGTCACGGCGCCATCGGCCACGCCGAGGCGAGCACCGCCTTCCGGCCCTCCGACGAGGAAGTGGCCCGGGTCCGGGTGCCGTTGCTCGTCGTCGGGATGGAGCACGACATCGTCGCGCCCCGGCACCTGTCACGGGAACTCGCGGACCTGATCCCCACCGCCGAGTACACCGAGATCCGCAACTGCGGCCACGCCTCCCTGCTGGAGAAGCCCACCGAGGTCAACGCGCTGGTCGCCGACTACCTGCGCTCGGGCAAGGTCGGCGTCCCGCGCGGCTCGCGCCGTCCCTCCGGGGACGGGCCGCGGGAGACCTGACCGCCGGTCACGTCCGTACGGTTCCCGGTCTCCTCGGCCGGTGCCGGGAACCGTGCGGACACGACCGGTCGTTCACCGAGGAGACGCGGTGAGCCGGTACAGCCGGTGGAACGGGTGCCCCACGTCGATCACCCGGGTCTCCAGTCCCGCCTCGGCGGCGTACGCGCGCACGGTGTCCGGGCGCATCACCGTGCCCGTGGCCGCGCTCGGTGTCCGGCTCATCCCGACCGGCAGGCAGTGCAGCACGCTGACGGCGTAGTGGAAGCGTTCGCTGTCCGGCGCGGCCGGCGTGAACCGCTCGCCGACGGACGGCTCCATCAGCAGCACCGTCCCGCCGGGAGCCATCAGCCGCCGGCAGGCCCGGAGCACGTCGACGGGCGCGGACATGTCGTGCAGCGCGTCGAACACGCAGACCAGGGTGTGCCCGGCCGGGTCGGCCCCGCCGGCGTCACCGGTGCTGAAGCGCACCCGTTCCGACAGCCGCTCCCCGGGGCCGGCCGCGGCGAGGTTCGCCTCGGCGTCCCGGATCGACGCCTCGTCCAGGTCGATCCCGTGCACCAGCGCGTCGGGGAACATCCGGGCCAGCGCCAGGGTGGACAGACCGGCGCCGCAGGCCACGTCGGCGATGCTGCTCCCGGGCAGGCGCAACCGGGCGTCGACATCGGGCAGATGCCGGCTGATCCAGCCGGGCAGATGGTGCTCGAAGACGCCGCGGTTCAGGCCCGCCTGGCCACCGCGCAGGGCGTCTCCGTAAGCCGCGTAAGGGAGTCCGCGGCGCTCGCGGTAGGCCTCCACCAACTGCGGCAGCACGGCGGCCATGCCGCCGACGGGCATCACCACCAGGGGGGCGATCCAGTTCGGGCTGTCGGCGTCGAGCAGGGCCTCGGCGTGGGCCGGGGGCAGGGCGAACCGCCGTGCATCCGGTGCGGCTCCGGGCGTGTCGACGGTGAGGACACCGGCGCACGTCTGCTGTTCCAGCCACTCCCGGACCATCCGGGGATCGAGGCCGCTCTCCTCGGCGACCTGGGCGGCCGTGGCCGGGCCGGTGCGGCGCAGTGCCGCGTACAGCCCCAGCTCCATGCCAAGGAAGCAGGTCATCAGTTCGGCCGAGGCGAGCCCGGCGCCGAAGAGGCGGACGGAGAAGGCCTGCGCGGAGTCCGCGGCGGGACCGCCGGCCGCGGCCGGCCCGCCCCGTTGTCCGGGCGGCGCGCCGGAACCCGGGCGGGGAGTCGCGGAGCGGGCCCCGGGAGGTGTGTGACGGAAGGCGGGCGACACGGCGGTCAGAGGTGGGCGAGGACGTTGACGACGTTGCCGTCGGCGTCCCGGTAGAAGAAGCGGCGGACACCCCACTCCTCGTCCGCCGGGCCGTACACGATCTCCAGACCGGCGGCGCGGGCGCCCGCCAGGGCCGCGTCCAGGTCCTCCACCTCGATGGAGGCCGAGGGGTTCACCGGCCCCGTGGGGTCCTTGGTGATCAGGCTGACCTGCACGGAGTGGTCCGTGGGCGGGGCCAGGGTGGCGATCCAGCCGTGATTCATGATCACCTCCATCCCGGTGACCCGGATGTGGGCGGCTACTGCGGAATCGAGATCGCTCACCGTGAGCAGCGGCATCGCGCGGAGTGCAGACATGTGCGCCAGCGTAACCAGCGCTCCGTGCGCGCCGAGGCGCCTTTCCACCCTCTTTCACCCCCGCGCCGAGGGCTGTCCCTCCGCCGTACGTTCGGTCTCCATCGGCCCCCTCGCACGAGCCCGACGCGCCGGCCGAATCCGCCAACCGCAGGAGGAGGACTGACGTGGGACTCGTCACCGCGACCGGTACGGCCATCCCGGAATCCAAGCTCGCGGAGCTGAGTGAGGCGATCAGGGGCCGGACCATCACCGCACAGGACGCCGACTACGACGAGCGCAAGCAGATCTGGAACGGCTACTTCCAGAAGAGCCCCGGAGCGATCGTGCAGGTCGACGGCGCCTCCGACGTCGTCAAGGTGGTCGAGTTCGCCCGCGAGAACGGCATCGAGCTGGCGATCAAGGGCGGCGGGCACTGCTTCGCCGGCACCGGCACCGTCGAGGGCGGCCTGCTGCTGGACACCTCGCGGCTGCGCGGCATCCGGGTGGACCCCGCGAAGCGCCGGCTGACCGTCCAGCCGGGACTCGAACAGGGCGACGTCGACGCCGAGACGACCAGCTTCGGCCTGGCCGTCACCGGCTCGCAGGAGTCGTACATCGGCATCGGCGGGCTGGCCCTCGGCGGCGGCCTCGGCTGGCTCGCCCGCTACCGCGGCCTGCTCGTGGACAATTTGATTTCCGCCGACCTGGTGCTCGCCGACGGCGAGCTGGTGACCGTGACCGCGGAGGACCACCCCGACCTCTTCTGGGCGATCCGCGGGGGCGGCGGCAACTTCGGTGTGGCCACCCGCTTCGAGTTCGGCCTCCACCCGCAGGGCGACTGCATGGCCGGCCTGCTCGCCTTCCCCATCGACCAGACGGTGCAAGTGGCACGGCGGCTGGACGAGTTCAACCGGAGCGCCCCCGACGAGCTGACCACCTCCTTCGCCTTCCTCACCGCCCCCGGCGGCGAGCCGGCGATCGGCCTGGGCTTCGTGCACGCGGCCCCCGACGACGCCACCGAGAGCCTCATCGGGCAGATGCGCGGGCTCGGCACCGGCGCGCTGCTGGACCACTGCGGGGCGATGCCCTACGTGGCGGTGCAGCGGATGCTCGACGAGAACACCGTCGCCGGCCACCGGTACTACCCGCGTTCCTTCCTGCTGCCCGAACTGCGCGACGAGCCGCTGCAGATCCTGGCGGACGGGTTCGTCGACGCCCCCTCCGAACGGAGCCTGGTCGGCGGCGGCCTGATGGGCGGAGTGATGTCGAACGTGCCCGCGGCGCAGACCCCGTTCCTGCACCGCGAGGGCTATCTGACCAGCATCCTCACGTCCTGGACCGACCCGGCCAAGGACCAGGAGGCGGTCGAGTGGACCGAGAAGGTCTACGCCGAACTGCTGCCGTACACCACCGGCGCGGTCTACGCCAACCACCTCGGGGCGGACTCGGCGGAGCGGATCGAGGACGCCTACGGCTCCAACTACGAGCGGCTCACCCGGATCAAGGCCGCCTACGACCCCGACAACTTCTTCCACACCAACAACAACATCAAGCCCGCGAGCTGAAGGCCGCCGGCGGTCCCGGGGCGGGTGCACGTCCCCCGGGGCCGCCGGCCCGGAGCACGACGGCGCCCGGACCTCACGTG